>NZ_JAKMQP010000001.1:0-350865 GCF_025771615.1 Campylobacter sp. IFREMER_LSEM_CL292
TAAAACTTTAAAATATAAACTATAACTTTGCTATAATTATGCTTTATATTTTAGAGGTGTGAATGAATAAGATTTTATTACTGGCTGATGGACCTTTTGCGAAAGATTTTTTAAAGAAAATTTATAATAACAAAACCTTCAAAGAGTCTTTGAGTGTTGTGTATTATAATGATGATAGCGTAGACTTAGACTTAGAGAATGAACAAATTTCTTTTTTTAAATTTGATCCTACGAGTTTGATTAAGCTAGAAAATTTATTAAAAGAAAATTTTCATCAAGCTATTATTTATATGCAAGAAGAAGCAGATACATTAGTTTGCTATCAAAATTTAAGAAAATTACATCCAAGATTAAATATAGTTATTATGGATTTGTGGAATAGCCAAATTGATGATAATTTTTGTGAGGTAATTAATATTTATGATACTTTAAGTACAAGATTGACAGGTTGTTTGGATAATATGCCTTCAATGGCACAATTTATAGGGCTTGGACAAGGTGAGATTATGGAGGTTAAAATTCCTGCAGGGTCAAGCTTTGCTTATAGACACATAAGCTCTATTAGCCAAAAACGCTTTAAAATCGTAATGGTTTATAGAAATAATGAATTTATTCTGGCAAGACCTGGGCTTATTTTAATGCCAAATGATAGCATTTTAATCGTAGGTGATCCTAAAGTTTTGCAAAGTGTTTTTACTAATGTTAAAACAAGCTTAGGACGCTTTCCATCACCTTTTGGAGATAATATACTTTGTATTATAGATATGAAAAAAATGAGTGAGTTTGCTATAGAAAAGCTTATTTTTGCAAGCTTGCTTTTGCATGTAAGAATCAATAGCAAAAAACTTTATTTTAAGGTGATTAATCCTACTTTAACTCCTATGTATTATAAACTTAAATCCTTGCATAAAAATAGCACTGAAGTGATATTTGACTTTGAAAGCACAAATATAAAAAACATTAAACCTTTTGTGGAAAATACTAGCATAGGTTTGCTAGTGGTGGAGGATTATCTTTTTGAAAAAGAAAAAAGTTTTCTTTTTACTTTAAAACTTCCTGTATTAAAAGCAGGTAAAGGGGATTTTGCAGATTTAAAATCTTCTGTAGTTTTAAGTTCAAATTTTGAAGATGTAGAGGGTATTGCTTCTATTATGCTTGATTTTAACAAGCAAATTCAACTAGGCCTTGCCTTGTATTACTATGCTTTAAAATTAAATAAAGCCGAAATTTTTGAATATCATCAGTATTTTGAAAGCCTTTCAAAACTTCATGATGAAAAATTACTTTTGATAGAAGAAAAAGAACATAATCCTATCAATAAATTTTCTTACAAACAAAATATATTGCATTTTATACCATTTAATGAAAAAATTTTAGGAAACAATTTCAATAAAATTTTAAAAACGGATTTAAATACGATATATTATAAGATGAATAAAAATTATCAATTGTTTATACCATCATTGTGAGAAAAGAATGCAAGTTAAGGTAAATTTAGATAAAAATACAAGTTATAATGTCTATATAAATGAGTTAGAAAAATTAAATTTTGATACTAAAGTAGTGATTTTAACTAATGAATTAGTTGCAAAACTACATTTGGATACACTTTTGAAAAAAATTCATGCTAAAGAACTTTTTGTTATAAAAATCAAAGATGGCGAAGAGTATAAAAATTTACAAACTATAGAATATATCTTAGATCAAATGTGTACTTATAGGTTAGATAGAAAAAGCTTACTCATAAGCTTTGGTGGTGGGGTGATCTCTGATATGGGTGGTTTTGTAGCAAGTATATATCAAAGAGGGATAGAATTTATCAATATCCCTACAACTTTACTAGCTTGCGTGGATGCAAGTGTGGGTGGTAAAACCGGAGTGAATAATAAATTTGGTAAAAACTTAATAGGCACTTTTTATCAGCCAAAAGCAGTGTATTGTGAGAGTGAGTTTTTAAAAACTTTACCTTCAAGAGAGCTAGCTGCAGGTATGGCTGAATTTATTAAAATGGCTGTGGTTTTTGATGAAGCAATTTTATCTTTTTTGGAAAATTTGGACGAGGATAAAATTTTTAATGCTAAATTAGATGATATTATTTTAGCTCAAATCATCCAAAAAAGTATAGAACTTAAAGCTAATGTGGTTTCACAAGATGAAAAAGAAAGTGGCTTAAGAATGCTTTTAAACTATGGGCATACTTTTGCTCATGTTATAGAAAATCAAACAGGATATAAAAAGTACTTACATGGTGAAGCCGTGGCTATAGGTATGAACATGGCAAATATTCTAGCTTTAAATTTGGGGTTATTAAGCGAGCAAGAATGCCAAAGAGTACAAAAATTGCTTGTGAAATTTAAATTACCCATATCTTATAAAATTTCAAATATAGAAGAGTTTTATAATGCCTTTTTCTTAGATAAAAAAACACATTTTCAAAAGATTAATTTTGTTTTAGCTTGTGGTTTAGGAAAAGCTTGTATAAAAAATGATATATCTAAAGAAGATATTTTACACACTTTAGAGGTGTTTGCATGAAAAAAATTATATTGATTTTGCTCTTACCCTTTACATTACTTTTAGCGCAAGATGATATAGAGCATTTAGAACAAAAATTAAATGAATTACATAATAATTTAGCATATAATACTTGGATAATTAAATATAATAATTTTAACATTTACAGAAAAACTCAAGATGAAATTTTGGCTTTAGAAAAAGAAAGTTTAAAAGCTAATGAACGCAATAAAAGCATTATAGAAAGACAAATTTTAATTTTAAAAGAAAGACTAGAGCTTTTAAGTGAGTATAAAAGTGCAAATTTTTCTAAGATGGTTTTGGCACCTGAAGAAGTTGATAAAATAGATAAGCTAACTAATCCTTTAGCTATTATTTCAGCATACTCACATATAAAAAAATTAAGACGCGACAAAGAAGAATATGTCAATCTTTTAAATAGTTTTAAGCAAACTTTAGATGAGCTTATAAAAGAAAATGTTTTAGTAGCTGAAATAGCTAAATTATCTTCTAATAAAGAGCATGATGAATATTTAAAAATATCCAATCAAATGGTTAGAGATTTTTCACAAACTCTGCGTTTTGGAGAAATTTCTTATTCTGTGTATGAGAAAAAAATTCAAGAAGAGATTGAAAAAACGACAGCTTCAATTAAAATTCAGGGTGTAAGAGCTTTCAATATAGTTTTGGCTATTGTTATAGTTGTAGCCATAGCATTTTTACTCAAATTTATAGCTAGAAAATATATAGGTGATAATGATCGCTTTTATACAGCAAATAAAATCATTAATTTTATTAATATCAATGTAATTGTTTTAATCTTGCTTTTTGGATATATTGAAAATATCAGCTATTTAGTGACCGTTCTTGGTTTTGCTTCTGCTGGTTTGGCTATTGCTATGAAAGATATGTTTATGTCTATGCTTGGTTGGTGTGTGATAGTTTTTGGTGGAAGTTTTAGAGTGGGTGATAGGGTGAGAGTTTTTCAAAACAATACACATTATATCGGCGATATAATTGATATTTCGTTTTTAAGAATAACTTTGTATGAAGATATATCTTTATTAACTTATACAGATAATCGAAGAAGTGGTAGGATAATTTTCATACCAAATAACTTTATTTTTACCAATCTTATATCAAATTATACTCATCATGGGATGAAAACAATTTGGGATGGACTTGATATTACTTTAACTTTTGATTCAAATCATCAAAAAGCCTTAGATATAGTAGAAGAAATCGTTATAAAAGCTTCTAAAGGCTATACAAAAATTGCAAAAGAATCCATGAATAAATTAAGAAATGAATACAGCATTAGAAATCCTAAAGTAGAACCTAGGTTTTTTACATTTTTAGAAGGTTATGGTATGAGAATTTCTGCTTGGTATATGACAAATTCTTATGCGGCCTTGGTTTTAAGAAGTAATATAAGTAAAGAAATTATCAATGAATTTAATAAACATGATGATATAAAAATAGCCTATCCATCACAAAATTTATATATGGCAAAACATGAATTTATAGAAAATAAGGAAGATATTTGAAAAAAAAGGTATATTTTAAAACTTTTGGTTGTAGAACTAATATTTATGATACGCAATTATTAAAAACTTATATTAAAGATCATATTGTCACACAAAATGAACAAGAAGCTGATGTGATAGTGATAAATTCTTGCACGGTTACAAATGGTGCTGATAGTGGGCTTAGAAGTTATATTAATAGTGTAAAAAAAAATGGAGTTAAGGTTATACTTACAGGCTGTGGTGCTGTAAGCAAGGGAAAGGATTTTTTTGATAAAAAAGAAATTTTTGGAGTTTTAGGAGCTTCTAATAAAGATAAAATTAACGAGTTAATCTCACAGGATAAAGCCTTTTATGAGCTTGGAAATTTACGCTTTATTGATACAAAAATCGTAAGTAATTATGAAAATCACACTAAAGCTTTTGTAAAAATTCAAGAAGGATGTGACTTTGCTTGTAGTTATTGCATAATCCCAAGTGTTAGAGGTAAATCAAGAAGCATGCCAAGTGAGGAAATAATAAAACAAATCAAACTTTTGGCTCAAAATGGTTATAGTGAAGTAGTTTTAACGGGTACTAATATAGGAAGTTATGGTTTAAAAGATAAAACTACACTTGGAAAATTACTGCAAGAAATAGGCAAGATTAATGGTATAAAAAGAGTAAGACTTGGGAGTTTAGAACCTGCTCAAATTGATGAGAGTTTTAAAGAAATTTTAGATGAACCTTGGCTTGAAAAGCATTTGCATATTGCTCTGCAACACACTCATGAAAAAATGCTACGCATTATGCGTAGAAGATCACACACGCAAAATGATTTAGCATTGTTTAATGAGTTAAATCAAAAAGGTTTTGCTTTAGGAACAGACTTTATCGTGGCACATCCTGGGGAAAGTGAGTTGATATGGCAAGAAGCTTTAGAAAATTTCAAACAATTTAAACTCACACATATCCATGCTTTTATTTTCTCACCACGCGATGGAACGCATTCTGCTTCTATGAGTGAGCGAATTAATGGTGATATAGCCAAAGAAAGATTAAATATTTTAAAAGATATAGTCGCACAAAATAATTATGAGTTTAGAAAAAACCAAAAAAATATTTTAGAAATTTTAGTCGAGAGTAAAAAAGATGGTTTTTATGAAGGCTATGATCAATTTTTTAATAAAATCAAAATTACAAGCAAAGAAGATATTGCTAAACAATGGATAAGTATTGAAAAATATGAATGCAAAGAAGATTGTAACTATATAAGGTTAGAGGATGAAAAATAAAAAGATTATCTTAGCTTCATTTTTATTGCTTTGTGTTTTTATATTGATTGCATTTTTAAAAAATCAACCAGATTATATTAGCAAGGCTGCTTATGAAGAGCTTTTAGAACAAAATTTAATCCAAAAGGCTATAGTAGAAAATAATGAAATATTATTAAAAAGCAAAGAAGGAAATTTTTTAATCGCTAAAGATGTAGTGGATTTAAATGCTTTGTGGCAAAAAATTCCTTTAGAATATGCTAAAGATTATGATTTGAGTGAGTTTTTTTTGATATTTATTTTACTTGCTTTTCTCATAAGCTTTTTACTCTTTCTTAATAAAAAAAACAAAGATAGGCAAAATTTACTTTCTTTGGAAAAAAATATTTTAGAAAAAAATGAACAAAATAACACCATACAAGATGTAGTAAGTGAAGTTAAATTTAAAGATGTAGCAGGGGTTGATGAGGCTAAGGTGGAGCTTTTGGAAATCGTTGATTTTTTAAAAAATCCTCAAAAATATAAAGATTTTGGCGTGAAAATGCCAAAAGGCGTTTTGCTAGTAGGCCCTCCTGGAGTAGGTAAAACCTTGATAGCAAAAGCAGTAGCAGGTGAAGCTGGGGTGCCATTTTTTTATCAAAGTGGGGCTAGTTTTGTAGAAATTTATGTAGGTATGGGCGCAAAAAGAGTAAGAGAGCTTTTTTTAAAAGCTAAATCAAAAGCTCCAAGTATCATTTTTATAGATGAAATTGATGCAGTTGGTAAAAGTAGGGGGGATTTTTCCAATGTAGAAAGAGATAATACTCTAAATCAGCTTTTAACTCAAATGGATGGATTTGAAGATAATAGTGGTGTTATAGTGATGGCTGCTACAAATAAAATCGACCTTATGGATAATGCGTTATTAAGATCAGGGCGTTTTGATAGAAGAATTTTTATATCTTTGCCTGATTTTAAAGATAGAATGCATATTTTGCAAAATTATATGAAAGAAAAAAAATCTAGCGTAGATTTAGAAAAAATTGCAAAAGCTAGTGTGGGTTTTAGTGGAGCTGCCTTGGAGACTTTAGTTAATGAAGCGGCTATTAATGCTATAAGAAGAAAATCAGATTTAATAGAAGAAAATGATTTTTTTGCAGTGCTTAATAAAGTTTTAATGGGTAAAAAAAAGATTTTTTCTCTAAGCGACAAAGAAAGAAAAATTCAAGCCACATATCAAGCAGCTAAAGCCTTGTGTGCTTTTTATTTTGATGTTAAATTTGAAAAAATTACCCTAATTGAAGATAGGTTTAAAGAATATGAAAATACTATCAAATCAAAATCAGAATTATTAAATAAAATAAAAGTTTTTTTAGCAGGTTCAGTTGCTATGGAGCTTATTTTTAATGAAAGTTACACTAATGCACAAAGTGATCTTTTAAAGGTTAAAGAATTGCTCGTTTTTATGGAAACTTTCGCTATGGCAAATGAGGGTTTATTACAAGAGCAAAAGCAAGAAGTGAAAGAATTTTTAGAATTAATGAAAGAAAAAGTAGTGAGATTAGCTAGCATTCTTTTAGAAAATGAAAAAATAGAAAAACAAGATATAGAAAAAATCATAATGGAGTGAAAATGGTAAAAATAGGAATTTTAGTACTTTCAGATAGAGCAAGTAGCGGAGTTTATGAGGATAAATCCGGAGTAGAGATAGAAAAAATTTTAGATTCTTATATAAAAAATGAAAAAAGCTTTTATTATGAGCTAATTCCTGATGAGTATGATTTAATCATAGAAAAATTAGCTTATTTGGCAGATGAAGTAAAATGTGATTTGATTTTTACCACAGGAGGTACAGGGCCTGCTTTACGTGATGTGACACCAGAGGCAACACAAGCAGTGTGTGATAAAATGCTTCCAGGTTTTGGGGAGTTAATGCGTGCAAAAAGCTTAGAATATGTGCCAACGGCTATACTTTCAAGACAAAGTGCAGGTATAAAAGGAAAATCATTAATTATTAACTTACCGGGTAATCCAAAAGCTATAAGAGAATGTATTGAGCCTATATTTCCTGCTATTCCTTATTGTGTAGATTTGATAGGTGGAGCTTATATTGAAAATAATGAAGAAGTAATTTCTGTGTTTAGACCAAAGAAAAAATAAGTCTAGTTAGACTTATTTTGAGGTTTCATAACCTTGTGATAAAAGTGCGTTTATACCGCCTTTTAAATTAGTAACTTCTATGCCATTTTGATCTAGTAAAGCAGAAGCCTTAGCACTTCTTGCTCCACTTCTACAAACTATAGCAATAGGTTTTTTGCTTGAAATCTTTTTAATTTCCTCAACGAAATTTTTATTCAAGCTTCCATCTTCATTATAAAAGCTAATTTTAATGGCATTTTTTATTGTGCCAGTTTGTACCCATTCACTAGGTTTTCTAACATCAATTACTTGATAATTTTCTAAAATTCCTGCGTTAATATCGATATTTTTAACTTCTGCTAAAACAAAACTAGTACAAAGCATTAAAGATAAAAATATTTTTTTCATAATCAACCTTCTTTTGTTGCTTCATAACCTTGTGATAAAAGCGCTACCATGCCACCATCTAAATTAGTACATTCTATACCTAGAGCATCTTCTATCATCACAGCAGTATGTTTGCTTCTTGAGCCTGTAGCACATACAAAGGCTATGTTTTTATTTTGATAATCTACTTTTTCTTTAAACTCTTGGATGAAATTTTCATTCATAAAGCCATTATCATCGCAAAGTGCGATGAGTACAGCTTCTTTTATAACCCCGCTTTTCCATTCGCTAGGAGTTCTTACATCTATAATGCAAAATTCGTGCAAAATATCTTTAGAAATAGCTATATTTTTCATTTTTCTAAAGCCTTAGAAACGATTTTGCTTAAGGCATTGTTAAATTCACTAGGGTTATCTATACCCATACCTTCGCTAAGTTTAGCCATATTTAAAAGAATATGTGCCATTTCATTAGCTAAAGTATCATTTTCTTTTAAGGCTTTTAAAATTTCATGATTAGGATTGATTTCAAGTATAGGTTTAACTTGCTGTTCTTGCCCCATTTGTTTAAGAATTTGTTGCATAGCAAAATCAGGTTTATTTTGATCATAAACAATACAACTTGGACTATTTGAAAGTCTTTGGCTAAGTTTTACCTCTTCAACATCATCTTTTAAAACTTCTTTTATTTTGATGAGCAAGCTTGCAAATTCAGCCTTTTGTTCTTCGCTAGTTTCTTCGCTAGCTAGATGATTGATAGCGCTAAATTTTAAGCCTTCAAATTCATTCATCATAGGCATAACTATGGTGTCAATTTCCTCATCAAGTAATAAAACATTGATATTTTTTTGTTTATAGCTTTCAAGAAGTGGAGAATTTCTTAAAAGCTTTTCATTTTTTCCACTAATATAAAAAATTTCATTTTGACCTTCAGCTAGGTTTTGTTTATACTCTTCAAGATCAATTAATTCTTCTTTATTTGAGTTTTTAAAATATAAAAGCTTAGCTATAGCGTCTTTATTTTCGCCAAAACCATATAAACCCTCTTTTAAAACTTTTCCAAAATTTTCATGGAATTTAAGATAGTTTTCTTTATCTTTTTCTTTAAATTTTTTAAGTTCAGCTAGGATTTTTTTAACACTTGCTTCTTGAACGCTTTTTAAGATTTTATTTTCTTGTAAGATTTCACGACTAACATTAAGCGGCAAATCTTCTACATCAATAATCCCACGCACAAATCTTAGATAAGTTGGTAATAATTCTTTATCATCATCACTTATAAAAACTCTTTTAACATAAAGTTTTAAACCACTTTTATAATCTACTCTATAAAGATCAAATGGAGCTTGCGCAGGTATAAAGAATAAAGAATTGTATTCTATAGAACCTTCAGCTTTTGTGTGGATATAAAGCATAGGTTTGTTTGAATCATGGAAGTTTTGTTCATAAAATCTTTCAT
Organism: Campylobacter sp. IFREMER_LSEM_CL292; assembly: GCF_025771615.1. Taxonomy (NCBI): domain Bacteria; kingdom Pseudomonadati; phylum Campylobacterota; class Epsilonproteobacteria; order Campylobacterales; family Campylobacteraceae; genus Campylobacter; species Campylobacter sp. IFREMER_LSEM_CL292. The sequence goes on from NZ_JAKMQP010000001.1 coordinate 9,257, forward strand.
AATCTTCAGCTTTTAAACTTGCTTTATTTTGTCTCCATAAGGCACTTGCTGTATTAATTTGAGTGTTTTTTAATTCTTTTTTAGGTTCTTTTTCACCTTCTTCTAGTGGTAAATATTCTTCTTTTTCCATGAAAATAGGAAATTGTATATGATTTGAATATTTTTCTACTATGCTTTCAATGCGGTATGAGTTTAAAAACTCTTCATCTTTTAAATGCAAGGTTATGCAAGTGCCTTGTTCGTCTTTATTTGCATCTTCTATTTCATAGCCACTAGCATCAGAAGTCCAAAGATAAGCTTTGTCATCTAATGCTTTTTTGCTTAAAACTTCTATTTTGGAAGCTACCATAAAAGCAGAGTAAAAACCTACACCAAATTGTCCTATAAGTTGAGAGTCTTTTTTGGCATCACCACTTAAGTTCTCTAAAAAGCTTTTTGTGCCACTTTTAGCAATGGTTCCAAGATGATTGATTAAATCGTCTTTATTCATACCTATACCATTATCACTTATAGTTAAGGTTTTTGCTTCTTGATTGAAATTAATTTGAATTTTTGGCTCAAAATTTAAATTTTTATAAGCATCATCACTCACGCTTAAATAACTAAGTTTATCAAGTGCATCACTTGCATTAGAAATAAGCTCTCTTAAAAAAATTTCTTTGTTAGAATACAAAGAATGAATCATAAGTTGTAAAAGTTGATTAACTTCAGTTTGAAATTGCATTTATATCTCCTTTATTTAAAAATTAAAAAACCAATCCATACTGCCAAAAGACAAAGGATAACATTTAAAATAATATTTATAAAAAAGTGAAAATAATCACCATTTTGCAAAAATAACAAATTTTCATAAGAAAAAGTTGAAAAAGTTGTAAAGGCACCCAAAAAACCAGTGCTAATTAAATTTTTAGTAAAAATATGCACACCTTTAGAATTTGCATAAGAAAAAAATAAACCTATTAAAAATGATCCTATTATATTGACCATTAATGTCCCATAAGGAAAGTTATGAGGAATGATTTTATTAAAAAGGTTGCTAGTAAGCATTCTGGATATGGCCCCTAAAAAGCCTCCAAAACCTACAGCTAAAATCGTACCAATCAAGCTTGTGACCTTTCGCTATCTAAGATTGTTTGCATTTTTTCTCTAGTTTGCTCAAGCCAATCATCTTTACTTGTATCGACAAGATCTAGAAATACCACTTTTAAAACACCACTATTTGCACTAAAGTTTTGGGTGTCTAAAATTTTAGCTGAATCAACAATTACCACAGGCTGGACTTTTAACTTAAGCTTTTCACTTAAAATTTTAGCTCCGACTTTAAATTTTAAAAGTTTTTGTGTTTTAGATCTTGTGCCTTCTGGAAAAATGGCTAAAATTCTATCCTCATTTAATCTTTCTTTGGCTTCTTTTAAAAGCTTTGCTAGACCCTTTGGACTTCTATCTATACAAATAATTTTTGGTTTTTTAATCAAAGTTTTAAAAACAGGGAGTTCGCCTAGTTCTTTTTTAGCTATCCAAGATATATTTTTTGGGCATAAATCTTCCAAAACAACTATATCTAGCAAGCTTTGATGATTGATTAAAAGCAAATTAGCTTGAGGGTGTATAGAACCTTGGGTTTGAATTTTATAGTTTATTACATATTTTTGCAGTTTTGACCATACTTTTCTGATTTTCCAAATTTTTTCTTGCGATTGCAATAATAAAAAGGCAATACATAAAAATATAATAGATAAAATAAATTCTACCCAAAATATTAAAGCTTTAAATCTTTGATAAATCTTCACTTTTCACCCAGCCTATTTTTCCATTATTAAATAAAATTTTTCTGTATTCATCTCTTGAATCTAACACTTCTACTTCTTGTTTGTATTTCCCAGAATAAAAATGAGTTGAGTTTAGAGTTGGTAAAATTTGTACTTTACTTTCAGCTTTTAATATAGCTTTATATATGTTATTTTGAGCTAAAAAACTTGCTATTAGAGCCAAAATTGCCAAACCTAAAGCTGTGTAGCTTTTTTTAAATACAAACCATAAAGCGAAAATACCACACAAGCTCCATAAAAAAACTTGTTTGTAAAAATTAAAATCATTAGTTTTTGGATTTAAATCACTTTGTGTACTTATACTATCTTCTTTAAGTTCTATTTTTAAGGAAAAATCTTTTAATTCTTTAGAATTTAAATTAAAGTAAGAAAACTCAAAACGCGTTTTACTTTTATCTAAAATAGCATAATAAAATCCACTTTGTTTTTCAAAATCGCCTTTAATAGCCTCTACACCTTGTTTTTGGATATCTTTTATGTTAAAACTTGCTAGATTTGTGTTTTCTCCTGCAAGTTCTATAAATAAAATTATACTATCATTATCAAAACTACTCGCTTTTACTTGTTTAACTTCCAAATTGCTTGCAACTATATGTGAGTATTTATTAGAAGGAGCATCGATTTTTTTAAGTTTAATGGGCTTTATAATTAATGATGAGCTTTGAAAAATATGATCATTTCTGCTTAATGAAACGATGATTTTGTTTAAACTAGCATTTAAACTTTTAGCTTCAAACCATAATTTTGTATGATATGAATTAGCCTTTTGTTCCCAAATAGGATTAGGATTGATCCAAAGCATATCATCACTTTTTTCAAAACTCACATTTAAATCAAAACTCACATTAGTTGTGGTAATAACCTCAAGATCTATAGTAAAAGCCTCATCTATATAGGCTTCATCGGTGTATTCTTTTGCGTTTAATACTAAAGAACCTTGAGGGATGAAATTTTCATCATCGATTTTACTTTCATAATTACTCTCATCACTTGGAGCGATAGTTTGATAAATTTGCTTAGCTTGATCATCTAATTGATTATAATTTTTTTCTAAAGTGTTATAATCTTCAAAAACACTATTTTCTTGAGCATATAAGTTAAAAGTTAGTAAAAAAAGACAAAAAAATTTGAAGGTTTTTAGCAATTTAAAAATCCTTCAAACATTTTAAGTCCTACTTTTGATCCAAGAATATCATCGCACATTCTTTCAGGATGTGGCATTAATCCAAAGACTTTTTTATTTTCATCACAAATTCCTGCTATATCGTTTAAAGAGCCATTTGGATTATTGATATATCTTAGTAAGATCATATCTTTATCTTCTAGCATTTTAATACCATCTTCGCTATTAAAATAATTTCCTTCTCCATGAGCAATAGGTAATTCTATGATATCATTTTTTTGAAAATTTTTCAAAAAAGCATTATTATTTGATACTACTTGCAATGCTTGCATCTTAGAAATAAAACTTAAACTATTGTTATGTTTCATAGCTCCTTTTAAAAGTCCAAGTTCTAATAAAATTTGAAAGCCGTTACATATGCCTAGAACATATCCACCTTTTTGAACATGCTCTTTAAGTGTTTTTATAGCAGGAGCAAGTTTTGCAATAGCAGCACATCTTAAATAATCTCCATAAGAAAAACCTCCAGGTAATACGATTAAATCTGCACTAAAATCTTGTCTTTCATGCCAAATGATTTCAGTTTTTACCCCTAATTTTTCAAAGGCATAAGCTGTATCAAACTCACAATTAGTTCCAGGAAAACGAATAATAGCTACTTTCATAATATTATCTCATAATCTTCTATCACAGTATTTGCAAGTAATTCTTTACACATTAAATCAACTTGTTTAAAAACTTCTTCTTTATCATCACAAGCTATATCAAAACTAATTTGTTTTGAGGTTTTAACATTTGCAATATTATTAAAATCCAAAGAATGCAAAGCCTTTTCTATGGCTTTGCCTTGAGGATCTAAAACCCCATTTTTAAGTGTGATATTTATAGTTACTTTCATTATTTTTCCTAACTTAAAATTCTTTTTAAGACTTCTTCGTAAGCCATTTTTACATTACCTAAGTCTTGTCTAAAGCGATCTTTATCTAATTTTTCATTAGTTTTGCTATCCCAAAATCTACAGCTATCAGGACTAATTTCATCAGCTAAGATCATATTTCCTTCATTATCAATACCAAATTCTAATTTAAAGTCAATCAATCTTAAACCTTTAGATTCAAAGAATTTTACTAGAATAGAATTGATATGTCTTGCGGTATTTTTGATTAATTCTAAATCTTTTTCACTTTTTACTAGATTTAAAATCAAACAATGCTCATCATTGATGATAGGATCACCTAAATCATCATTTTTATAACAAAACTCAACTACAGCAAAAGGTAAAATCGTGCCTTCTTTAATGCCTAATCTTTTTGTTAAAGATCCTGTAGCTACATTTCTAGTAATAACTTCAATGGGTATAATATTACATTTTTTAACAATTTGTTCTTTTTCGCTGATGGTTTCTACTAGATGGGTTTTAATGCCTTCTTTTTCTAAGAGATGAAAAATTTCAGTACTAATTTTACAATTTAATGCACCTTTTCCTGCTTCATTACCCTTTTTTTCTGCATTAAAAGCTGTTAAATCATCTTTAAATTCTGTGATGAGCAAATTCTCATCATCAGTTTTAAACATTTTTTTACCTTTTCCTTCATATAAAAGATCTAATTTCATAGCCATTTTACTCTCCTTTTGTAATGTTTAAAATTTTAATTGCATCTATTGCGGTTTTTAGTTGTATGTCATTATTAATTTGTTCTTTGGTAATGATATTTTTATCTTCTTTGTTGTCTTTTTTCTTTTCTTGATGTCCGATTTTATCTAGTTCAGCTTGTAAGTGTTTTTTAAGATCACTTTCTTTGATCTCAAAGCCGTGATTTTCTTCTTTACTTACTTTTCCTGGAAATACTTCTATATCAGGATTAACTCCAACAGCTTGTATAGTTCTACCACTTGGTAAATAATATTTTGCTATAGTAAGTCTCAAGCCTTCTTTACCTTTTTCATCCATAGGTAATATAAGTTGCACACTACCTTTTCCAAAGGTTTTTTCTCCTATGATAATAGCGCGTTTAAAATCCTGCAAAGCCCCACTTACAATCTCGCTCGCACTTGCACTGCCACCATTTACAAGCACTACTAAAGGTGCATTGGTGATTTTTTTACTAGGATTTGCTTTAAATTCTACATTCTCGCTTTCAATTTTACCTTTTTGTGAAACGATTACTCCTTTATCTACAAAAAGATTTACTAAACCCACTGCTTGATTTAAAATACCGCCTGGATTGGTTCTAAGATCTAGTATAATTCCTTTTGTATTAGAATGTTTTTTGATCGCTTTACTAGCTTCATCTACAACATTTTTATCAAAATTAGTCACTCTTAAATAAAGTAAATTTTCATTTTCAATTAATTTTGTATAAACACTATCTACTTTTATGATATCTCTTTTTAAATTTACATCAAATGGCTTTGTATCACCTTTTCTATAAATAGTTAGAGTAACCTTTGTTTTAGGCTCTCCACGCATTTTAGAAACAGCTTCATTTAAAGTCATACCTAAAGTTGATTCGTTATTAATTCTTAAGATAATATCATCAGTTTTAATACCTGCTTTATCCGCTGGACTTCCTTCTATAGGAGCTACAACACTAATTGCTCCATCTTTTTGGGTAATAGTAAAGCCAAGTCCACCAAATTCCCCATTAGTTTGTTCTTTAAGCTCTTTATAACCTTTTTCATCTAAGAAGGAAGAGTGGGCATCTAAATTTGTAAGTAAACCTGCTATGGATTTATCAACCAAATCTGTATAATTAACATCATCAACATAATATTGTTCTATGATAGACATAGTTCTTGTAAGTTTAGATAAAGCTTCTATTTTTTTTTCTGCTTCGCTAGGAGCGGGATTTTTAGCTTGCAAGTTAGTAAAAATAAAAGAAGCGGTTATTAAACTACAAATGCTAGCTGCGATAATAAGATTTCTTTTTGTCTTCAAAGGAAAAACTCCAAAATAAATATGAATTCATAAAATAATTATCTAATTTTAGTTATTTTTGCTTAAAAAATCGTAAATAAAGTAAATATTTTTATGATATTAGTGTATATATATAAAAAATTATTTATAAATATAACTAAATAAACTTGACAATAATAGACTAAAGTTATATAATACACTTCATATAAAAGTAAAAAGGAGTAAAAATGGCAAATATACAAGATTTTTTAACAGATTCTATGCTTTCAAATATAGAAAGTGCAATTTCTTTGGCCATTCATTCTAAGAATAGTGAAATAAAACCTTTGCATTTATTATGGGCTTTAAGTGTTGATAGCTCTAGTTTGCTTAATCAAGTTTTTAATAAATTAAATGTTTCTAAAGAGGCATTTGAGTTAGAAGTAAAAAGTAAAATTTCATCTTTTCCTACTAGCTCAAATGTAAATAAAGACAATATTAAATTTTCAAATGAATTTATTAATTCTTTAGAAAAAGCAAAAGGCTTGGCTTTAGAAAATAAAGATAGTTATTTAGCTGTGGATATGTGGCTTGTTTCAGAAAGTGCTAGCGGGGTTATTAAGGAACTTTTGTCTAAATTTGTAGATTTAAATGAGTTTAAAAAAGAATTGGAATTCATTAGAGCAGGAGTTAAAATAGAAACCAAAACAAGTGATGAAACACTTGATTCTTTATCTAAATTTGGTATTGATTTGACTATGAAAGCTAAAAACAATGAGCTTGATCCTGTTATAGGTAGAGAAGAAGAAATTCAAAGATTAATGCAAATTTTAATCAGAAAAACTAAAAATAATCCTATTTTATTAGGTGAGCCAGGGGTAGGAAAAACTGCTGTGGTGGAAGCTTTAGCACAAAGGATAGTAAAAAAAGATGTTCCTACTTCGTTGCAAAATAAAAAAGTTATAGCTTTAGATATGAGTGCTTTAATAGCAGGGGCAAAATACAGAGGTGAATTTGAAGATAGATTAAAAGCAGTTGTAAATGAAGTAATAAAACATAAGAATGTAATTTTATTTATAGATGAAATTCACACCATTGTAGGTGCAGGTGCAAATGAAGGGAGCATGGATGCAGCAAATATTTTAAAACCTGCTTTAGCAAGAGGTGAGCTTCATACTATAGGTGCTACAACCTTAAAAGAATATAGAAAATATTTTGAAAAAGATGCAGCTTTACAAAGAAGATTTCAGCCTGTAAATGTAGCTGAACCTAGTGTAAATGAAGCTTTGGCTATGCTTAGAGGTATAAAAGAAAAATTAGAAATTCATCATAATGTAACTATTAATGATAGTGCTTTAGTGGCAGCTGCAAAGCTATCTAAGCGTTATATAGCTAATAGATTTTTACCTGATAAAGCGATTGATTTAATTGATGAGGCTGCAGCGGAATTAAAAATGCAAATAGAAAGTGAGCCAAATTCTTTAAGAAAGGTTAGAAAGCAAATTGAAAGTTTGGAAGTAGAAAATGAAGCTTTAAAAATGGAAGAAAATGAAGCTAATGAAAAAAGATTGGAAGAGATTAAAAAAGAATTAGCAAATTTAAAAGAAGAGCAAATCAAACTTAATGCCAAATTTGAAAATGAAAAAGCAGTATTTAATGGCATAAGTGCAAAGAAAAAAGAAATCGATACTTTAAAAAATGAAGCTATTTTGGCTAAAAATAAAGGAGATTTTCAAAAGGCTGCTGAAATAGAATATGGCAAAATTTTAGAGTGCGAAAAAGAGGTTTTAAATTTAGAAGAAAAATGGAAACAAATGACCCAAGAAGGAGTTTTGCTTAAAAATCAAGTAGATGAGGATTTAGTAGCTGGTATTTTAAGTAAATGGACAGGCATTAGTGTGCAAAAAATGCTCACTTCTGAAAAACAAAAATATTTACATATTCAAGAGTATTTACAAGAAAGCGTCATAGGGCAAGATGAGGCTTTGAGTGCTTTAGCTAAAGCTATTAAGCGTAACAAAGCAGGGTTAAATCAAGCAACTAAGCCTATAGGAAGCTTTTTATTTTTAGGGCCAACTGGAGTAGGTAAAACAGAAAGTGCTAAAGTTTTGGCTAAATTTTTATTTGATGATGAAAAAGCTATGGTGCGTTTTGATATGAGTGAATTTATGGAAAAACACAGTGTATCAAGACTTTTAGGTGCACCTCCAGGATATATAGGGCATGAAGAAGGTGGGGAATTAACTGAAGCTGTTAGAAGAAAGCCTTATAGTGTGATTTTATTTGATGAAGTAGAAAAAGCCCATAAAGATGTATTTAATATACTTTTGGGAATTTTAGATGATGGTAGGGCTACAGATAGTAAAGGTGTAACGGTCGATTTTACTAATACTATCATTATCTTAACTTCTAATATAGGTGCAAATTTTATTATGGAGTTAAAGGGCGAAGAAAAAGAAAAAGCTATTAAAGAAGCTCTTAGAAACTTTTTTAGACCGGAGTTTTTAAATCGTTTAGATGATATTATCACTTTTAACCCTTTGGGAGAAAGTGAAGCTAAAAAAATAGTTAAATTACTTTTTAATACCTTGCAAAAAAGTCTTGAAAATAGGGGTATTAAAGCAAGCTTGAGTGATAATGCTGCTAGTTTAATAGCAAAAGTTGGTTTTGATGTAGATTTTGGCGCAAGACCATTAAAAAGAGCTTTGTATGATATGGTAGAAGATAAATTAAGTGATATGATATTATCGGATGAATTAAATGAAAATGATGAGATTATTATAGATTCTAAAGATGATGAAATCATCATTGTTAAACAATAAGCAAGTGTAATACTTGCTTATTTAGAGTAAAATTATCTTAATAATACTAAATTGTAAATACTTCGTATATTTGATTAAAAAATTATCATTTTTTATCTATTCTTAACAATAAATATTTTAAAATCTTTAATGATATTTCTATAATTTAAGGAACAACAAATGAGTGATTTAGATATTTTTAATCGCCGTTTAGACGCATTAGAAAAACTTCCTCTTTTGAAAAATGAGATTTCCATCTCTAAAGCCTTAGAGCAATCAGGTTTTTCAAGAAGAGATTTTATGAAATGGGCTAGTGCTATGACTGCATTTTTAGCATTACCTGCTAGCTTTACTCCAGTAGTTGCAAGAGCTGCTGAGCTCAGTGATAGACTTCCAGTGATTTGGCTTCATATGGCTGAATGTACAGGATGTTCTGAAAGTTTATTAAGAAGTGATGCTCCTACCATTGATAGTTTGATTTTTGATCATATTTCTTTAGAATATCATGAAACTATAATGGGTGCTGCAGGTTGGCAAGCTGAACATAATCTTGAAGCTGCTATGGAAAAATATAAAGGTAGATATATCTTAATGGTAGAAGGTGGTATACCAACAGGTGCTACAGAAAACTTTTTAACTATAGGACCACATGGAAAAACAGGAAGACAATTAGCAGAACAAGCCTGTAATGATGCTTTAGCTATTTTTGCTATAGGTACTTGTTCGGCTTTTGGTGGTATCCAAGCTGCTAGACCTAATCCAAGCAATGCTGTAAGCTTAAGTAAAGTAACAAATAAAACAGTTATTAATGTACCAGGTTGTCCTCCAAGTGAAAAAAATATTATAGGTAATGTGATTCATTACATATTGTATCAAACATTGCCAGCACTTGATGCCTACAATAGACCAAAATGGGCTTATGGGTTAAGAATTCATGATCTTTGTGAAAGAAGAGGACGCTTTGATGCGGGTGAATTTGTGCAACAATTTGGTGATGAGGGAGCAAAAAAAGGATATTGTCTTTATAAAGTAGGTTGTAAAGGCCCTTATACTTTTAATAATTGCTCAAGAGAGAGATTTAATCAACATACTTCATGGCCAATCCAAGCAGGACATGGTTGTATAGGCTGTTCTGAACCTGATTTTTGGGATACTATGGGACCTTTTGAAGAAGTGATGGCAGGAAGATTATTTGATACTGTTTATGGCTTGGGTGCTGATAGCATTTCAGATAAAATTGGTATAGGTGTGCTTTGTGTAACAGGCGTAGCTGTTGCTGCGCATGCTGTAATTGCTTCATTAGAAAAAAATAAGGATTAAAAATGTCAAAAAGAATTATTATAGATCCACTTACTAGAATAGAAGGACATTTAAGAGTTGAAGTAGTGGTTGATGAAAATAATGTCATTAAAGAAGCATATTCAGGATCGACTTTATGGAGAGGGATTGAAACTATTGTAAAAGGTCGTGATCCAAGAGATGCAGGCTTTTTAACTCAAAGAATTTGTGGTGTTTGTACTTTTTCACATTATAGAGCAGGGATTATCGCAGTAGAAAATGCTTTAGGTATTACTCCGCCACTAAATGCAGTTTTAACTAGAACTTTAATGAATGCAGCTTTATACATGCATGATCATCCTGTACATTTTTATCAACTTCATGGTCTTGATTTTGTTGATGTTGTAAGTGCTTTAAGTGCTGATGTAAAAAAAGCAAGTGATGAAGCATTTAAATATACTGATATGCCTTATGCAACAGGTGCAGATAAGCTTTTAGAAGTTCAGCAAAGACTAAAAACCTTTGTAGATAAAGGAAATCTTGGACCATTTGCAAATGCTTATTATGGACATGCGACTTATCGCTTTACTCCTGAGCAAAACCTTATTGCGCTTTCACATTATTTAGAATGTTTAAGAATTCAAAGAACAATAGCTCAAGCTATGGCGATTTTTGGTGCTAAAAATCCTCACCCACAAAGTTTAACTGTAGGCGGTGTAACTTGTGTTATGGATCTTTTAAACCCATCAAGAATGGCTGAATATATGACTAAATTCCAAGAAGTAGCTGATTTTATTAATCGTGCTTATTATCCGGATTTAATCATGGCAGCTAAAGCTTACTCTAAAGAAGCAAGTGTATTAAATGATGTAGGGGTAAATAACTTTTATACTGAGAGAGAATTCCAAATTTCAAGTGATGAGTGGTTGTTTGAAGGTGGTATTATTAGAAATGGTGATTTGAGTAAGGTTGAAGAAGTAGATGAAGCTAAAATCACCGAAGAAGCTACAAGATCATGGTATGCAGACAATGAAGCTTTACATCCTTATGATGGTAAAACTAATCCAAACTATACAGGCTTAATTGATGGTGAAAGCATCGATGATAAAGGCAATATAGTTCATAGTAAGGTATTTGATATTAAAGGCAAATATAGCTGGATTAAAGCTCCAAGATATGAAAATTTACCTATGCAAGTTGGACCATTAGCAAATATTTTAGTAAATTATGCTAAGGGTAATAAAATTGTAGTAGAAGCAGTTGATTCTTTCTTAAAAGCTACGAATTTACCAGTTCAAGCACTTATGAGCACTTTAGGAAGAACAGGTGCTAGAGCAATTGAAGCTAAAATTATTGCTGATCATGGCTTGAAAGCATTTAATTCTTTGGTTGAAAATTTAAAAACAGATGAAAGCACTTGTACTACTTATGTAATTGATAAAAACAAAGAATACAAAGGTAGATTTATGGGAAGTGCACCTCGTGGTGCGTTAAGCCATTGGTGTAGGATTAAAAATGGTGTAATTGAAAATTGGCAAGCAGTAGTTCCTTCTACTTGGAATGCAAGTCCAAAAGATGCAAATGGAGTAGGTGGTAGCTATGAACAATGTCTTATTGGTATGAAACTAGCTGATGTTAAACAGCCTTTAGAAGTAATAAGAGCTATTCACTCTTATGATCCTTGTATAGCATGTGCAGTACATGTAATGGATACTAAAGGTAATAATCTTAGCGAGTATAAAGTTAATGTAAATTTATAAGGAAAGGACTTTAGTATGGATTCTAAACATTCCTTAAAATCAAACAGAAAGGCCGAATACGAATTTAGTATCGGTCTTCGTTTTACACATTGGTTAAGAGCGGTTGCAATCGTGATTTTAGTGGGGACTGGGTATTATATTTCTTATGTATTTCAATCTCCATCTATTTCATCTGAACCGACTTTATTTATGCAGGCAAAATATCGCATGGTGCACCAAATTTTTGGTTTTATCTTAATAGCTTGTGTGATTTTTAAAACATATTTGTTCTTTTTTGATTCAAAAAGTGATGGTGAGAGAAAGAGTATAAAAGATATTTTTAATGTAAAATTATGGATAGAGCAGATTAAATTTTACATTTTCCTAGGAAAACACCCGCATTTACAAGGTGTATACAATCCTTTGCAATTTGTAACTTACCTTTTCTTTTATCTTGTTATGTTTGGGCTTATTTTGACAGGATTAATCCTTTATATGCATGTATATCATGAAGGCTTGGGTGGATTTTTATATAATATCTTAAGACCTATTGAGGTAATGTTAGGTGGATTGGCTGATGTTAGAACCTATCATAGAATTTTAATGTGGGTTGTGTTGATTTTTGTTCCAGTGCATATTTATATGGCTGTATTTAACTCAGTTAAAGGTAAAGATGGTGCTTTAGATGCTATCTTTAGCGGTTATAAATTTGTAAGAGAAAATCGTTGAAACTTCTAGTTTTAGGTATTGGTAATATTATGTTTGCAGATGAGGGCTTAGGCGTTCATCTTTGCAAACTTTTAGAAAAAAATTATAAGTTTTATCATGAAAAAAACTCGGTGAGTTTTGTAGATGGTGGAACTTTGGCTTTACAACTTAGCTATATTATAGCCGAATATGATGAAATGATTGTGATTGATTGTATTGCAGCAGATGATGCTAAGATTGGAGATATTTTTTTCTTTCCTTATGATGCAATGCCAAAAAAAGTTAATTGGAGTGGTAGTGCGCATGAGGTTGAAATGCTTCAAACTTTACAATACATGGAACTTATGGGAGATTTACCTAAAACTCAAATTTTAGCTTGTGTGCCAAAGCGTATAGAGCCATTGAGTTTTGAACTTTCAAAAGAAGTCTTAAATGCTTTAGAAAAAATGGAGAAAATTTTACTTGATTTTTTAGAGAAAAAAGGCTTTACTTATAAGAGAGTTGCTAATTATAATATACAAGAGCTTGCTCTAAATTCTTATAAAAGCTAAGCAAAAAAGCTTAGCTTAAATTCTAATCATCAAATTTTTGTCCTAAGAAATTTCCATTTACATCAGTATAAATTTCCATCATATTATTAAGTTTAAATTTATAACCTTGAATTTCTTTTTCAACTTTAATTATGCTTGCATTTGGGTGCATTTTTTTAATCGTTGCTAAAACATTTGGACTTAAAAAAGAAGTATCAATTGGTCTGTATTTTGCATCGATTTCTTTCCAATCTCCATTGATAAAAAACTCAAGCTCAGTTCCATTGTCTAAATAAACATCAAAGCTATCAATATCTTGTTTAACTAAAGCAATGTTTGAACCTGTAAAATGTTTTTGTATGAAATTTTTAGAATTTGCTGGTAAAGCATTAGCTCCTACAATCATATCTTGTGCAAAAACAAAACCTGCAGTAACTAATGTTGCTAAAGCTATTTTTAATTTCATTTTTTATCCTTTATGTTGAATTATTTATGAAATCATATTGCTATTGAGTGAATTTTGTGTGAACTTAAAAGAAATAGCAAGTATTTAATTGTATAATGATAAAAAAGTTTTTTAAAAGGATAAATAATGTATAGGTTTGCACCATCGCCTACTGGAGATATGCATATTGGAAATTTAAGAGCAGCTTTATTTAATTATATTAAAGCAAGACAAGAAAATTCTGATTTTATTTTGCGTATTGAAGATACGGATAATGCTAGAAATATAGCTGGAAAAGAAGAAGAAATAAAAGCTATTTTGAAAGAATTTGGTATAACTTGGCAGCATTATTATGTACAAAGTGAGAATTTGAAATTTCATCGTCAAATGGCTTTAAAGCTAGTAAGTGAAAAAAAAGCTTTTGCTTGTTTTTGTACTGAGGATGAATTAGCTCATAAAAAAGAACTAGCTAAAAGTAAAAATCAAGCATATAGATACGATGGTACTTGTGAAAAACTTGCAGATATTGATGTATTAAATTGTGAAAAACCTTTCATAATCCGTCTTAAAAAACCTCAATTGCAAATGAAATTTATAGACTATATTAAAGGTGAGATTGGTTTTAATCCTGAAGATATTGATAGTTTTGTGATTATGAGGGCTGATAAAACCCCAACTTATAATTTTGCTTGTGCGGTTGATGATATGCTAGAAGGTGTTACTTGTATTATAAGGGGCGAAGATCATGTTTCAAATACTCCTAAGCAAGAACATATTAGAGCAAGTTTGGGTTATGATAAAAGCATGACTTATGCACATTTGCCTATCATTTTAAATGAAGAAGGTGTTAAAATGAGCAAAAGAGAGGCTCATTCTAGTGTAAAATGGATGCTTGATAATGGATATTTAGCAAGTGCTATTGCAAATTATTTAATACTTTTAGGTAATAAAACTCCAAAAGAGATTTTTACTTTAGAAGAAGCCATAGAATGGTTTGATTTGAAAAAAGTTTCAAAATCTCCTGCGAGGTTTGACACTAAGCGTTTAATGCAAATTAACCGTGAGCATATAAAAATGCTTGATAATGATAAATTAAATTCTTTATTAAATTTAGGTAAGGATGTAGCTGAGCTTGCAAAATTTTATACTCAAGAAGCTAGCACGCTAAATGAGATAAGAGAAAAAATACAAGCAATTTTTGCAGTTAAAAATTATAATGAATTTGAAAAAGAATGTAAGTTGATTAAAGAAGTTTTAAAAGATTTAGATTTACCTCAAGAATATGATGAGTTTAAAAAGATTTTGATGGAAAAAACAAATTTAAAAGGTAAAAATTTCTTTATGCCTTTGCGTTTGGTATTAACAGGAGTTACTCACGGACCTGAAATGAGTGAAATTTATACTCTAATCAAGCCTTTTGTTAAAGAAATTATAAAGGAGTAAAATGGGAGTTGGAACAAGTTTGATTGTATCTTTGGTGCAAATTTTTTCTTTAGTTATTGAAATTTATGTATGGATTATAATCATTGCAGCATTGATTTCTTGGGTAAGGCCTGATCCATATAATCCTATAGTGCAAATTTTATATCGTTTAACTAATCCTGCTTATGCTTTTGTAAGAAGGTTTATTCCTACTACTATAGGGAGTATTGATTTAGCACCTTTGATTATTATTTTAGGATTAAAATTTATCCAAATATTTTTATCAAATTTAATTTTAGGAAGTTTATAAGTGTTGAAAAAAAGTGTAGTGTTACTTTTAGCTGGAGTTGTTTTTGCAAATAGTGCAATGTATTCTTATAAAGAATTAGAGCAAAGACCAAATTCTTTAGCTAAGGATTATTATTTATATCGTTTATTAGAAAAAAATGAATTTAAAAAAGAAGAAGTTGAAGGTTTAAAAGAACATATTTATCGTTATGCAGGGCGTATTAAAAATGCCATTGAAGCCATTATTCCGCCTTTGGGGTATAATAAAGAATATGAAGCTTGTTATAAATTTAATACGCAAAATATCTTAGATGCTAATGCTACTTGTCAGCTTATAAGATTAAATAGTTTAACTTTTATACAAGATCTTAATGCTTCAGTGCGTAATGAGATGAAAAAAAATATCCCACAGGATAATCCAAATTTAACAAAACTTTTAGAAGCTTTTGATGCTAAAGATCCTCTAAGTTATGCGGTTTTAAATTATGATAGTGCTAATTTTTATAAAATCTATAATTTCTTAAAAGATAAAAAAGATTTTTTCTTAGAAAAAGATTTTGTAAATGAATTAGCTAAAGAAAAAGAATTTACAAATTTTGTAAAAGAAATTATCATTAAGAAAAAAAGTCCATTGATAAGAAAATCTCTAGTCAATGTAGATGCAAATTTAACTTTTCAAGATAATGCTTTTTATCTAGGTGTAAATGCTATTTTAGAAAATGACGATAAAAAAGCATTGGAATTTTTTCAAGTAGCAAAAGATACTTTTAAAAGCAAACCTTTAGTAGATAATGCAAATTTTTGGCTATATTTGATCACTCAAGATAAAAAGTACATTGATGAGCTTGCTCAAAGTGATTCTTTAAATATTTATAGTCTTTATGCAAGAGAGTTAAAAGGCTTGCCTTTACCTAAAATAGAAGAATTAAAGCCAAAAAAACAAAAAAATGATTTTGATATGAAAGATCCTTTTGCTTGGCAAAAGCTCGCAAAAGAAATTGCAAAAGGCACTCCTAATGAGCTAGAAAAACTTGCAAAAGATTTTTATACCAAGGAAAATATCGCTATTTATGCCTATATTAAAGAAAGGGCCGAAGGTTTTAAAAAACATTATTTTATTATGCCTTATTTTGAATATTTAAAAGATTATTCTACGCAAAGAAAAGCTATGATTTTAGCTTTAGCTAGACAAGAAAGTCGTTTTATACCAACAGCCATTTCAACTTCTTATGCTTTGGGTATTATGCAATTTATCCCATTTTTAGCTAATCATATAGGCAATAAAGAACTGCAAATTCCAAATTTTGATCAAGATATGCTTTTTGAACCAAAAACAGCTTATACTTTTGCAAATCATCATTTAGATTATTTAGAATCTAAACTTAATTCCCCGGTTTTTGTGGCTTATGCTTATAATGGAGGTATAGGATTTACCACTAGAATGCTCAAAAGAGAAGATATGTTTAGAGCGGGAAAATATGAGCCATTTTTATCAATGGAGCTTGTTCCTTATGCAGAAAGCAGGGTATATGCTAAGAAAGTTTTAGCTAATTATGTTGTTTATTTGCATCTTCTGAACGATAATACACCGATTTCGAAATTTTTTGAAACTTTAGCTCAAAACACTGATTCTCAAAACACAAATCAAGTTTTAAAATAGGTTTTTGCACTAATTCATTAAGAGTAATTTTATAATAACTTGCATAATCACTCTTAATGATATATTTAAATAATTCATCATTTTGATCTAAGGTTTTTATATTAGTTTTTTCTCCATCTATGAGTATTGAAATTTGCTCTTGTTTGATGTTGATATTTGGCAAAAAACTAAGTACAAAAACTTCTTTTTGGCTTTTTTCATCTAATACAGGGTTTAAATAGCTCAATAAAGCAACTACTCTATTATCTTTATAATTAAAATTAATTTTTTGTGCATACATCAGAGTTTGACTTTTTAAATTAATTTCACTTTGCTCTTGTGTTTTATTAGAGCATGCGGTAAAAATAAGTGTTAAAAAAATAATCATATAAACTTTTTTCATATTTTTGTTCCTAATTTTTTTATAATTATAAGCTTTTAACTTTTAAAAAGATATAATTTCATTTATTTTATTTGATTTAAGGAAGTTATGAAAAGATTAGCAATGGCTTTTAGCGGGCCTTCCAATTCAGGTAAAACGACTTTGATTACTCAAGTTGCTAAGTATTTTATGGAACAAAATTATAAAGTATGCATTATAAAACATGATCCAAAGGATAAAGCAAGCTTTGATATAGCAAAAAAAGATAGTTTTAAATTTTTTCAAAGTGGTGCTGATGTAATGGTTTTAAGTCCCACAAGGACAACTTTATTTACACATTCTCCAAGTACTTTAGATGAAGCTATTTCTAAACTAGGAGAATTTGATTTTTTATTTATAGAGGGCTTAAAAACCTTAGATATGCCAAGAATTAGCGTTTTTTGTAAAGAAGTAGATGAGAGCTATTTTGCTTATTCTAAGGCTATTGCAAGCTATGAGAAAATTGAAAATAAAAATTTAACTTGGTTTTATTTGGATGATTTGGAAAGTATTTGTGATTTTATATTAAAAAATTCAAAAAAAGTATAGAGGTAAAATATGCAAGAATTAATTGACGATATACAAAAAGCAGTGATTGAAATTTCAAAAGAACTTAGATATTTAAAAGATTTTGATTATACCACTTCTCAAAATGCCACAGGAGATAATCAATTAAAACTTGATGTGAAAAGCGATGAGATTATCACTAAAATTTTAAAGCAAAGCAAAGGTTTAAAAAGCTTAATTAGCGAGGAAAAACAAGAGCAATTGCTAATCAATGAAAATGAAAAATATGTTGTTGCTTATGATCCTTTAGATGGTTCTTCTTTAGTAGATGTGAATTTTGCTATAGGTTCTATTTTTGCTATTTATGAGCAAAAGGCTAGTGCAAAAAATCTAAAAGCAGCGGTTTATGCTATTTATGGCGTGCGTTTAGAGCTTATAGTGTGTATTGACACTCCTAAGCTTTATAGATTAAATGAAAAAGATGAATTTGTTTTTGTTAAGGATTTGAGATTAAATGAAAAAGGCAAATTAAATGCAAGCGGTGGGACACAAAAAAATTGGTCAAATACTCATAGAGCCTTTATAAAAGCTTTATTTGATGAGGGTTATCGCTTGAGATATTCTGGTGCTATGGTGAGTGATTTGCACCAAATTTTACTCAAAGGTGGAGGGTTGTTTTCATATCCTGCAACAAGCGATGCACCAAATGGAAAATTAAGAGCATATTTTGAGGTGTTTCCTTTTGCTTTTATTTTTGAAAAAGCAGGAGGATTTTCTACCAATGGAGAAAATAATTCTTTACTTGATTTAGAATTTGAAAAAATTCATGCAAGTACGCCATGCTTTTTAGGTTCTAAATATGAAATTGAAAAACTAAAACAAGCTTATAAAGGTTTTTGATGGCTGAAGTTAAAGATGAATTTGAACTAGCTTTGGAAGTTAAAAAAAATGAACTTCAAGCTTGTCAAAACGAAAAAAAAATAAAATCTTGTTTACCTTGCTCTATGATTTTTGAGTGCTCTTTAAGAAAAGAGTATATAGAAGCAGTTTATAAGAGTATGTCTAAAGGTAAAGAAGGTGGATTTGATTTTTAATAAAGGTTGAAAATGCGTTATATTACTACCCCGATATATTATGTAAATGATGTGGCTCATATTGGTCATGCTTACACTACGATTATAGCAGATACTTTGGCTAGATTTTATCGCTTACAAGGAGAAAAAACATTCTTTTTAACAGGCACAGATGAACACGGCCAAAAGATAGAGCAAGCTGCTAGCGCTAGAAATTTTACCCCTAAAGAATATGCAGATGAAATTAGTGCTAAGTTTAAAAAACTTTGGGATGAGTTTGAAATTTCTTATGATTATTTCATTAGAACTACAGATGAAAATCACAAATTAAGTGTACAAAAAGCATTTAAAAAAATGTATGATAAAGGTGATATTTACAAAGGAACTTATGAAGGCTTTTATTGTGTTTCTTGTGAGAGTTATTTTACTCAAACTCAACTTATAAATGAGTGTCATTGTCCAGATTGTGGTAAGAAAACACAGCTTTTAAAAGAAGAAAGTTATTTTTTCAAGCTTTCTAAATATCAAGATCAAATTCTTAAATGGTACAAAGAAAAAGAGCCGATTTTACCTAAAAATAAGGCTAATGAGTTGATTTATTTTGTAGAAGGTGGCTTAAAAGATCTTTCCATTACAAGAACGAGTTTTGAATGGGGTATAAAGCTTCCAAAAGAACTAAATGATGAAAAACATGTGGTGTATGTTTGGCTTGATGCTTTGATGAATTATGTGAGTGCTTTGGGCTATGGACTTGATGATGAAAATATGGATCTTTGGCCTGCTCATATACACTTTGTAGGCAAAGATATTTTGCGTTTTCATGCAGTGTATTGGCCTGCGTTTTTGATGAGTTTAGAACTTCCTTTACCTAAATTTATAGCAGCACATGGTTGGTGGACTAAAGATGGTGAAAAAATGAGCAAATCTAAAGGCAATGTAGTAGCGCCTAAAGAAGTAGCAGATACTTTTGGTTTAGAAGCTTTTAGATATTTTTTACTCAGAGAAGTTCCTTTTGGTAATGATGGGGATTTTTCGCAAAAAGCATTAGTCACTAGAATCAATGCAGAATTAAGCAATGAGCTTGGAAATTTATTAAATAGAATTATCGGTATGAGTGCTAAGTATTCTCAAAATATTATTGAGTGTAAAGATGTGAATTTGTATTTTAATCAAGAATTAAATGAATGCAAAGAGTATTTAGATAATGCAATCAATGCTTTGGAAAATATCCAGCCAAATCGCTATTTAGAGGAACTTTTCAAGGCTTTATCTTTAGCAAATTTAAGTATTAGTAAATATGAGCCTTGGAATTTGATTAAAAATAATCAAACGCAAAAAGCTAATGCTTTAGTGGCTTTATGTGCTAATATTTTAACAAAAGCAACTATTTTACTTTCAGCTGCTATGCCAAAGACAGCATTAAAAATTGCAAAGGCTTTAAATTTTGAAATATCAAACGAAAATTATCAAAAACTAATTTTAAATAATCAATTATGTGATTTAAAATCAAGTGCATGTGAAGCTTTGTTTCCAAAAGTTGAATTAACCCAAGAAAATAAAAAAGAAGAAAAATTAGAAGAGAAGTCAAATTTAGCTCAAATTAAAATAGATGATTTTAAAAAAATCGAAATCAAAGTAGCATTAGTAAAAGATTGTCAGAATATAGAAGGCAGTGAAAAGCTTTTAAAATTTCAACTTGAACTTGAAAATGGCGAACTAAGACAAGTGCTTTCAGGTATTGCTAAATTTTATAAAGCTAGTGAGTTAATAGGCAAGCAAGTTTGTGTAATTACAAATCTAAAAAAAGCTAAAATTTTTGGTCATGAAAGCCAAGGTATGATTTTAAGTGCTCAAAAAGATGAAAAATTAGTTTTGATAAGCCCGCAAGGCTTTATCGAAAATGGAGCTTTAATAGGCTAGATGAATATTTCTAACTTTATCGAACTTATTAATGCTCGAGTTTTAAATTATGGAGCAACTTCTAGTGTTTATGATTTTAGTATAGATTTAAACAAAGTCAAACAAGCAAGTGTTTTTTTTGCTAAAAATAATGAACAAGCAGGCTTTGCTATAAAACTTGGTGCTTATGTTATAGTAAGTGAGGAAAGATTAAAACTTGAAGATAAAGATGTGTTTTATCTTCAAGTTGATGATTTAGAAGCAACTATTTTTAGACTTTTTAGATTTTTAAGTGAAGAAAAATCTTATGAATTTATATATTGCAATCATGTAGAATTAAAATTTGCAAAGGCATTTAATTTTAAAGTCTTAAACTCAAATATTTTATTAGATTTTGATCTTTTAAAAAATTCAAAAGAAAAAACTTTCTTTTGCTCTGATGATGAAAAATTTATTTTAAAACTTAAATCAAATTTTCATACTTTAAAAGCATGTAAATACGAAATTTTAGGCTCTAAATCTTTATTTCAAACGAGTTTGCTTTGTAAAAATTTGTATTTTAAAGATTTAAAATTTGCATTTTTTTATGCAGATATTTTTGCTAGATTTATTGATTTTGCTGAAAAGCAAAATCTATCTTTTAATTTTAGTGAAAAAAAGTTAGATCTTTTTAAGGCATATTTTTTAAACTCAAAAAATGAAATTTGTGCTTTTGGTGGAAGTTCTAGAGTAATTTTACTTGTGGAAAATGAAAAAGATTTTGAATTTATATGCCAAAAGCTCCAAGGCGTTAAAGATTTTAAAATAGCATTAAAAAATTCATTATTTTGTGATTTTTCTTATATAAATTTGAGTGAATTAAAGATTTTTTTTGATTTTAAATATTGCCTAATCAAAGAAAGCGAAGAAGAGTTTTTGGAGTATTTTTTAGCACGAGAGAAAAAAATTAGTTTATTTGATTAAAAAAATATCAACTTTAAAAAGATATATTTACGATTTTATTTTATTAATTTAAGGAAAAAATATGAAAAAATTTTTATTTTTAAGTTTATTTGCTGCAGCTGCATTAAATGCTGAAATTTTAGTTTATGGTCCTGGTGGCCCTGCTCCTGTTTTGAAAGAGCTTGCTAAGCAATTTGAAGAAAAACATGGAGAAAAAGTTATTATTAATGCAGGACCAACACCTAAATGGATAAAAAAAGCAAAAACAGATGCTGATATTATTTATTCGGGTAATACTTCTATGATGGATGGTTTTGTTAAAGCAATGCCAAAACAAATCAAAATAGAAGATGTTCAAGTTTTAAATGCTAGAGGCTCGGGTATGATTGTAAGAGCAAATAATCCAAAAAAAATTAAAAAATTTGAAGATCTTTTAAAAGATGGCGTTAATGTTATGGTGGTTGATGGAGCAGGGCAGGTTGGCTTATATGAGGATATGGCTTTAAAAACAGGAAAAATTGAAAACCTAGAAAAATTAAGAAAAAACATTAAAGTATATGCTAAAAATTCAAAAGCAGCGGTTGATGAGTGGAAAAATAATCAAAATATCGATGCTTTAATCATTTGGACACATTGGATTAAAGCAGTTGGAGAGAAAGAAAATAAATTTATTTTAGCGGATAAAAATTCAATCATTTACAGAGCGGCTGAAATAGTTCCAACGCAAAAAGGTTTAAAAAATCCAAAAGTAGCTGAATTCATCAAATTTACACAAAGTAAAGAAGCTCAAAAAATTTGGAAAAAAGAAGGTTGGGTAGCTAAATAAAAATCAAAGCATTTTACAAAAAGTAAAATGCTTTTATAATATTATTTTTCGTTGATTTCTGCTTCGATGCTAATTTGTACTTCATCGCTAAGTGTTAAGCTAGAAGTATCAGGAGCAAATTTAAAATCACTTCTTTTAATTTGTCCTTGTAGAGTAAAACCTGCTTTTTCTTTGCCGCTATCTGTTTTAATAACACCACCAATTTCAGTATCTAAAACAACATCTTTGCTTACTCCAGCAATGCTTAATGAGCCATACATTTTACCTTTTTCATTAGAGATTTTTTCATATTTACTCATAGTAAAAGTAATGTTTGGATGAGTTTTTGCTTTAAAAAAATCATCTTGTTGTAAATGCGCATCTCTTGCTTTATTTTCTGTGTTTATAGAAGCAACTTTTATATTTGCTTGAAGTTTGTTAAATTCAAATTTAGCACTATCAAAATCAATTACTGCATCATAATCTTTAAAATTTCCATTTACATTGCTAATTTGTAAATGTTTGATTTTAAAAGCTACATTTGTGTGTGCTTTATCTAAGCTAAATTCTTTACTCAAAGCACTACTTGCCAAAATCGAAGCAGCTAAAAATGAACCAAATAATATTTTTTTCATGTTTTCTCCTTAATGTTTAAAAAAGCAAATTATACAAACTAAAATAAAATGAAAGTAAATTTTTAAACATATTCTATAAAATCTTTTACATTAACCTCTTTAAAGCCTTTTAGTCTTAATAAACAACTATCACATTTACCACAAGCTTTATCTTCCTTTTCATAGCAAGACCAAGTATATTCTAAGGCTACCTTTTCTTTTAGAGCTAATTCAACTATTTGTCCTTTACTTAGATGAACTAATGGGGTTTTTATTTGCACTTTGCAAGTTTTTGTTGTTCCTTCATTGATAAATTCAGTGGCTTTTTGTATAAATTTCGCACTGCAATCAGGATAACCACTGCTATCTTCTTGTACCACTCCTATAAAAATACTTTCACAATTTTCCTTTTCAGCTATAGCACCTGCGATAGATAAAAAAATACCATTTCTAAAAGGAACATAGGTGTTTGGGACTTCTTTTTCATGTAGTTTTTCTTTGGGAATTTGTAAATTTAAATCTGTTAATGAGTTTCCTCCAATATTTGCTATAAAAGAGACATCTAGTATATATTTTGTTTTTATGTTAATTTTTTCACAAATTTTATTAAAACATTCCCTTTCTTTAAGCATGGTGCGTTGGTTATAGTCAAAATGTAAAGCAATGATCTCATATCCTTCTTTTTTAGCTAAATATGCACATAAAGTACTATCCATACCACCACTTATAATACAAAGAGCTTTTTTCATGCTTTTCCTTAATTTTGATATAATTTGAAATTATAAAATCAAAAGGATAATAATGATTTTTTGTGAAGAAGAAATGGATATTTCTTTTCTTGAAAAAATAGCCCAGAAAATGAGCGATCAAAATGTAGAGCTTGTTTTGGTAGATGAAAGAGTTATGCGTGAGATTAATTTTAGTCAAAGAGGTATAGATAAAACTACAGATGTGTTATCTTTTCCTTTGATGCAAAATTGTGAAAATTTACTTGGCAGCATTGTGATAAATTTAGATGAAGTAGGTAAAAAAGCAATGGAGTATAAACACAGTAATGAAGAAGAGATGGCATTACTTTTTATACATGCTATGCTTCATTTACAAGGATATGATCATGAGGTAGATCAAGGACAAATGAGACAAAAAGAACAAGAATGGATTGAATATTTTAAACTACCAAAAAGCCTGATAGTAAGAGTGCAAGAGGAGTAAATATTTAAAAAATTTTAGCTTATGTGTGAGTTATATACCTATAATGAAAATACATTTATACTAAATATTTTAGGAAAAATTTGATATTTGTTTATCTAATTTGACAAAGAGTAGTACTAATTATGATTTTGTCCAAACAAAGTAAAAGCAATATTTAAGGTGAGAAAATCAATACGGAGTCTATGATAAAGCTCCTTATTCTGCCGGAGCAATTGAAATTTTTATAAGTTTTGATAAGGGTTAAAGCCTTTTTAGAAGAAAATTTAAAACTTGCTTATTTGATCTTAAACAATTTTAATCGTCAAATTTTTGTCTTAAAATAGTCCCATTATCATCAATATAAAGTTTCATTTGATTATTAAGTTCTATTTTGTAATATGAAATTTTTCTTTCTATTTCAATAATCGCTGCATTTGGATAGGTATTTTTAATGGTATTTTGTATTGCTAAAGGCAAAATAGCATAATTTAAAGATCTGAAATTTTCAGCTTCTTTAAATTCTCCATTGAGTGAAAACTCAATTTCACTTCCATCGCTTAAATAAATTTCGTAAGAATATCCATCTTGTTCTACTAGACCAATCTCTGCATTAAAGTAATCTTTAATAAATTGTTTGATATTTACCGGCAAAGAATCAGGTGCTATGACTATACCAGCATTAAGAGTATTTAAACTAATCAAAAAAGCTAAAGCTAGTTTTTTCATTTTTAACCTTATTATATTTTTGACGATATTGTATCTTATTAATGTGAATTTTATGTGTAAGCTAGAATTTAAATAGCTTTTTGTTATAATTATTAAAAATACAAAGTAGGGCAATGGTAGCTTCATTTTTAATCGCTTTTAATGTTATTGTATTTATTTTTGTAAATTATCTTTATTTTGGTTCTTTAAATTTAGATACTATTTTGGGTTTAAATTTATTTTTTTTTCAAGGATTTTATTGGCAAATTTTAAGCTCAATATTTATGCATGGAAATTGGCCTCATTTGATTTTAAATATGATAGTGCTTTTTCAATTTGGTTCTATGCTTGAAAAATACTTAAAAAGTTTTAAATTTGCCATGCTTTATTTAATCGGTGGAATTCTTTGCTCTTTGCTTAGTGCTTTTTATGTGTATTTAAGTTTTGATGGTAGTTTTGTAAATGTAGTGGGTGCAAGTGGTGCTATATGTGTTTTAATGGGGTATTATGCATATTTGGATAAAACCGCCACCAAAGGACTTATTGTGGCTATATTGTTAATGAGTTTTGTGCCTATTTTTATGGGTGTTAATATAGCTTGGTATGCACATATTTTTGGCTTTATATGTGGATATGCTTTGGGTAAATTTAAGGTTATAAGATGAAATATATCTATTTTATTCGTCATGCTAAAGCTCAAAAAGAAAATTACGATCAAGATTTACAACGAGAACTTAGTTCTAGTGGAAAAGATGATTTAAAAACTATGATTTATAGGATTAAGGATTTAGAATTTAAAGCCCAAAGCATTATCTCAAGTCCTGCTAAGCGCTGTATAAAAACAGCACAAAAACTCTGTAAAAGCTTTTCTTTAAAAGAAAAAGATATCAAGATAGAAAAAAGCTTTTATGATGGTAATTTAAAGGATGTGTTAAATTTTATAAAAGAATCAAAAGAGAGTAGGGTAGTGCTAATTATGCACAATCCTTTATTGCAAGAACTTTGTGAGTATCTAGCTCATATAGATTTAGAAAACTTTCCAACTTCTGCTATTTTATGTATGCAATTTGATATAAAAGAATTTAAAGATATAAAAGAACACAGCGGGGAAGTTGTGTTTTTTGATTATCCTAAAAGTCAAGAAAATAACTAATCTACATTTTTAAACTTCAAATTTATTTAAGCAAAAATATAAACTAAAATTTAGTTGAAATGAAAATATACATCTTCAGTCTTTTATAGCTGTATAAAATAACTTATAATATTTTTCAAAAAATTATACTTATTTTTTTATGGATAAATTATTTTCATCCAAAAAATAAAATGCTTTAAAATACTATATTATAGGTATTTTTAAATATATTTTACTTATGTATAAACAGATAAATATAAAAGTTTGAAAATTATAGTTTTCAATACAAAATATATATAATTTCAATATTTTACTATTTATCATATAATTTTACATATATATTAAGTTTAAGTTAAAATATTTTTATATATTAAAAAAGCTAAAATGATGAGTAAAAAAAGAAATTAATACAAAAGTTTAACTTGTGTGGAGTTTTTGATTTTATTTGGATTTTTGAATCAATCTTGAAAGTTGTTTTGCTAAAAGTTTAGCACTATTTTCATTTTTGCTAAGTTTTTTCATATTTTCTCTAAATTCGTAAAGTCTTTTTTCTTGTGCAAAGTCATTATTTAAAGTATTATCTTGTTTTGAAATATTGTTTTGTTTTACTTGCTTTTGTGCGGTTTTTTTCTTAAAAAACATATTGTTACCCTATTTTGTTTTTTATAATTATAGCTTGATATTTTTTAAGTAAGATTTTTTTATAATTTTTATATTAATTTTAAAAGGAAAAAATTGAAAACCATAGGTTTAATAGGCGGAATGAGTTATGAAAGCACACTTAGCTATTATGAAATTATCAATAAATTAACAAATGAAAAATTAGGAAAATTACATAGTGCTAAGATAGTTTTAACTAGCGTTGATTTTGAAGAAATAGAAGAATGTCAACGAAAGAATGATTGGCAAAAAGCAAGTGAAATTTTAACCCAACATGCCCTACTTTTGCAAAAAAGTGGAGTTGATTTTATATTAATTTGCACTAATACTATGCATAAATGTTATGAAAATATACAAAAAAACATTCAAATTCCTATCTTACATATAGCTAAAGCTATGCTTTTAGAACTTCAAGAGCAAAATATCGATAAAGTATTGTTATTAGGGACAAAATACACTATGCAAGAAGATTTTTATAAACAACTTTTAATTAACTCAAAGATTGAAGTTTTTATTCCCAAAAATAATGATATTTTAAAGCTTAATGATATTATTTTTAATGAACTTTGCAAAGGTATTATAAATGAAAAATCAAAAAGATATTTATGTGATTTGATTGCTCAATTTTCGGAGGTTCAAGGAGTGATTTTGGGTTGTACTGAACTTGGTTTGATTATAAAAGAAAGCTCTAAAAAGCTATTTGATAGTGCTTATATCCATGCTAAAATGGCTACTTTGAAAGCTTTGGAGAATGAGTGATGAAATATCCTCTAGATTGTGAAGAAAATTTTGAAAGGTCATTTTTATTTTGGCTTTGTAGATATGTGAAATTTAAGCTTAATTCTTTATCAAATAAGGAATTAAAAGACCCTCAAGCTTTGGCTGTAGTAAATTTAGCCTTAAGCAAGGGTGTTAAAAATATACAAGAGCTTGATGCTTATGTAAAAAAAGCAAGAAATGCAGGACTTAGCGGTGTAAATACGTATTTTAATCCTTTGAAAAAACTTTATGAGTATTTGTTATTTTACAAGCTTTATTCGCTAAAACAAATCGATGAAGAGCTTTTAGTAGAAATTTTAGCAAGTATTAGCGCTTCTTTATCTGATGCGAGTAAGAAAAATTATCGTATAGCTGTGATTAATTTTTTTGCATTTTTAGATAAACAAAACGAAGAAGATCAAAAAGCACATATTTTTGATATCAACCTTAAAAATTGGGCAGGTGTAAGTGGCTCTAAAGGAGTTAAACTGCCTGAGTATATGAGCGAAGATGAAGTGAGTAAATTTTTAGATGCTATTGATAATACAGATTTTAAAAGTAATATCATACGTAATCGTTTGATTATTAAAATCATCATTTTTACAGGAATTAGGGTTAGTGAGGCTATTAATATAAAATTAAAAGATATTAGCGAAGAAAATGATCTTTATATTATACGCATTAGAGCTAAAGGCAATAAATATCGCGTTGTGATGATTAAAAAAGAGCTTATAGAACATCTTTTAAAAGATGTAAGAGTAAATTATCTTTCTTGTGATGGACTTTTATTTGTCAATCGCAATGGTAAAGCCCTAACCCAAGCTTATATTTCGCGTATAGTAGAACAAATTTTATTTAAAGCAGGAATTCGCAAGCAAAAAAACGGAGCTCATATGTTAAGACACACTTTTGCTACCCTACTTTATAAAAAGCAAAAAGATTTAGTTTTAGTCCAAGAAGCACTAGGGCATGCGAGTTTAAATACTTCAAGAATTTACACGCACTTTGATAATGAAAAGCTAAAATTAGCTGCAGAGGTAGCCAAAAAACTTCACGATAGAACCTAGATAATTTTATCTAGTATTTTTTAATCACTTATTCTTAGTGTGTTTTTTGGCATTTAAAAACACACTAAGAATGATCAAAGCAAAAGCAAAAAGATCAATCACGCTATAAATAGTTCCTAAAAATAAAAAACTCATAAAAGCAGCAGCCACAGGTTCTATACAAGCTATCATACTAGCTTTAAAAGCCCCTATTAATTCAACTCCTTTTAAATATAAACAAAAAGCCCCTATTGTACCTATAAATACAATCGCGCTCATAGCCAAAAAGGAGTTTAAAGAAAAATCATGTTTTGGGATATTTCCTTGTAATAATACAAAAAGCAAAAAAGAAGCAAATAAACTAGCCAAACCCATGATTAAAAATAAGCCATATTTTGCTATGATAAGTCTAGCACTCAAAGAATAAAACGCTACTCCAAGAGCTCCAAAAAAAGCCCAAATAACACCTCTTATGTCAAGTTTTAATGCATTAATATCCCCATTTGTTATAAGTAAAAATAAGGCAAAAAGTATTAAAAACAAAGCGATTAGCTCTATTTTTTTAGGTAAAATTTTATTTTTAAAACACATAAAAAGCATTATGATTAATGGTGCGTTGTATTGTATCATCGTGGCAGTTCCTGCATCGGTATAATAAATAGCCTTAAAATAACCATATTGAGTTATCAATAAACCAAAGATAGAAAAAATTAAAAGAGAGCTAAGTTCTTGTTTTTGCTTTAGCAATTTTAATTTGAAATTTTTTGCACCCAAAATTATTAAAATAACACCGGTAAAAAGCAAACGATAAAAACTTACCCATTCAGCAGAATAATGATTTTTAAACAAATACTCAGCCAAAACTCCACTTATGGCCCAAAATATCCCACCAAGTATGACTAGAAAAACTCCCAAAAAACACCTTTAATCTTATTAATTTATATAATATTTGTAGTAAAATATTATTATATCATTAAATGTATATATTTCAAGGAAAATTAATGACTTATTTAGAGATTGATGGTGTTGAAAAATTAAATGGAGAAGTGATAATAAGTGGTGCAAAAAACGCTGCACTCCCTTTGATAGCTTCAAGTATTTTAGCTAAAAATGAAGTGCAAATTTCAAATTTACCAAATGTAGCAGATATTTGTACCCTACTTTCTTTGCTTGAAAATTTAGGGGCAAATTATACTTTTAAAGATAATTTTGCAAAAATAAATACAAAACATTTAAATAAAACCATAGCAAAATACGACATCGTGCGTAAAATGCGTGCCTCTATACTTACCTTAGGGCCTTTACTAGCTAGATTTGGAAATTGTGAAGTTTCTTTACCGGGAGGTTG
Organism: Campylobacter sp. IFREMER_LSEM_CL292; assembly: GCF_025771615.1. Classification (NCBI taxonomy): domain Bacteria; kingdom Pseudomonadati; phylum Campylobacterota; class Epsilonproteobacteria; order Campylobacterales; family Campylobacteraceae; genus Campylobacter; species Campylobacter sp. IFREMER_LSEM_CL292. The sequence goes on from NZ_JAKMQP010000001.1 coordinate 39,057, forward strand.
TGCTATAGGCCAACGCCCTATTGATTTGCACCTTTTAGCTTTAGAAAAAATGGGAGCTAATATTGAGATTAAACAAGGCTATGTAGTAGCTAGTGGAGGGCTTAGGGGTGCTGATGTGATGTTTGATAAAATCACTGTTACAGGCAGTGAAAATATCATTATGGCAGCAGCCCTAGCTCATGGTAAAACTAGACTTTTAAATGTTGCTAAAGAGCCTGAAGTAGTGCAACTTTGTGAGGTTTTAGCTAGAGCCGGACTTGATATACAAGGCATAGGATCTTCTGAACTTGAAATTTATGGCACAAGTGGAGAACTTTTAGAATTTAAACCTTTTGAAATCATTCCTGATCGTATTGAAGCAGGAACTTATTTGTGTGCAGGAGCTATCACTAACTCAAAAATCACTCTAAAAAAAGTCAATGCAAGCCATCTTAGTGCAGTTTTAGCAAAGCTAGAGCAAATGGGTTTTAGCTTTGATATTAATGAAGATAGTATTAGTATAAATCCTGCTAAAGAAATCAAACCAGTTGAAATTTTAACTAGCGAATATCCAGGTTTTCCAACGGATATGCAAGCACAATTTATGGCTTTAGCTTTAAAAGCAAATGGTGCAAGTATTATTGATGAGAGATTATTTGAAAATCGTTTTATGCATGTAAGTGAGCTTTTAAGAATGGGAGCTGATATAAGATTAAACGGGCATATTGCTACTATAAATGGTACTAAAGAGCTTTTGGGGGCTGATGTTATGGCTACTGATTTGCGTGCGTCTTCTGCTTTGATTTTAGCAGCTTTAGCAGCTAAAGGCACAAGCAAAATTCATAGAATTTATCATCTTGATAGAGGATATGAAAATTTAGAAGAAAAATTTAAAAAACTAGGCGCAAGTATAAGAAGGCTTGAAGAATGAGAGATATTTTTGCAACTTTAGATTTTTTAAAAGAACAAATCAAAGCAAAAAATGAATTTCAAAGAGTAAATTTAACACAGGCTTTGGGGTGTATTTTATATGAAGATGTTTTTGTGAAAAAAAACCTACCCGCTTTTGATAATTCTGCCCTAGATGGCTATGCGCTAAATTATATACATAAGAATGAATTGCTAAAAATAAAAGGAAGTATTTTAGCAGGCGATAAAAATGATTATATTATAGAAAAAAATGAATGCTATAAAATCATGACAGGAGCTAAAATTCCTCAAAATGCAAATACCATTTTAATGTTTGAAGAAGCTTTGCTTGAAGATGAAAAGCTCAATGCCAAAAACGCTAAAGAAAACAATGCCATCCGTTTTAAAGGCGAGGAAGCAAAGCTTGGAGAGCTTTTGTTTAAAAAGGGGCAAAAAATCACCTCAGGTATGGTAGCTATGCTTGCTGCTCAAGGAATTTATGAGCTAAAAGTAGTTAAGAAAATGCGTATTGGGATTTTTTCAAGTGGAGATGAGCTTGTAGAACCTTGGGAAAATGCTGATGAATACAGCATATATAATGCAAATGCTTTTGGTATTTATGCTATTTTGCAAGATTATGCTGATGTTGAGTATTTAGGACTTATAAAAGATGATTTAAATGCATATAAAAAGCTTTTAGAAAATAAAGAATTTGATATGCTTATAAGCAGTGGTGGAGCTAGCGTGGGTGAGGCTGATTTTATCAAACAAGCTTTACTTGAGTGTGATTTTAGCTCTATTTTTGAAAAAGTAAATGCTAAACTTTGCAAGCATGTAAAACTTTTTAGCAAAAGCGATATGCTTTTTCTAGCCCTACCAGGAAATCCTTTAGCCTCTTTAGTTTCAACGCATATTTTTGCAAAAAATATACTCAATTTGCTTTATGGTAAAGATTTTTTGGAATTTGATAAAGCAAGATTGACTAAAGATTTAAATTTCAAAGGTCAAAGAAATGATTTTGCTTTTGGAAAATTAGTCGATGGATATTTTAAACCAAGTGAAGCTAAATTTGGCTCAGGTATGCTAAAACCTTTATGTGAAAACACGCATATTTTAATCACGCAAATTGATGATACAAAATTAGTAAAAGATCAAGAAGTTAAAGTTTTAAAAATTTAATAGGGTATTGCACTACCCTATTTTGAATGATTAACTTCTTGCTTTATCTAAAGTTTTAAAAAGATTGTTTAAGATATTTTCTTCATTTTTTTGGTATTTGCTTTGGCGTAATTTCTCCCAAGCATATACGCTATAATCTTTAGAAATCGAACCTATATTTAAATCTGTATTACTAAAAGCATTATTGCTATCTTTTTTATACTCTTTTTCCTCTTTGTCTTTAAGTGCATTAAGTGTAGCTTGAAATTCATCTGAAGATGTGTTTTTTTCTTTGATTTTTGTCATATTGTTTAGGGCTAGCGGACTATTTTTATCATTTACTTGCATGAGTTGCTCCTTTTAAAATTTAATAACTACAAGCAAAAAACATTCCTTAATTTTAAAAACTTGACAATAAAATAAAGTTTTGATAAAATCACACTCTACTTTCAAAATGCGGGAATAGCTCAGGGGTAGAGCACAACCTTGCCAAGGTTGGGGTCGCGAGTTCGAATCTCGTTTCCCGCTCCACTTCTTTTAACTAAAATCAAACTTTTTTGATGTATTATATAATTAATATATTTTATATAAGAGGTTGCTGTATTGTTTTTTAAACAAATCATTCTAGTTTTATTTTTCTATACTTTAAGTTTTGCTTCGAATTTTGATGAAGTAAAATTAGCTTTGATTAAAGAATTTAAAATAAATTATCCGCAGTTAGAAATCATTTCTTTGGATCTTAACACTCAATCAAGTTTGCCTGCTGATTTTAATCAATATATTTTTTTAAAGCTAGGTAATCATAATTTTGATAGAGCCGATGGTTTTATAAAGGCTGAATTTAAAACTCCAGAGCAGTTTAAAAAAAATATATTTTTTAAGTATTTTTTAAAGGCAAAATTAGAAGTTTTGCAAACTACGCGTCCTATTTCGCGTAATGAAAATTTAAGTCCTGCTAGTTTTAAAATTTTAAAAATTCCTTTTGATAAAGCCCCTCAAGGTGTATTAAAAAAAGATGAAATCGCAAATTTAATAGCCAAAAGCAATATAAGAGAAAATATGATTTTAAAATATAATATGTTTAAAACCAAAACCCTTATACAAAGAAATGATTCTGTTTATGGTATTATCAAAGATGGGGATTTAAGCATGATGATAGAATTAAAAGCCTTGCAAAGTGGGAATTTAAACCAAAGAATTCGCCTTAAAAACAAAGATGGAAAAGTCGTGCATGGTAAAGTTATTAGTAAAAATTATGTGGAGCTAAAATGAAAAAAATTTTAGTAGGTATTAGCGGGGCTAGTTCTTGTGAACTTGGTTTTTTATTGTTAAAACATTTAAAAGAAAAAGGGCAAATTTATGCCATTGTGAGTAAAAATGCAAAAATAAGCTTTACAAAAGAAAATTCTCTTTTAGAAAATATAGACTTTTTGCAACACATAAAAGATAAATTTGAGCTTGAACATGTAAATTTTTTAGATAATGAAGATATTAGTCAATGCGTTGCAAGCGGATCTTTTGGCATAGAAACGACTTTTATCACACCTTGCTCGATTAATACTTTGGCAAAAATTGCTTGTGGTATAAATGATACTTTACTTACAAGAGCTGCAGGAGTGGCTTTAAAAGAACGTAAAAAACTCATACTTGGGGTAAGGGAAATGCCCTATTCTACTTTAAATTTAGAACAAATGGCTAAACTTTCTAGCTATGGAGTTATCATTGCTCCTCCTGTAATAGCAAGTTATGCTAAGGTTGATAATTTAGAAAAGTTATATGAATTTATCATAGGAAAATGGCTTGATTTAGCAAATATCGAGCATAATTTATACCAAAGGTGGCAGTGATGGCTAGTTGTGTGTATCCAGGAACATTTGATCCTATCACTAATGGACATTTAGATGTTATCATTAGAGCTAGCAAGATGTTTGAAGAGGTGGTAGTTGCTATAGCTAAAAGTGAAAGCAAAAAGCCTATGTTTGGCTTGGAACATAGAGAAAAAATGGTAAAAATTGCTACAAAAGACTTAAAAAATGTTAAAATTACAACTTTTGATAACTTACTAGTAGATCTTGCTAAAAATTTGCAAATAAATATCATTATAAGAGGCTTAAGAGCAGTGAGTGATTTTGAGTATGAATTACAACTTGGCTATGCAAATCACATGCTTTGGGAAGATTTTGAAACTATATATCTTATGCCAAATTTAAAAAATTCTTTTATTTCAAGCTCCATAGTAAGATCAATTTGTGCTCATAATGGTGATGTGAGCAAGCTTGTGCCAAAAGAAATTATACCTTTATTAAAGGAGAGAGATTGTATATAGCTTTTGAAGGGGTTGATTGTGTGGGTAAAAGCACACAGATAGAACTTTTAAAAAAATATTTTCATAATGCATTTTTTACTAAAGAGCCAGGTGGAAGTGAGCTTGGAGTGCATTTGAGAAAAATTTTATTAGAAAGCAAAATACATTTTTCTAAAAAGGCTGAGCTTTTGCTTTTTTTAGCAGATAGAGCAAATTTAATCGACATGCATTTAGCACAAAATAAAAACAAACTTATCATTTCAGATCGTAGTTTTATTTCCAATATGGCTTATGCAAGATGTGATTTTGATCAAAATATTTTATTTGAGTTAAATTCTTTTGCCACAGGTGGACTTTTTCCACAAAAGGTTGTGTTTTTGCATGGCTCTAAAGAGCTTATCGCACAAAGACTTTCTAAAAAAGATCTAGATAGTATTGAAAAAAGAGGGGTTGAATATTTTTTAAATATACAAAATGCCCTAGAAGAAACTTTAGAGTTTTTAAAAACTAAGATAGATATAAAAATTTTAAAATTAGATGCTTCTTTGAGTATTGAAATTTTACATGAAAAAATTAAGGATTTTATAGATGATTAATGCTTTAAAAGGAATGAAAGATTTACAAGATGATCAAGCTACTCTTTATGAAAAAGTGGTAAAAACTTGTGAAGAAGTAGCTAAAAACTATGGTTTTACTTTTATTAATTGTCCGCATTTAGAACTTACTAAGCTTTTTAAAAGAAGTGTTGGAGAAAGCTCTGATATAGTTGGCAAAGAAATGTATGAATTTGTTGATAAAGCAGGCAATGAAGTGTGTTTAAGGCCTGAAGGGACAGCTGGGGTGGTAAGATCATACATAGAAGCTAAAATGGACAAGGCTCAAAGTGTTAAAAGATGGTTTTATCATGGCTCTATGTTTCGCTATGAAAGGCCACAAAAAGGAAGATTGCGTGAATTTCATCAATTTGGAGTAGAAAGCTTTGGTGTGGCAAGTGTATATGAGGATGCGAGTATTATTTTAATGCTAAATGAAATTTTTAAACGCTTAGAAATTCACACAAGTTTGAAGATTAATTCTTTAGGCTGTAAAGAATGTATGGGTGTATATAAAGAAAAACTCATAGCTTTTTTAAATTCTAAAGAAGGTTTTTGTGAAGATTGCTTAAGAAGAAAAGACTTAAATCCTATTAGAGTGCTTGATTGTAAAAATGATCATTGTCAAAGTTTAATCGAAAATGCGCCAAAACTAAGTGAAAATTTATGCTCATGTTGCAAGAAAGATTATGAAAAATTACAAAAACTTTTAAAAGAAAATGATGTTGAATTTGAATGTGATGAAAAATTAGTGCGTGGGCTTGATTATTATTCTAAAAGTGCATTTGAGTTTGTTAGCGATGAAATCGGTGCAAAAGCTGCCGTAGCAGGTGGTGGAAGGTATGATAGATTAATTGAATACTTAGATGGTAAAAGTGGTTATGGCGTGGGTTTTGCTATGGGTATAGAAAGGATTATGGCTATTTTAGAGCAAAAACAAAGCGTAAAATCAAGAGAAGGAATTTATCTTTGTGCTATGGATGAAGCTTATATAGATACTATTTTTAAATTAGCAAATACTTTAAGAAAAAAACATAAAGTATATATAAGTTATGAAGCAAAAAAACTTGCAAAGCATTTAAACCAAGCAGATAATGCTAATGCTAAAATCTTTTTGTGTATAGGTGAAGATGAAATGCAAAAAGAAGAGATTTTTTATAAAAATTTAGAAAATAAAGATACTAAAAATATAAAATTAGCAAATTTGGAGAATGAGTTATGATTGATTATGGTATTAATATTTGGGGTGCAAATAATTTTATCATCGAAAATGGCAAAGTATGTGTAAATCATGGTAAAAAACCTGCCATTATAGATATAGTAAATACTTTGCGTGATGATGGCTATAAGGGGCCATTATTGCTTCGTTTTCCTCATTTAATCCATAAGCAAATTGAGCAGATTTATGAAAAATTTTCTAAAGCAAAAAAAGAATTTAACTATAAAGGTTCTTTTAATGCTGTGTATCCTTTAAAAGTTAATCAATATCCAGGTTTTGTAAAAAATTTAGTCAATCTAGGCAAAGAATACAACTATGGCTTAGAAGCAGGAAGTAAGGCTGAGCTTTTACTAGCTATGGCTTATAATAATGAAGGCGCTCCTATAACAGTTAATGGCTTTAAAGATAAAGAACTTATAAATATGGGCTTTATAGCGTGTGAAATGGGTCATAATATCACTTTAACTATGGAAGGGCTTAATGAGCTTGAAGCAATGATTGAAATTGCTAAAAATCGTTTTAAGCCAAAGCCAAATATAGGCTTAAGGGTGCGCTTGCATTCAGCTGGAGTAGGAATTTGGGCAAAAAGTGGTGGTATAAATTCAAAATTTGGTTTAACATCCACTGAACTTATTGAAGCGGTAAATCTTTTAAAAGCTAATAAACTTTTAGAGCAATTTACTATGATACATTTTCATTTAGGCTCACAAATTACTGAAATTCATCCTTTGAAAAAAGCTCTAAATGAAGCGGGTAATATCTACACCGAGCTTAGAAAAATGGGGGCAAAAAATTTAAAAGCTATTAATCTTGGTGGAGGTTTAGCGGTAGAATACTCTCAGTTTAAAAACGAAACAAGCAGAAATTACACCTTAAGTGAGTATGCAAACGATGTTGTGTTTATTTTAAAAGGTATTGCAGAACAAAAAAAAGATTTAGAGCCTGATATTTTTATAGAAAGTGGGCGTTTTGTAGCAGCAAATCATGCTGTTTTAGTAGCGCCTGTTTTAGAGCTTTTTTCTCAAGAATACACAGAAAGCAAGCTTTTATTAAAAGATAAAAACCCAAAACTTATTGATGAACTTTATGATTTGTATAAAAACATTAAAGCTTCTAATGCACTTGAGTATTTACATGATAGCATTGATCATATGGAGAGTATTTTAACCTTGTTTGATTTGGGTTATGTAGATTTACAAGATCGCTCAAATAGTGAAATTTTAGTACATTTGATTATGAGAAAAGCTATTTCTTTGGTGGGTGATCAAGCTGATTTATCGAGTTTGCAAAATGAAGTGCAAGAAAAATATTTAGTGAATTTTTCAGTATTTCAGTCTTTACCTGATTTTTGGGGTTTAGAGCAAAATTTCCCTATCATGCCACTTGATAGACTCAATAAAAAGCCAACTAGAAGTGCAAGTATATGGGATATAACTTGTGATAGCGATGGAGAAATTTCTTATTCTAAAGATAATCCTTTGTTTTTACATGATATTGATGTAGAAGCTGAAGATTATTTTTTAGGATTTTTCCTAGTGGGAGCTTATCAAGAAGTGCTTGGCATGAAGCATAATCTTTTTACACATCCAACTGAAGCTTGTATAAGTATTAATGAAAAGGGTTTTGAAGTAGAAAGCGTGCTAGAGGCTCAATCTATTTTAGATACCTTAGAAGATCTTGATTATGATGTGCATGCAATTATGGACAATATTAATGAAAAAATTTATGCTTCAAAACTTGTAAATGAAAATCAAAAAAAACATATTTTGGGTGAAATTTATTTATTTTTAAATGATAATGGATACTTAAAAAGTATAGGTTCTAAATGAGTATTTTTAAACTAATCAAAGAAGATTTTTCTATGCCAAAACAAAAAGATCCTGCATATAGATCTTGGATTGAATTAGTTTTTAACTATCCTGGTGTTTGGGCTGTGGTAAATTATCGTTTCGCGCATTTTTTTTATATCAAAAATTATAAACGCATAGCAAGAATGATTAGTGGAATTTCTCAGTTTTTAACAGGGGTTGATTTGCATCCTGGAGCTACGCTAGGTAGAAGGATATTCATAGATCATGCAATAGGTGTGGTAGTAGGTGAAACAGCTATAATTGGTAATGATGTGATTATCTATCAAGGAGTAACCTTAGGTGGCACAAGTTTAGATAAAAATACCAAAAGACATCCTACTATAGAAGATGGTGTGATCATAGGCTCTGGGGCTAAAATTTTAGGTAATATTACCATAGGTAAAAATGCAAAAATAGGTTCAAATGCAGTTGTATTAAAAGATGTTGGGGCAAATTTAACAGCTATTGGTATACCTGCTTATATTAAAGAATTTCAAATAAGCCAAAAAGAGAGAATTCAAAAACTAGAGGAAAAAATTAAATTTTTAGAAGAAAAACTAAATAAAGAGGACAAATGATAGCAATTACAGGTGGAGGCACGGGAGGGCATTTGGCTATAGCTAGATGTTTATTGCAAAGCGCAAGAAAACAAGGCATAGAATGTATTTACATAGGAAGTGAAAATGGCCAAGATAGACTTTGGTTTGAAAATGAAAATGGTTTTTATAAAAAATATTTTCTAAGCTCTCAAGGCGTTGTTAATAAAAAAGGCTTAGCTAAAGTTCAATCATTTTTACATATTTTAAAACTTGCAAGAACAACAAAACAAATTTTAAAAGAGCATAATATTAAAGTAGTTTTTAGTGTGGGTGGATATAGCAGTGCCCCAGGCGCTTTTGGTGCTTTAATGGCAAATACTCCACTTTTAATCCATGAGCAAAATTCAAAAATAGGAAGTTTAAATTCACTTTTAAAGCCTTTTTCTAAAGCTTTTTTTACTGCTTTTGATGATCAAATTAACAAAGCAAATACTTTCTTTTGTCCTTATCCTATCAGCGAGATTTTTTCTCAAAAAGCAAGAGTGAGAAAAGAATTAAAAAATATTATTTTTCTTGGTGGCTCTCAAGGGGCTAAATTTATTAATGACCTTGCTTTAGAAAATGCTTTATACTTTAAAGAAAAAGGTATAAATATCATTCATCAATGTGGTAAGAATGATTATGAAAGATGTAAAAAAGCTTATGAGGATTTAAATGTCAAAGTAGAGCTTTTTGACTTTGATAAAAACATTATGGATAAAATTTTTAAAGCAGATTTAGCTATATCAAGATCAGGCGCAAGTAGTCTTTTTGAGCTTAGTGTAAATTTACTTCCTTGTATTTTTATTCCTTATCCATATGCGGTTAAAAATCATCAATATTTTAATGCTTTGTATTTAAAAGAGCGTAATTTATGTGAAATTTTAACCCAAGAAGAAAAACATCAATTTTTAAATTTAGTAGAAAATTTCTCATTAGAAGAAAAATCTTTAGCCTTGCAAGGATTAAAAAGCGAAAATGGCGCAGATTTTATGATAGAAAAAGCAAAACAAATGGGGTTTATTTAAATAAAATACTCCCCAAACGCACCATATTTGAACCACATTTTATAGCTAGTTCAAAATCCCCACTCATACCCATAGAGCAAATTTTTGCCCCGTGTTTTTGTAAAATTTCATAGATTTTAAAAGTTTGCTCAAAGCTTTCTTGAACTTTTTCCTCATCCATAGAGCCTATACACATAATGCCTGTAAGGTTTAAATTTTTACACTCTTCTTGTATTTGTAAATACTCTTCTATGGCCTTATTTTGCTCTATGCCACTTTTAGAACTTTCATTGGCAGTATTAATTTCTAATAAAGTATCTAATTTATAATCAAGTCTTTTATCTACGGCTTTGGCGATTTTTAAGCCATTGCAAGATTGCCAAAGTAATGGGTTTTGTTTGATTAAAAGATTGATTTTGTTACTTTGAAGATTGCCTATAAAATGCCATTTGATTTCTAAACCTTGAAGTTTTTCTTTTTTTAAAGCTAAAGCTTGGACTTGATTTTCTCCAAACTCTACAACACCTTGCTTAAAAAGCTCTCGAATTTGTTCATCTTGAACATACTTGCTAGCTGCTACTAAACGCACATTTTGTTTTATGGTTTTTTCAAAAATACTTTCTAAATTCATCTTTTCCTACATCAATTCATATAATTTTTTACGCTCACTTGAGCTTCCTATACCAAGTTGCATACGATATTTAGTGATAGTCCTACGCCCTAGTTGCACACTTGGGAATTCTTTTTGAGTGAGTTCAAGAATTTTCAAATCACTCAAAGGTTTTTTAGGATTTTCTTTTTTAATTAAATTACTAAGAAAATCTTTGATTGTAGCATTAGAAGTTTCACCATCATCAACTGCGGTGGTAAAGAAAGATTTTAAAGGTATTAAACCTCTATCACAACTTAAGTATTTGTTTGCAATTGCTCTTGAAATGGTAGAAGCATTTCTTTCAAGATCTTGTGCTAAATCTTTAAGTTGCATAGGTTTGATGTCCCCACCCATGAAAAAATCATATTGATATTCTATAATCATAAGCCCTAGTTTATAAAGGGTAGCTTTACGCATAGCTAGTGCATCGATTAAATTTTTTGCATCTTTTAAATAAGCACTTAAAAACTCATGATCTAAACCATCTGCTTCAAAAGCAATTTCAGGATAATAATCATCATTAATTTTAATTTTAATTTCACCATTTTCTTGATAAATAAATATATCAGGAATAATTTCCATGCTCTCTTCAAAATACTCCAAAAAAGGTGGAATGGAGATTTTTTTAATTATCGCTATAGCCTTTTTATACAAAGGATCTTTGATAAAATCTTTTGCATTTTCTAAATTTAAAATTAACATTTTGCAAAACTCATAAACCTCATCATCTAAGTCAAAATGCTCTAATGCAAAAATAAAAGCTTCTTGATTGTCTTTTGCACCTACTCCAATAGGCTCAAGATACTTAAATCTTTGTCTGATTTTTTCTACTTCTAAAGGATCAAATTCACCTAAAATTTCTTCATCATATTCAAAATAACCTTCATGATTTAAACATTCTATGATTTTTTCAGCAATGGTTTGGGATTTTTTAGTAGGAAAAAATGGTGGTATGATTTGCTCACTTAAAAGTTCATACACATTTTTTACTTCCAAGCTTTTTGCATCAATCATTTGCGTGGTGGTATTTTTACTAAAATATTCTTGATAATACTTGTTTTGATTGTTTGTAATGTTTGAGTTTTCTTTGATCTCTATAAAAGGATTTTCTTTAGCAAATTCATCTAAGCTTTCTTTTAGATCTTCAATGTTAGCTTGCAATATAGGAAGCCAAGATCTTAAGGTTTGTGATAGTTTTGCTTTTTGCGTTATAGAGGTTTTTTGTTTAAGCATTATTCAAGTCTAAACTCACTTCCAAGATAGTATTTTTTAACATCTTCATTATGTGCAATTTCATTAGCATTGCCACTAGCTAGCAACCTTCCGCTTCTAATCACATAAGCTCTATCGCAAATTGCTAGAGTTTCTCTTACATTATGATCAGTGATTAAAACACCTATATTCATAGCTTTTAAATCATTAATTAAGCTTTGAATTTCACTCACTGCGATAGGATCAACCCCAGCAAATGGTTCATCAAGAAGTAAAAATTTAGGATCACACATAAGCGATCTTGCTATCTCACAACGCCTTCTTTCACCCCCACTTAAACTCATACCTTTTCTGTGCCTAATAGGTTCTATGCTAAGTAATTCTAGCATTTGCTCTATCTTTTGTTCTAATAAATTTTTATCCTTATATATTACTTGGGCGGCTAAAAGTAAATTTTCTTCTACGCTTAAGTCTTTAAAAACACTACTTTCTTGAGGTAAATACCCAATGCCAAGTTTTGCTCTTTTATTAAGCGGTTCTTTTGTGATATCTTGTGAGTCTAAAAACACCTGTCCACTTGTTGGTAAAATAAGCCCACATATCATATAAAAACTCGTAGTTTTTCCTGCTCCATTAGGTCCTAAAAGTCCTACAACTTCTGCACTTTGCACTTCTAGCGAAACATCGTGTATGATTTTAGTTTTTTTAATGATTTTTTCTAAATTTCTAGCTTCTAGCTTACTCATGTATTATATACTTTCTTTTATTTTCATAAGGAATGATTTGTAAAATTATATTAAAAATTTGATATTTATCTAAATATTTTTTTAATTTTTCATCACCCCACTCTACCAAATGCAAACCCTCTTCAAAAAAATTTTCAATCAAGCCATTTTTTAAAAGTCCATCAAAACCTTCTTGATAAATATCATAATGATACATTTTACCTTGTTGAAAATCATACTCTTGCATGATAGAAAATGTAGGAGAATTAAGCGTTTTTTCTACTCCAAGAAATTGAGCATAATTTTGTACTAAAGTAGTTTTACCGCTTGCTAAATCCCCTTGAAGTAAAATAACTCCATTTTTAGGTAAAATTTCATAAAGCTTATAAAGCTCATTTTGGCTTAAAATCATTTCTTTCATTGGATTTTTACCACATATTTTTCTTGCATAGCTTTTGGTATGCTTTTGGTTGTTGGTATATCTAAGACTTTATAGGTATTGGTATATTCTATAAATTTAATGCTTATTTCATCGCCAATTTTTACTTCTTTACTAGCTTTAACTACTTGATTATTTATACTTACTACACCACTTTTACACATATCTTCTGAAATAGCACGACGCTTAGTAATATTAACTACATTTAAAAATTTATCTATTCTCATAAAAATATTTTATCAAAAAATACAAGAAAATGTTATAAAATGTCTAAATATTTTACATTATATTAAGCTAAATTCGTTAAATTTTACAATCATTTTTTTACAAAGAGGAAAGACAATGAAAAAAGATATTAAAAAAGTAGTTTTAGCATATTCTGGCGGACTTGATACAAGTATAATTTTAAAATGGCTACAAGATGAGTATAAATGTGAAGTAGTAACTTTCACAGCAGATATTGGACAAGGCGAAGAGCTTGAACCTGCTAGAAAAAAAGCGCTTTCTTTGGGTGTAAAAGAAGAAAATATTTTTATTCAAGATTTAAAAGATGAATTTGTAAAAGATTATGTGTTTCCTATGTTTAGAGCAAATGCTATTTATGAAGGAGAATATTTACTAGGTACAAGTATAGCAAGACCTTTGATAGCAAAAGCTTTGGTAGAAATAGCAAATAAAACTAATGCAGATGCTATTAGTCACGGAGCAACAGGTAAAGGAAATGATCAAGTGCGTTTTGAATTAGGTGCTTTGGCGCTAAATCCAAATTTAGCCATTATTGCTCCTTGGAGAGAATGGGATTTAAATAGCCGTGAAAAACTTTTAGCTTATGCGCAAAAACATGGTATTGATATAGCTAAAAAGCCAGGTAAGTCACCTTATTCTATGGATGCAAATTTATTGCATATTTCTTATGAGGGTTTAGTACTTGAAGATCCTGCTGCTAAACCTGAAGCGGATATGTGGCGTTGGGTGAAAGATTTAAAAGAAACTCCAAATGAAAGCGAAGTGATAGAGCTTGAGTTTAGTAAAGGCGATTTATGTGCTATTAATGGAGAAAAAATGCCTCCCGCACAACTTTTGGCAAAACTTAATGAGCTTGGTGTAAAACATGGTATAGGTCGTCTTGATATTGTTGAAAATCGCTATGTGGGTATGAAAAGTAGAGGTTGTTATGAAACTCCGGGCGGAAGCATACTTTTAAAAGCACACCGTGCTATAGAAAGTATCACTCTTGATAGAGAAGCAGCACATTTAAAAGATGAATTAATGCCAAAATATGCAAGTTTAATTTACAATGGCTATTGGTTCTCGCCTGAAAGATTAATGCTTCAAGCTTTAATTGATGAGTCACAAAAATATGTAAATGGTAAAGTTAAACTTGAATTATATAAAGGTAATGTAATGGTAATAGGCAGAGAAAGTGCGAATGATAGCTTATTTAGCGAGGCTTATTGTACTTTTGAAGAAGATGCTGTGTATGATCAAAAAGATGCAGCAGGCTTTATAAGATTAAATGCTTTGAGATTTATCATCGCAGGTAAAAATGGAAGAAAATTTTAAAAAGGAAAACAATGAAAGTATTATTAATTAAAGATGTAAAAAGCTTAGGAAAAGCAGGAGAAGTTAAAGAAGTAAAAGATGGATATGGACAAAATTTTTTAATTGCCAAAGGTTTTGCCAAAGCTGCTACGCATGAAGTTTTAAAACAATATGAAGCAGAGCAAAAGAAAAAGGCTGAAAATTTAAGATTTGAACTTGCAAATTTGGAAAAATTAAAAGAGGAATTATCTAAAATCACTATTTGTATAGCTAAGCCTGTGGGAGCTAATGGAAGCTTGTTTGGTGGGGTTACTAAAGATGAAATCGCACATGCATTAAAAGATCAAAAAGGTATAGAGCTTGATAAAAAAAGCTTAGAATGTGATACCATAAAAGAGCTTGGTGTGCATGAAATTTCAGCAAAATTAGGCCATGCAATTCACGCTGTATTTAAGCTAGAAGTTAAAGGAGAATAATGTTTCATGCAACTACAATTTTAGCTTATAAAGGTAAAAATAAATCTGTAATTGGTGGAGATGGGCAAGTAAGTTTTGGAAACACTGTTTTAAAAAACAATGCAGTTAAAATTAGAAAATTAAACAATGGAAAAGTATTAGCAGGTTTTGCAGGAAGCACCGCTGATGCTTTTAATCTTTTTGACATGTTTGAAAAACTACTTTCTAGTTCTAAGGGTGATTTATTAAAAGCTGCAATAGATTTTTCAAAAGAATGGCGTAAGGATAAATACCTAAGAAAACTTGAAGCAATGATGTTGGTATTAGATAGAGATCATATATTTTTACTTTCAGGAACTGGAGATGTAGTTGAGCCTGAAGATGGTGCTATAGCCGCTATTGGTAGTGGGGGTAATTATGCACTTTCTGCTGCAAGAGCTTTAGCTAAACACTCAAGTTTAGATGAAGAAGAATTAGTCAAAGAAAGCTTGCAAATAGCTGGTGAAATTTGCATTTATACTAATACAAATATTAAAACTTATGTAATTGAGGATGATAAATGAATTTAACTCCAAAAGAGATTGTAAAATTTTTAGATGATTATGTAATTGGGCAAAAAAATGCTAAAAAAATCATAGCAATTGCTTTAAGAAATCGTTATAGAAGAATGCAGCTTAGCCCTGAACTTCAAGATGATATCATGCCAAAAAATATTTTAATGATAGGATCAACTGGGGTTGGTAAAACAGAGATTGCAAGACGCCTTGCTAAGATGATGGGACTTCCTTTTGTAAAAGTTGAAGCAAGTAAATATACTGAAGTTGGTTTTGTTGGGCGTGATGTAGAAAGCATGGTTAGAGATTTAGCTAATGCTGCTTTAAATTTAGTAAAAAACGAAGAAAAAGAAAAAAATAAAGATAAAATTAATGAATTTATAGAAAATAAAATTTTAGAAAAACTTTTACCACCTTTACCAAAGGGTGTTAGTGAAGAAAAACAAGAAGAGTATCAAAATTCTTTAGAAAAAATGCGCGTGAAATTAAAAGCTGGTGATTTAGATGATAGCACAATAGAAGTTGAAATTTCACAAAGCGTGTTTGATACTAATCCAAATTTACCACCTGAAATGGGTGCTATGCAAGATATAGTAAAAGTTATTGGCGTGGGTAATAAAAAAGTTAAAAAAGAAATGAAAGTAAAAGATGCAAGAATAGCTTTAGCTCAAGAAGCAAGTGAAAAAATTCTTGATATGGAAAGTATTAAAGGCGAGGCTTTAAGAAGAGCTGAAAATGAAGGGATTATTTTTATTGATGAGATAGATAAAGTAGCAGTTTCAAGCTCAAATTCAAACCGCCAAGATCCAAGTAAAGAAGGGGTGCAAAGGGATTTGCTTCCTATAGTTGAAGGTAGTACTATACAAACTAAATTTGGACCTTTAAAAACTGATCATATTTTATTTATCGCAGCAGGTGCTTTTCATTTAAGCAAGCCAAGTGATTTAATCCCTGAACTTCAAGGGCGTTTTCCTTTAAGGGTTGAGCTTGATTCGCTAGATGAGGATGCTTTATATGCTATTTTAACAAGACCTAAAAATTCATTACTAACACAATACATTGAGCTTTTAAAAACTGAAAATGTAGAGCTTGTTTTTGAAGATGAGGCTATTAGAGAAATAGCAAAAATAGCAAGCAAGGCTAACGAAGAAATGCAAGATATTGGTGCAAGACGCTTACACACGGTGGTGGAAAAACTTTTGGAAGATATTAGTTTTGAAGCAGATGAATATGCAGGTAAAGTTTATAAAATAGATGATTTTAAAGTGCAAGTTAAACTTGGAGATATCATAGAAAATAAAGATTTAGCTAGGTATATCTTGTGAAAAGTGGCTTTATAAGTATAGTAGGTAGAACTAATGCGGGAAAAAGTTCTATCCTTAATTCTTTATTAGAAGAAAAAGTGGCTATGGTTTCTCATAAGCAAAATGCTACAAGAAGAAAGATTAATGCAATTATAATGCATGAGAATCATCAGTTTATTTTTATAGATACACCAGGCTTACATGCAAGCTCTAAAGCTATGAATCAGCTTATGATTGATTTGGCGATTAAAAGCATTGCAGATTGTGATGTGATTTTATTTGTGGCTAGTATTTATGATGATATTAAAGATTATGAAAATTTTTTAAGTTTAAATCCTAAAGTGCCGCATATTGTGTTGATCAATAAGGTTGATTTGGTAAAAAAAGAAGTCTTACTTAAAAAATTAAGCGAGTATTCCCAGTTTAACTCGCATTTTAGCGCTATTATCCCCTATTCTGCTAAGCAAAAATTTTATAAAAAAATTCTTTTAGATGAGATGATTAAGTATTTGCCTGAACATCCGTATTATTTTGATCCTGAGTTTATTACTACCACAAATGAAAAGGATATCTATAGAGATTTTATTTTAGAAGCCATATATGAAAATTTAAGTGATGAAATTCCTTATAGCACTGAAGTAAAAATAGAAAAAATCAAAGAGCTTGAGCAAATTTATTATATTAACGCTATCATCATTACAGATAGTAATTCTCATAAAGGAATGATACTAGGTAAAGATGGAGCTACAATTAAGCGTATAGGTAAAGAAGCTAGGATGAAAATAGAAAAATTAGCGCAAAAAAAGGTAATGCTAAAATTGTTCGTTCAATTAGAAAAAAATTGGCATAAAAACGAGCAAAATCTCAAAAAAATCCTTTATGATGAGTAAAAAAATCATCAAAAAAGATTTTCTTACTTATGAAAAACTTTTATATGTAAAACTTGCAAATCCTATCAGTGAAGATGAAATCTTAAAAAAGAGCTTTGAGGAACTTGGTCTTAAAGATGATTTTTCATATGAGCTAAAGTATTTTCAAGATAAATCTTTTACTCATGTGTTTTTGTGTAAATATGAAGATATTTTAGATGTTGACTATGTAATCCCAGAACCCCTGCTCTTTGAAGTGTATTTTAGGAATGATACAAATAGTGAAAATCTTGCATTATTATTTAAGAAAAAATACATAGTTTTAGTGGAGTATTTGGGATGTGAATTTCAAAATTGCAAAGTTATGCCATTAAATACTTATAGTAAAATATATGATGAAAAATTAAAAAATACATATAAAAACATTATAAGCATAGACGATACTCAAAATCTTAGCAGTTTTGATAAATTTAATAGTAATATTTTCTATCAAAAATTATTAAAAAAATGTGATCGAGTTAAAATTAATTTTGCCAATAAAGCAAAAATAAATCATTTAAAATCTTTTAGTTTTAAAATTTTATTAGCTTTTACATGCGGGATTTTACTAGCCTTAGTTTATCCTTTGTATTTATATACGCAAAAATCATTTTATGAAAAAGAAAAAATAAAATATGAAAATTTAATCAAAAACCAAGATGATATCTTAGAGCAAGCAAAAATAAATCAAAAACAAAATCAAGAAGTTGAAAAATTACAAGAAAAAAATGAACAAAAAGTTGATTTGTTGCAAAAATTTTATGCAAATACGCTCTGCTATAAGGATTTTTATAATTTTTTAAAAGTCTTAAATTCTCATCAAAGTTATATAGAAGCTTTATATATAAAAAATAATGATTTTATCATAAAGCTTAATAAAGATTATGATTTTTATGATGATTTTAAAAAATATCATTTTGTGCTAAAAAATAAAGAAATTAACGATGAAAAAATTACTCTTGTTTTTGAAAAATCTTTATGAAAATTTAGAAAATATCTTTACGAGATTATCTAAACGCGAATTTATATTGACTTTGATAATGGCTTTTGTATTTGGTTTTTTTATAATCTATATGAGTATTTTTGAGTATTTTGAAAAACAAATGAAATTATCAAAAGATGAGTTATTTGTTTTACAAGCAAAATATAAGCAAAAACAAGAATTGATTTCTGATTTTAAAGATGAAAAATTGCAATCTTTTGATAATGAAATATCCTTAGAAGAAAGCAAAGATTATCAAAGTGTTTTAAAAAATATAGAAAAAAATCTCACTAAAGTAAGGTTTTTACAAATCCAAAGTCATGAAAGTCAAGATCAGTATTTTACTTATTATGATTTAAGATTGAGTTTTAATGGTGATTTTTATTTCTTAATGCAATTTTTACAAGAACTAGATCCTTATATAAAAGTCAAAAATTTAGAGCTTGTAAAATATGAAAATGAATTAAAAATTACATTAAATCTTATTTTTACTCTAGTATAAAAATGATTTTTTTGATAAAATTTATCTAAACATGGCAAGCGATCGCTTCTTTTGAAGAGGAAAGTCCGAGCTGCAATAAGACAAGGATTCCATCTAATGGATGGCTAGGGTAACCTAAGGGAAAGTGCAACAGAAAGAAAACTACCATATTATATGGAAAAGGTGAAACGGTAGAGTAAGAGCCTACCAGTAGCTTTGGTAACAAAGCTAGCTATGTAAACCCAATCCGCAGCAAGAAGGGGTGGTTTTAGTCTTATAATATAACCCTTCGCTTGAACTTGTTTGCAAAAACAAGTCTAGATAAATGATCGCTCTTGACAGAACTCGGCTTATCGCCATGTTTTATTTCATATAAGCAGATGCTTTTTTAAGTTTTTGTAAATTTTTTGCTACTTCATCTTGCTTTTTTTTCATAAAAGCTATTGCCTCATTGGTAAGAGCTAAAGCCTCATTGGGACAATCTTTAAAGTCAGGTTTTTCTATGAGTTTAACTATTTTTTCCACATCTTCAGTATATACAGCTAGTTTAAACTCATCTATCCATTTTTTTTCACTCATTTTTGATGAACTTCTCTCCAAGCCTCTAACAAGCCTTTGACTACATTGATAACTTCATCTACTCTTGCTTCACTATTTTCTATATTTGCTAAAGAAAGAAGTTGTAATTCTCTAGTGTATAGGCCACTTAAGTAGTGTGCTATTTCTCCACCTTTTTCATAATCAAGGCAATTTAACAATTCTATAAAAATAGCACTAGCTCTTTTTACATAATACACTCTTTCTTCTATATTTCCATTTTGAATAGCTATTTTTATCCTACTTGCAAAACGTAAAATCCCACTATATAACATCTCTATAAGTTTTTCTTGGGATTCTACACCAGTTTGATTTTGTGAATACGCATTATATACTGCACTATTTAGCATTTAAATCCTCTCTATTTTTTAAGAATTTTGATTATTTGCTGCATTAATCATATTTGTAATAACACTTGCTTGGTTATTTAATTTTGCAATTATACCATCATATGCTGCCCATCTTGACCACATTGTGTCATATCTGCTTTCTATGGATTTTTTAGTATTTTCTATAGTTTCGTTTAGATTTTTTGATTCTTTAGTTAAAGAGTCTTTATAACCCCCAAAAGAACCATCAGAACTCATCATCTCACCCATAGTGTTTTTTAATACCCCAAAGGTTCCAGTTTCTTCTTTATAAACTGAATATATAGTTTTTGGACTTAAGCCAAATTTTTTCAAAAAGTCTTTATCGCCTTGAATTTCTAAGTTGCTTCCTGATGTTCCTTTGATTTTAAATTGAATTTGTTGATCTTTGCTGCCTTGGTTGATAATTTGAAAACTAGCTTCTAAACCTTCTAAGCCAAAACTATTTATATGATCAACTAAATTTTGGGCTTTTTCCACATCATCTTTTCCAGTTAAAGTAAAAGGATCTCCATTGGCAGTTTTACCTAAATCTATAGTTTCATCATTGTATGTAATGGTAAATTTACCTTGTTCAAATTTAATATCATCTTTATCAAAACTACTAATCTTATCTCCTACCAAATCAATGTCTTCAAAGCCATTGTGTCCTACGAAAAATTTCTCAGCCATTTCAGGATCTTCGTTAAATTTAGCATTAAATTTTCCAGAGTCAAAGGTTAAAACCCCATCATTTAAAGTCAAACCATAATCAGCTAAAGATAAACTTACTTTTGAAGAGACTTTAACACCATCTGAAGTATCGCTATCTCCAACTGTGATTGTTCCATCTACTGTGATAGTTTGAAGTAAAATATTGTTAATTTGTGATTTTATATTATAAATCGAGCTTACACCTACGAAATTTCCTTTTGTCCCTGCATCAGGATCGTATTTTGTCGCTGCATTAAGATTGATCATCAAATCATTATAAGCAGTAGCTAAACTTTCCAAAGATTGTGCTATGGCTTCAGTGTCTTGAGTAACATTGAAACTAATTTCACCCTTTTGTTTAAGCTCTAGGGTAATATCAGGTCCTATATCTGTGATGGTATTAGTTGGTCTAGTCATTTTAACACCATCTACACTAAAGATAGCATCCATACCTTTTTGGATATGATTTTCATTGTTTGAAGCCACATTGTAGCCTTGTGGTGTGCTTGTATCTAGAGTAATGCCAAATTTACTACTTAATAGTGAAGTAGCTTTATCATCTCTAGAATAATTTGCTTGGTCTATATTACCATCAGCATCAGTTGCATAACCACCATCAAAAAGACTTAACTCACCGCCATTAGTAGCTCTAAAAGTAAAAGATTTTCCATCTTCTCCAAAGCTTAATTCCACTTTTCCATTAGTTTGTTTTTTTAAATCTTCTGCTAAACTTTCATAGGTTGTTTGATCGTTTATATCTATAGTAAATCTATCATATCTTTCACCATTTTTTATAACAAAAGTAAAAGAGGTTTTTTCTCCTGAACTAAGTAACTTATCTTCAGAATTTCCGCTAAATGTTCCGCTTATTTTATCTTTATCCTTATCTTCAGCACCTTTAGGTCTAAAACCATACAAACCACCTGCACTAATGCTATCTTTATCAAGCCCCCAACCCATAGCTTCTAAAAGTTTTTCATCACCTGAAAAAGAAATATTGTTTTTAGTTCCTGTTTCAGTGCTTTGCACTACTAAACGATAAGGATTGTCTCTATCTCCGGTATTTACTAGCTTAGCTTCTATTTTACCACCTGTGGCGGAATTGATTTTTTCAGCAAGTTGAGCTACGGTTGTACTTTTATCAATTTCTATTTTATAGTCTTTTCCATCTTGGGTGATAGTAAAAGAAGCTTTACCATCTGTTCCTTCTATACCAAGACTTTTCATTACAGAGGCAGTTTTATCTTGGAAGCCATTGCTTTGATAAACATCTTTTTGAGCAAGTTGATCGACTATGACTTTCATATTTGAAAGATTAGATAAAGAGCCTACAACCAAGCTAGCAGCAGCGCTATCGCCACTCACACTAGGAGAAACTTTCTTTTTGTTAAATTGAGAAGTATCGCCAAGACTATTTACAGCAGTTTGAAAAGCAAGTAGTTTAGCTTCAAGCTCTGCTAAGTCTTTTTGTCTTGAAGTGTTAGTTTCAAGTTGCGTGTTATAAAGCTTTAAGTGAGCATTCATTTCTGCTTCTTTAAGCTTATTAAGTGTATCGCTTGTTAAAACTCCTGAACCTATACCTAAACTTCCTAAACTACCTACTGCCATGATTAACTCTCCTTATCAAAAATGGTGCCGATAACACCTTTAAAATGTTCTATTAATTTCATAACTTCTTCACTAGGAATTTTGCGTATTAACCTACCTGTGTCTTTTTCGGTGACATTTACATACATTTCGTTTATTTTATCATTATACGCAAAACGCACATTTGTTTCCAATGTTTCCATTTGTCTATTAAGTTTTTCTGTTGCGTTTTTTAATTTTTCATTTAAATTCTCATCTTGATCATTTAAATCAACCTGTTGCTTATTCTCTTGAGATGGCTTTTCAACACTTTTTGTGTTAAAATGAGTTATATTTGTATCTCTTTGAATATTGCTAATGTCCATTTTAAACTCCTTTTTAAAAGACTCTAAAACACACTATCGACACAATTTTAAAAAACTTAATATTTAAATAAAAATATATATATTTAATAAGCAAAAAGTGTTCTCAAAAAGTTTAAAATTAAAAAATTTCAAACTTTTTGAAGAATTTTTCATCATTTGCAAGTAATTTTTTTGCAATAAGTCTGTCTATAACTTCTTTGGAGCAATTTGTCATTAAAGGCCACTCTTTATGATAATCTTCTAATGATCCTTTATTTGTTGCATCAATTGCAATGCAGTCTTTTTTGATAAATATATCTCTTTTTGCATCGATATTATTTACCACACGCCAAATCAACATATAAGGATTTTCCAAAATAGCATCTGAATCTAAAAAAACTAAAATTCTAAAATGTTTTTTATAAATTTGTAGTTTTTCAAAAATTTGAGCAATTTTTTCTTTTTTATCAATTAAGATCACACAAATTGGAGCAAAGGTTTGGGTGTAAAATTGTTTTAATTTTAAAATATTTTGATCTTTTTCTTTAAAAAGTGAAAACAAAGTTTCATCACTTAGAATTTCAAGTTCAACTTTTTTCTCATCGCCACACGCATCAAGCCCTGCTTTACCACCGTAACAATAAGTGCTTGAAGCATGATCGAGTTGATCGCAAATTCCTTCACTAATAAGTAATTTTTCTTCATCAAAGCGATTAAGTATATAAGGTATGAGCTTGTCATAATCTTGCAAGCAAGGTGCATTTTCATCGACAAAAATAGCATGTTTTACAAAACTCATTTGCCCTACTCCCCAAAAAGTATGCATTACTTGTTTTGCATGAGCTGGATATTTTGCTTCTATTTTGGCTAAGATCAAATTATGAAAAACTCCATTTTCAGGCATGTTATAATCTATCAAATCAGGTGCGTTAGTTTGAAGTAAAGGTAGAAAAACTCTTTCTGTGCCAAGCCCCATGTATTTATCTTCTAAAGGCGGTTTTCCTACAACCGTAGCTTGATAAATCGCATTTTTTTTAGCAAAGATTTTTTCTACTTTTAAGACAGGACAAAGTTCAACAGGAGTATAAAAGCCTGTATGATCTCCAAAAGGCCCCTCGGGTGCAAATTCATTTGGATCTACAAAACCTTCAATCACAAAATCACTATCATAAGGCACATAGAGGTGATTGCTTTTGCATTTTGCCAAAATGGCAGGTTTTTTCTTAATAAAACCATAAAGTAAAAGTTCAAAAATACCTTTTGGTAAAGGCGCTTGAGCACACCAAATATATAAAGGATCTCCACCTATGGCTATACTTACTGGCATTTTTTGATTTGCTTTTTTATACTCATGGAAAAAGTGGCTCGCGTCTTTGTGAATTTGCCAATGCATAAGCAAGGTTTTTTCATCAACTACTTGCAAGCGATACATTCCAAGATTATTTTGTTTTCCATCTATGCTTTGAGTATAAACTTGCCCCATAGTGATAAAAGGTGCAGCGTCTTTTTCCCAAGTTTTTAAAATAGGTATTTCATATAAAGAATTTAAGCTTTTGTAGTTAAATTCTCCATCTTTTTTGATACGTTTTGGTGGGATATTTTTTAAATCAAGCAAGGTTTTGAAAAAATTTAATTTCGCACCAAAGCTTTGCGGTATGTGCATTTTAAGTAAAGAGCTAATTTCTTTAGCTACATCTTCATAATCTTTTCCAAATGCTAAATTTAAAGCTTTTTTGCTGCAAAAAGTATTTAATAATACAGGATAATCGTATTTTTTGCCATTTTTTACTGCATTAGTAAAAAGCAAGGCTTTAGAGTCTTCTTTTTTAACTTCTATATAAGCTAAATGTGCCATTTCAAGTTCTACATCTACTGGCTCATGGATGGTTTTTAATAAATTATTTTTTTCTAAAAGCTCTACGAATTTTTGCATTTATATCATACTCTCTGCTTCTTTTAAAATTTCTTTTGCACCTTTTGCTATCATTTCTTTGGCTAAAAGCTCGCCTGCATTTGAGTAATTTTGCTTATCAATCACTCTTTTTTCTTTTAAAATTTTACTTGCATCGGGTAAGCCCACTATGGCGCGAATTTCTATTTTTTCATCAATGATTTTTGCATTAATTCCTATAGGTACTTGACAACCACCTTCTAGGGTTTTTATAAAATCTCTTTCGATATAAGTTTCTACAAAGGCATTTTTATCGTTTAAGCATTCAAGGTATTTTAAAATTTGTTTATCATCAATGCTTTCTATGCCTAAAGCTCCTTGAGAAGCTGCAGGTATCATCTCATCAAGTTCAAAAGCCCTAATGTATTTTATTTCTTTATCTAAACCCAAGCGTTTAATGCCAGCTAGAGCTAAAATAATAGCATCAAATTCCTTAGCTTTAAGTTTTTCTAAGCGTGAGTTGATATTACCTCTTAAAGAAATGATATTTAAATCAGGTCTTAACGCTAAAAGCTGCATTCTTCTTCTAAGACTTGTAGTGCCTACTTTTGCACCTTTTGGAAGAGCATTTAAGTTTTCATAATACTCACTTAAAAAAGCATCATTTACCACTTCTCTTTTTGAAATAGCAGCTAAAACTAAGCCATCAGGAAAGAAGCTTGGCACATCTTTTAAGCTATGCACAGCTAAGTGTGAATCACCTCTTAATATACTTTCTTCAAGTTCTTTTGTAAAAAGTCCTTTTCCACCTATTTTAGCTAAAGGAGAATCAAGTAAAACATCACCTTTAGTTTTAAAACCCTCTAAAGAAATTTCTAAATCAGAATGTGTTTGTAATAATTTATTTTTTATATACTCACTTTGCCATAATGCAAGTTGGCTTTTTCTTGTTGCGATGATTAATTGCATTTTTTATGCTCCTGTATGATTTCTACATCTATGATTTCTTCTTCGTTGTTTGTTTGATGATATTTTCTTTTTTGTTTTGTAAATAATTTTAATATCATCATAAAAAATAAGAGTAAAATTCCCAAAAATGTGCTTAAAATTCCTGGTATTAAAAGTAAAATTCCAACTATAGTTAAGGAAAATAATTTAATCATACCAAATAAATTAGTATTGGCATTTTGCATAGTTATGAGATTTGTCCAAGTCTTTGCTAAAAACATTGCTCCTAAAAACATACTTGCAAAAACTATCATAAAAAAATTTAAAAAACCAAAAAAGACTATAAATAAAATACTAGCAATCAATTCTAAAATCAAAAAAGCACTTAAATTTGTTTTTGCTATCATAAAATTTTCTCTAAGTGTGAAATTACTTCTTGGGTTTTTAAAACTTGTTTTTCTAGAGTATTTCTATGGATTAACTCTACTTCATCGCTTTCTAAGCCCTTACCTATAACTAAAGCATAAGGAAAGCCCATTAATTCAAAATCATTAATCTTTACACCAAAACGCTCATTTCTATCATCAAACAAAATTTCTTTATCTTTAAAATGAGTATAAATTTGCTCAGCAAATTCCATAGCTTTTGTATCTTTTATATTAGAAACGATAATATCTAAAACAAAAGGAGCTAGAGTTTTATTCCAAATACAACCTTTTTCATCATGGCTTGCTTCTATGGCAACAGCTACTAAACGGCTCACCCCCATACCATAACAACCCATAGTGAAAAATTGAGCTTTACCATTTTCATCTAAATAGCTTGCATTCATTGCTTTTGAGTATTTATTTCCAAGTTTGAAAATATGTCCTACTTCAATACCTTTGCTTTGTTTAAGCTTGTGCTGACATTTTGGACAAAGATCATGCTCTTTAACTGCGGTAAGATCTTTAAAGCGTTCTTTATTTAAATTTACAACATTGATTCCAACCAAATGATAATCTTTTTTATTTGCTCCAATAATCATATTTGTTTCATTTTCAAGCTCATGATCAATATAAAAATCAACTCCATTTAATCCTACAAAACCAATAAATCCTGGTACTAAACCTGCTTTTTCTAATTCTTCTTCACTTGCATCGGCCAATTCTAATGCATTTGCTGCATTTAGTGCTTTAACTTCTTGCAGTTCATCATCGCCGCGTATAAAAAATACTACAATTTTTTCTTCATTTTCATAAATAGCTTTTTTAGCAATAGCTTTAACAGTATAGTAAGGATTAATTTTAAAAAATTCTGCTAATTCTTCTATAGTTTTTACATTTGGAGTGTGAAATTGTGTAGCAAAGTCAGCTTCTGGTCTTTCATCTTCGCAACTTTTTTTAGCTCTTTTTGCTGCTTCGATATTTGCAGCATAATCACAATGCTCACATAATAATATATCATCTTCGCCATTTTTAGCCAAAACCATAAATTCTTTTGATCCACTTCCGCCAATAGCCCCGCTATCAGCTTCAACAGCTCTAAAATCAAGCCCTAATCTTGTAAGAATTTTACTATAAGTTTCATGCATAAGATTAAATTCTTTATCTAAATCAGCTTCATTATTATGAAAACTATAACCATCTTTCATTAAAAATTCTCTACATCTTAAAAGCCCAAATCTAGGTCTAGCTTCATCTCTAAATTTAAGTCCTATTTGATATAAATGCAAAGGAAGTTGCTTGTAAGAATTTACTTTATTTCTAACCAAAGCTACTATGGCTTCTTCATGGGTTGGTCCTAAGACAAAATCATTTTCTTTTCTATCTTTAAAGCGTAAAAGCTCTTTACCAAAAATATTAAATCTTCCACTTTCTTTCCAAAGTTCAGCTGGGGTATTAAAACTTAAATTTACTTCTAAAGCTCCCGCTTTATCCATTTCTTCTTTGATGATATTTTTAATCTTATCTAAAACTCTTTTTCCTAAAGGTAAAAAATTATACAAACCACTTCCAATTTGTTCTACAAAAGCACCCTTAACTAAAAATATATGACTTGGCAGGGTAGCATCTTTTGGATTTTCTTTTGTGCTTATAGCATAAAATTTACTAAATTTCATGATTATTCTCCAAATTAAATTCACATTTATAGAAGTTTAAACCTTCCATGCTTTCATTTTTTAAATCAAACACATAACGCATGGCATTTACAACAGAGTCATTTTGCATAGTTCCACTTAGTTTTTTTAAATTTACACTAGGATGATGTAAAAATGCATTCATCACCTGTCTTATAAGCTTTCTTGCTTCTTCATGATTTGAGTGTTTTAAATATCCTTTATCTATGGCCTTTTGTAATTGTTCTTTAGCGATTTCATCAGCTTGTAAGCGTAATTGCTTGACCAAAGGTAAGGTTGCTAGTTTGCTTAGATGTTGAAAAAACTCATTTGTCATAGTGCCTACTATAGAATAAGCAATCTGGGCTTGATGTTCTCTTAGTGTTAAATTTTTTCTTACAACTTCTTCTAAATCATCAACAGCATAAACTATATTTTTTTCATTTGCTTTTACATCAATATCCCTAGGCACTGCTATATCAAAAAAATATCTTTTATAATCTTTTTCTTCTAATATGTCATTAGTTATGATAGCATGTGGAGCATTTGTGGCGCTAAAAAATATCTCATATTTATTTAATGCTTCTTTTAAATTTGCGATACTTTCGCAATTTGCATTTTCACCTAAATCCTCACAAAGTTTTTTGGCATTTTGTATATCTCGATTTAAAATCAACACTTTAGCTTTAGCATTTAATAAATGTTTACAGGCTAACTCGCTCATTTCCCCTGCACCTACTACAACTGCAGTTTTATTTTCTAAATTTATAAGCTCTTTGGCTTTTGCTACCGCTACTGAAGCAACTGAAATAGGATTTTTGGAAATTTCAGTTTGATTTCTAATATTTGCTGCACATTTAAAAGCATAATGGACTGCTCTAGTTAAATGCACACCACATCTTTGTTCTTGTAGAGCAAATTTATAAGCATCTTTTAATTGTCCAGCAATTTGTGTTTCTCCAATAACTAAACTATCAAGTGAACTTGCCACAGAAAATAAATGATGGATAGCCCCACTATCTTCATAAAAATCAGCTTTTGTGCTTAAATTTTCTTTATCAACCCCACAAAGTAAACTAAGTGTTTTTAAAATATGTTCATTGATACTTTCAATTTCTCCGATAAAAAGAAAAATTTCAACTCTATTGCAAGTGCTAAGCACTAAACTTTCTAGAATTTTATTATTAGTATGGATTAATCTTAATAGTTCTCTTTTTTTATCTTCATTGGAAAAGGAAAGTTTTTCTCTAGTAGCAATATCTGTATTTTTGTGCGTAAAACTGATACAATAATAATGCATTAAAATTCCCTTTCTATCATACTTTTAATAATATCTTCTAAATCTTTTATATTGTATTTTTCTATGGTTTTTAAGGCATTATTTGCATAGGTGTTTAATTCTTGACCAATTTGATTAAAAATTTCATGCTCTTGCATTTTATTTTTAATCCAAGTAAGTTCATCTATGTTTAAATCTTTCTTGTAATAAGACTTAAGTATTTCTTGATCTTGTGGATTTAATTTTTCATATAAATACATATAAGCAAGGGTAGTTTTACCTTCTTTAAAATCATTCATGGCGGGTTTGCCTAAGGTTTGTTCATCGCCTTTGATATCTAAAATATCATCTACGATTTGAAAAGCCAAGCCCAAGTTTTTACCATATTCTGCAAAATCATCTTCATTTAAATTAGCAAGTATAGCCCCACATCTTGCACTAGCTTCGATTAAAACGGCTGTTTTGTTATATATCATTTGCAAATAAGCGTTTTTATCGGTATTGAAAGTTTCGCTTAAATTTACATCCATTAATTCACCAATGGAAAGCTTTACAACAGCATTGGAGATGATTTTTGCTAATTTTAAATCTATTAAAGAAAGTTCATAGAAGGCTTTTGAGTATAAAATATCTCCAAGCATGATAGCATTTTTGGCTCCAAATTGTTCATTGATAGATTTTACACCTCTTCTTAATTTTGCTTCATCAATCACATCATCATGCAATAAGCTTGCAGCATGGATTAATTCTATAATGGCACAAATTTTATAACTAATATCGTTTTCACTAGCTATTTTTAAAAGTAATTTTGAGCGTAATTTTTTACCGCCTTGAAGTTTTGAACTCATTATTAAAATAGGCTTGTAATTTAATTCAGATAAAAATTCATGCATATATTGATCTATCTTTTGCACCATGCTTTCCTTAATTTTCTTATAATTATATTTTATTAAATTTTACTTTAGTTTTGATTAAGAGTGACTTTTCTAGGATCTAAAAATTCCACTTCTAATCTTTTATCTCTATCTTCTATGTAGATAGTGAAAATAGCCTCACCTTTTTTAAAATCACTAAATTCAAGTATTAATCTTGCTCTATCTATGTGTGGATTTTTATAATCAGGCACTAAAGTTTGATCTACCCAATTTAAATTTCTTCTTAAAGACATCACAAATTGCCTAGGGTATTTTTTATACCTTGAATGAACGATGATATTAGTTTGATCAAATAAAGTCCATGAAAAGTCAAAATAATAAATCTCATCAGGATAATCAATTTCTTTTATTTTTACACTTGCTTTTTCATCTTTACTTAAGGTAAATTTATAAGTATAATCAAAAAATACTTCAGCTTTTAAAAAATTAAACATCAAAAATAAAGATAAAAATAAACGCAAAATCAACCCTCATGCCCTAAAATTTCAGCACTTAAGCCTATATAAAAATCATTTTTTCTCTCATCTATTAAGAGTGAATTTTCCATTTGAAATTGTGCTACATCATTTTCATTTAAATTATTTTTTTCTAAAAGCTCTATCATAGCGATATGATCGGCTAATAATTTTTCTAAAACATTTTCTAATGCACCTAAATTTGCATATTTTATTGTTTCAATAAATTTTTCTTTAGGGCTTTTTGCAAACATTTCATCAAAAATATCCATTTTTAACCTTTTATATAAGTTTGAATTTTTTCTATTAAAGTAGTTTTATCGTTAGCTTCATCTAAGTCTTTAATTTCTTTTTGCCAAGAAATATGTATATAATCCATCTTAGCATTTTTAGCACAAAGTCTGTCTTTTAAGCTATCGCCTATGAAAATACTTTTTTCATATTTTGCTTCATCTGCGATTAATCTTAGCATCATAGGATCAGGCTTAGCTTCTATACCATAACTAACACCTAGTATTTTATCAAAATATAAAAGAATGTTTTGTTTTTTTAAAATAGGTACCAAGCTTTCTTGAGGTGCATTTGTGGCTATAGCTAAATAGCAATCATTTTTTTTACAAAATTCCAAAACCTCAAGCACACCATCAAAAAGCACCACGCTTTGATCATAATGCTTAATAAAATACTTCTCATAACCTTCTTTAAAGCTAGTATGTGAGTAAGTATCAACCCCGTAAAAAATCTTAGCATAATTTTGTCCAGGAGTATTGATAGTATCTAAAATAAACTCTCTTTTTAAAGGTTCTAAATTTAAATCCGCTCTTATTTCATTTACCGCACATACTATAGCATTAGCACTATCTATAAGCGTGCCGTCCATATCAAAAATTACATTTATCAATATTCATCCTTAAATTTAATTTTATGTTTGTCTTTTTTATAACTTTGATTATTTTTTAGCTTATATAAGGCATTGGCTTTTGAAGCTAAGGTTTTTTGGTCTAAACTTTCATCTAAACACTCATTTACAAAAATCTCCAAAGCCTTAGTATAAGTAGAATCTAAAAACACTGCTTGAATTTTCTCAAAGATTTTAGCATTTTTTTGCATTCTTTCCCTAAAAAGAGTTAAATCAAAATCTTCTCTTTTTAAAGCACTCACAGCAGAATTAGTAAATTTTTCTAAAGCTCTTACATATTTTACCCTTAAAGCTTTTTCATCATTTTTCATTCTGCTGCACTTGTATTGATTCTACATTGTAATGCTTCTTGTACTAAATTTCTTGCTATTGAAGCTTCAGCATCTACAATGTGTAAATGTTTATCAGTATGTGGGAAAATGATCTTAGCACCTGTACCACTTGTTTTTAAAACCGTTTGTATGGGTTTGTTAAAGCTAGAAAGCACTTGATAGAGCATATCAAGCTTAGCTTCATTACTTATAGTTATAATAGCAACTGAGCATTCTTCTATATTTGCTACTTTTAATGTTTCTACTTGGGCTACATTTGCAAAAAAGATATTTTCATTTCTACTGCGGCCAAGTTCAACTAAATTTAAATCACTTTCTAAAACCAAATATGGAATACCTGTTTTTTTGATCTTTTGCACCACTTCTTGACCTAATCTTGTATAACCAAAAATGATAAAATGATCTTTCATTTTTTGATCACATAAATAAAATTTAGCCATATCATTTTGCTCACCTTCGGCTGCGTTGGCTATTTTTCTAAGATTATTTAAAATAAAAGGCGTTGCAACCATAGTGACGATAGAAACTATAATAAAAATTTGTGCTGTTTTTTCATCTATAAGTGAATTTACTTGCATTAGCGAAAATACTGCTAGCGCAAATTCTCCAATTTGAGAAATACTCAAAGCAGTTTTTAACGCTACTCTTTTTCTTGTATAAAGGATTAAAAGACCGTAGATTACTACAAATTTTATCAATAAAACCAAGCTTACAAAAACAAAAATCAAAAACCAATTTTCAAAAACTATATGAAAATCAATTTGCAAACCAACACTGATAAAGAAAAATCCTAAAAGCAAATCTCTAAAAGGAACCAAATCTGCTTCTATTTTATGTTTATATTTAGTTTCAGCTATCAAAGCTCCAGCTATGAATGCTCCAAGTGAGTATGAAAAGCCAAAAGAATGAGCCAAAAAACTTGCTCCTATTACAGTAAAAAGTATGGTAGCGATGAAAATTTCATTTGCGTTAGTTTTAATGATGAATTTTAAAACATAAGTAAAAAGGTATTTGCCTATAAAATAAAGCAAAACAAGTAAAATCACAGCACTGACTAAAGTTGTAAGTAAAAGTTTTGAAATATCAGCATTTTGAGAACTAAATATATCAATCATTAATAGCAGTGGTATCACAGCAATATCTTGAAAAAGTAAAATTCCTAAAGCTTTTCTGCCGTATTCTTCGTTGATATCGCCATTATCATTAAGTATTTTTAAAACTATAGCAGTGGAAGATAAGGCTAGAGCAAAACCTGCTATCATTGCGATATGGCTTGCTATACCTAAAATATAAGTTACAAGTAAAGTACAAACCAAACCACAAGTTAGCATTTGCAAACTTCCATTTAAAAATACTTCTTTTTTCATTGCCAAAAGATGTTTAAATGAAAATTCAAGCCCTATGGTAAACATTAAAAAAACTATGCCAAATTCAGCTACATGTATAACAAATTCATTAGTGCTAAAACCATAAAATTCACGTACAAATAAACCTGTAGCTATATAACCTATAATAGTTGGAATACCAAATTTTTTAAGTATAACATTAAGTATGACAGCAACTGCTACTGCGGTTAAAAATAAAGTTATAAAAGCATCCACTCACCAACCTTTTGTAATGTTTTTATTATTTTATTTTTTCTAAAAAAATTAAATCAAAATTACTTCTATGTTTAACTACTGCTCTTGATTTTGAAGGATTATCTCTTCTATCAAGTTCTAATCTTAACTCTTCAATAGTGTTTTCAAACTCATCAATTTTTGTTTTTAGTTTTAAAATCACATCAACACCAGCTAAATTAACCCCAAGATCTCTTGTTAAGCGTAAAATCATTTTAATTCTATCTATATCTTTTTGAGAATAAAGCCTCATTTTACCATCGGTTCTACTTGGCTCAACTAAACCTTCTTTTTCATATTGTCTTAGAGTTTGTGGGTGTATACTTAAAACTTTTGCAACAACACTTATAAGATACACCGGTTCATCATAACTATGCTCCATTACTTACTCCTTATCAAGGTAATTTTTCTTCTAAAATTTTTACAAATTCAGGATCAAGGCTATTAATATCAGGTATTTTTACATTTAAAATTAAATACATATCCCCATAAAGATCTGTTTTTCTATTTTGCACTCCATAGCCTTTAAGTCTAATTTTTTGATTGTTTTTAGAATTTGGCGGTATGGTAATTTTAACTTCTTTTCTTGGGGTATGCACACTGATTTTATCTCCAAAAAGCGCTGTTTTTAAGCTAATTTCAACCTTTTTGTACAAATCATCATCTTCTCTTTCATATTCATCGCTTTTTTCAAGTTCAACTTTTAAAATCAAATCCCCTCTTTGCCCTTGAAAGCTTTTTCCTTTACCTCGTATGCGTAGCTTTTCGCCATCTTTTATGCCATGTGGAATTTTGATTTTAACTTGCTCGTTATTTATATTTACCAAATGCTCACCACCTAAAATTCCTTTTTCAAAAGGAATTTTAACACTTGCTTGCAAATCTAAATCTTCTTCAAATCCTCCAAATCCCCCAAAGCCACTTCTAAAATTATTACTAGAACTAAAACCGCCACTAAATCCTCCAAAGCCTCCGCCAAAAATATTTTTTAAAATATCATTGATGTCAGCTCCACCTGCATTTCTTGAAAAATCATGAAAACTTTGCCCGCCAAACATAGAATCGCCATATCTATCATACTGAGCTCTTTTTTTCTCATCACTTAAAATTTCATAAGCGGCGTTAATTTCTTTAAATTTTTCCTCAGCACCATTTTCTTTGTTAATATCAGGATGATATTGTCTTGCTAATTTTCTATAAGCTTTTTTTATCTCATCTGCGCTAGCGTTTTGCGAAACTCCTAGTGTTTCATATAAACTATTACTCATTTTTATTATTCCTTAATTTTTTATAAGATTATATCAAAAACTTTAGTCTTAGTCAATCAACTTTTATAAGTTTTAAAACTAAAGGTTTTATTTACAATTGTGTAAAAATAAAATTTTATACTTGCATTAAATGATTTTACAAAGGATAAAACATGAAAAAAACTATGATTCTTTCTTTGGCATTGGCAACTAGTCTTTTTAGTGCTAGTATTGATTTTAAACAAGCAGATGATAATGTAAAAAGAACTTTACCAACTGATAATCAAAATACTATACTTTCTTATCATGATTCCATACAAAAAGTTAAAAATTCAGTTGTAAATATCTCAACTTCTAAAACTGTTCAAAGTAGTTCATTTGGAATTGATGATTTTTTCAATGACCCTTATTTTAGACAATTTTTTGGTTTTGATTTCCCACAAGCTCCAAAAAATAAAAAAAATAAAGAAGTTGTAAGTTCATTGGGTTCTGGTGTAATTATTTCAAGCGATGGTTATATTATAACAAATAATCATGTTATAGAAGATGCTGAAAAAATCACTGTAAATTTACCTGATTCTAGCACTGAATATAAAGCTAAATTAATCGGAGCTGATCCTAAAACAGATTTAGCAGTGATAAAAATAGAAGCAAAAAACTTACCCGCAGTAGTTTTTGCTGATTCAGATAAATTACTAGAAGGTGATGTAGTGTTTGCTTTGGGTAATCCTTTTGGTGTTGGAAGTAGTGTTACAAGTGGGATTATTTCGGCCTTAAATAAAAACAATATAGGTCTAAATCAATATGAAAATTTCATCCAAACTGATGCTTCTATTAATCCTGGAAATTCAGGCGGAGCTTTGGTAGATAGTAGAGGAGCTTTAGTTGGGATAAATTCAGCCATACTTTCAAGAAGTGGTGGAAATAATGGCATAGGTTTTGCAATCCCTTCTAATATGGCAAAATCTATTGCACAAAAACTTATTGAGCATGGAAAAATTGAAAGAGGATATT
Organism: Campylobacter sp. IFREMER_LSEM_CL292; assembly: GCF_025771615.1. NCBI lineage: Bacteria > Pseudomonadati > Campylobacterota > Epsilonproteobacteria > Campylobacterales > Campylobacteraceae > Campylobacter > Campylobacter sp. IFREMER_LSEM_CL292. Next base: position 74,235 of record NZ_JAKMQP010000001.1, read on the forward strand.
TAGGTGTAGTCATAGGAGCTTTAACTCAAGATATTAAAAAAGCCTATACTAATCAAGAAGGTGCTTTAATTACTGAAGTACAAAAAGATTCAGCAGCTTATAATGCAGGATTAAAAAGAGGTGATTTGATCATAAAAGTAGACAAAACTGTGATTAAAAGTCCTATGGATTTAAAAAACTATATAGGAAGTATTGATCCAAAACAAGCAGTAGAAGTAACTTATGAAAGAGATAATAAAGTCAAAACAGCTAAATTTATGTTAAAAACAGATGAAAAGTCGCTACAATATAAAAAAGGTTATATTGATGGTCTAAAATTAGTGGAACTTGACTCTAAGAATAGACAGCAATACCGCATACCTGAAAGTATTAGTGGTATTTTAATTACCGAAGTTACTCCAAAATCAAAAGCTGAAAAAATAGGTTTTGAGCAAGGTGATATTATTATAGGTGTTGATCAGTATGAAATTTCAAATTTTAAAGAATTATCTAAGGCTTTAGAATTAAATAAAGGCAAAGAGTATGTTAAAATTTGGATTAATAGAGGCGGATTTGTAAGAGCTTTACTTTTTTAAGAAAGGAAAAAAATGACAAATATTTTAATGATAGAAGATGATTTAGAATTAGCAGAGATTATAGCTGAATATTTAGAGCAATTTGATATGAAAGTAGATATTGCTCACGAGCCTTATATAGGTCTTTCAAGACTTGCTTTAAATCCTTATGATTTAATCATTTTGGATTTAAGCTTACCTGGACTTGATGGACTTGAAGTATGCGAGGAAATTCGTAAAAAATATGATACACCTATTATCATTTCAAGTGCAAGGCATGATATTAGCGATAAGGTTGCAGCACTTGATTTGGGTGCAGATGATTATTTACCAAAACCATATAATCCTCAAGAACTTCAAGCAAGAATTAAAAGTCATTTAAGAAGAATTTCAAACACAAAAACTGCTCAAGCTCAAGTTAAAAAAGATCTTGTATATGATAAATATAAACATACTATCACTATGAAAGATCAAGAAATTAGCTTTACTAATGCTGAATTTGATATTTTGAGTTATTTAATTAAAAAAGAAGGTGGAGTGGTAAGCCGCGAAGAGCTTGTGTATAATTGTAGCTCTATTAGTGAAGATTCTAGTAATAAAAGTATAGATGTAATCATTAGTAGAATCAGACAAAAAATCGGAGATGATCCTAAAACTCCAAAATACATTCATTCAATCAGAGGTATAGGATATAAATTAACTCAATGAATAAATCATCAATTTTTTATACTATAACCTTTGTTTTTTTACTTGCAAGCGTTAGTGTAATTTTAGCTTTTTTATGGCTTATAAAATATGATCAACAAAATTACACTAATGAGCTTAATGCAAAATATTCTTTTATAGCTAATGCAAGATTATTATATTTTAATCATGTGATTAGTGAAAGAGAATTTTATGAGCAAACAAAAAATTACAAAATGATAGAATTAACAACTCCATCAGACATAAGACAAATCATCTATAAAGCTGAAACTATAGCACGCGCTCAAACTAGCACAGGTGTAGTTGAAATCATTACTTTAGAAGATAATGTGTATTTAAAAATCATCTTTGATGGTAAGCTTTATTTATATAAAGATTTAGAATATCAAGGTTATCGTTATTTTGTGATCAAGCTTATTGCTAGTATAGTGGTAATGGTTTTATTGATTTTATATATTTTTATCATTAAAAAATTAAAACCACTTAGAGCTTTAAAAAGACAAATTGATAAATTTGGCGAAAATAAACTCAATGAAATTCAAAATGTTAGCAAGGGAAATGATGAAATTTCTCAAGTAGCAACAGCCTTTTATGAGTCTATTTTAAGAATTCAAAAACTAAACACTTCAAGGCAGTTTTTCTTAAGAAATATTATGCATGAGCTAAAAACCCCCATTACTAAAGGTTTAATTACTTTAGAAATGCTTGAAGATAGCAAATATAAAGAAAGATTAGTGGGTGCTTTTAATCGTTTAGAGATTTTGATTAATGAATTTGCAGCCATTGAGCAAATTACTTCGGGTGCTGGTTTGATTAATTTAAAAAAATACAATATCTTAGATCTTTTAGATGAAGCTAAAGATATAGCTATGAGTGATGATGAAAAGGTAAAAATTAGTATAAAAGAAAGTTTTAGCGTCAATGTAGATTTTAAACTTTTTACCACTGCAATGAAAAATATGATAGATAATGCGACAAAATATTCTGATGAAAATTGCGTTACTATAGAAATAACTAAAGATTATCTTTGCTTTAAAAACAAAGGAAAAGCCTTAGATAAAGACTTAAAATATTATACTCAAGCCTTTACGCAAGGCAAGAAAAATAAAGATAGTTTTGGACTTGGATTATACATTGTTAAGACTATTTTAGATTCTCATAAACTCACGCTTTATTATGAATATAAAGATGGTGTTAATCATTTTTATTTTAATGATATGCAAAATATAATTTTAAACTAGGAAATTCATGCCCTTATCGCGTTTAAATGAAGAACAATATAAAGCCGCTAGTGCTCCTTTTGGACATAATCTAATTATAGCAAGTGCAGGCACGGGTAAAACTTCAACTATAGTTGCAAGAATAGCCTTTTTACTTCAAAATGGTATAAAGCCTGAAAAAATTATGCTTCTAACCTTTACAAACAAAGCTAGTAAAGAGATGATTGAAAGACTTGGTAGGTATTTTGATAAAAGCATTACTTCAAAAATCACAGCAGGAACCTTTCATAGTACTGCTTATTCTCTACTTAAAGAGTTAAATCACGATATTATTTTAAAACCTGCGAGTGAGCTTAAAATTCTTTTGCGTTCTATTTTTGAAAAACGCACTTTTCATCATTTAAGCGATACTAAACCTTATATGCCAAGCTATTTGTATGATGTGTATTCTTTATTTCAAAATACTAATGCAAACTTAGATGAATTTTATAATTGGTTTTGTCAAAATTATGATGAACAAGCTGTTTATGCTGAAATTTATGAAGATATTTTAAAAGAATACGAAGAAGAAAAAATGCGTTTTAACTATGTGGATTTTAATGATTTATTGATCAAATTAAAACATATTTTAGCTTCACATCATTTCGAATTTGATGAGATTTTAGTAGATGAATATCAAGATACTAACACCTTGCAAGGCTCGTTAATTGATGCTTTTAAAAGTAAAAGTTTGTTTTGTGTGGGTGATTATGATCAAAGTATTTATGCTTTTAATGGGGCTGATATTTCTATTATAGGAAGTTTTAAAGATAGATTTGTCGATGCAAATATTTTTACTTTAAATAAAAACTATCGTTCTAGTAAAAATATACTTGCGTTAGCTAATAAGGTTATTTTAAACAATGAAAGATTATATCCTAAAGAATTAATTGTAACTAGAGAAGGAGATTTTAAAGCGCCAAGTTTGCTAACTTTTAATGAATTATTTGATCAATACTCTACCATAGCAAAAATAATCTTACAAAGCGGGGTTAATCTTGATGAAATTGCTGTGATTTTTAGAAACAATTCTAGTGCAGATGGAGTAGAAGTAGCCTTAAGAGAACTTGGCATAGCAAGCAAAAGAAAAGGTGGAGGAAGTTTTTTTGAAAGCTTGGAAGTTAAAAACTTTTGCTCTATGCTTGCAATCGTGCTTAATCCAAAAGATATCATGGCTTTTATACATTTACTTGAATACACCAAAGGAGTTGGTGGGGTTTTGGCAAAAGATATTTTTGATGCTTTATTAAAATTAGGACATTCTAGTTTAATTAAAGGCTTTTTAAATCCTGATAGTAGCGTAAATTTAAAAAAATACAAAAAACAAAGTTACCAACTAGGACTTTTTGATGATATTGAGGAGCTAGCCTCGCCTTCAAGATTTAACTTAGAAAGCGAATTTAACACCCACCCTATTTTAAGCTTACCCAAAATCAACGAGCTTTGTGCAAAAAATCTTGAAAAAATTTATCTTTTTATTAAAAAAGCAAGTGAGTGTAAAATCTCGACCCAGCTTGTAGATTTGATTTTAGAAAATGATTATTTTAAAGAAATTTGTGATATTTTGGCAACTAAAAGAGCGACTAATAAAAATTCCAATGTTGATTTAAATAAAAAAAATGAAATTTTAGAAAAAATCAACGCGAAAATGTTTGTATTAAAAGAACTTGCTAAAAATTATAGTGATAATTATAAATACTATAACTTTCTTACTCTTGGTGCTAGTGAAATGAGTAGTGGTAGCGGGGTTAATCTTTTAAGTATACATGCAAGTAAGGGACTTGAGTTTGAACTTGTATTTGTAATTGATCTTGCACAAGGAAGATTTCCTAACCAAAAACTCATGAGCATGGGTGGAAGTTTGGAAGAAGAAAGAAGGCTTTTTTATGTAGCTGTAACTAGAGCTAAAGATACTTTATACTTAAGCTATGCAAAATATGATAAGATTAAAAAAAGCAATTATCAACCCTCGTGTTTTCTAATCGAAGCAGGTATGTGCAAAGAAGAATAAAAATAAGACTTTATTAATCTTTTTATATTATGATTAATAAAAATCATTCAAGGAGAAAAAATGAATAGTGTATTATTCAAAGGAAATAAAGTAAATTTAAAAGGAAACAACATCCAAGTTGGTGACATGGCTCCAAATATCACTTTAAAAGCCAAAGATCTTTCAGGTGTTGAAATTGCTCCAAAAGGTAAAACTCAAATTATTATCAGCGTACCAAGCCTTGATACCCCAGTATGTGCAACCGAAGCTAGAGAATTTAATAAAAAAGCAGCAGCAAGCGGTGTAGAAGTAATCGTAGTTAGTATGGACTTACCATTTGCTATGGGTCGTTTTTGCTCAACTGAAGGTATAGATAATTTAACTGTTGCGAGTGATTTTGTTTCTAAAGAATTTGGTGAAAAATATGGTGTTTTAATGGCTGATGGTCCACTTGAGGGAATTTTAGCTAGAGCAGTGTTTGTACTTAAAGATGGCGTAGTTGCTTATAAAGAATTAATAAATGAAGTAACAGAACTTCCTAATATGCAAGCTTTAGAAAATTTCTTTAGTCAAAGTTGTGGATGTGGTGGTTGTGGTTGCCACTAAATTTTAAAAGCCTGCAAAAGGCTTTTAAATCTAACTGCAAAAATACTTAAAAACAATATTAGCAATTAACCTTTTCTAATTTTGGAGCAATAACAAATCTACAATAAGCTTGGCTAGGATTATTTTTAAAATATTTTTGATGATAGTTTTCAGCCTTATAAAATTTTTCTAGTTTTAAAACTTGTGTAACTATGTCTTTAGTGTAATATTTTTGTGCTTTTTGTAAAAAATTGCTAATAATTTTTAACTCCTCATTAGTTTGATAAAAAATAACTGATCTATACTGCGTTCCTTCATCAGCTCCTTGTTTATCTAAGCTTGTTGGATCGTGCATTTTGAGAAAACTTTCTAAGATTTTTTCTAATGAAATTTGTTTTTCATCATAAATTATCTTAGCTACTTCTATATTCCCATCACCATTTATCACGCTTTCATAATTTGGATTTGGCTTACCACCGCTATAACCTACTTCTGTATAAACTACGCCTTTGATTTCATCAAACACAGCTTGAGTACACCAAAAACAACCCGCACCTAAGATAATTTCCTTATTTGTCATTATTTTCGAAATCCTCATTTTCTTTTAAAACAAGCTGCATAAGATAAAGCTCTTCCCCGTCTATGATTTTTAAATCTTTATCTTCGCATTTTGGGCACCAAAAGATATTATTTTCAAGTACTCCACTAAAATGGCATTTTTGACACTCAACTACTACTTCTTGAATATGCATAATAAATTTAGCATTTTTACATAAGGGGCTATTTTCTTTAAAAGTTTCAAAGCTTCTTTGCAAAAGTGGAGGTTCAACCCCACTTAAACGCCCTATTTTAACATGCACTTCTTCAACAACTTTTCCTTGAGCATATTCTTCACAAAGTTCTAGCAAAGATTCTGTAATACTTAACTCATGCATTAGCAAATTCTTGGTAAAAGTTCGCCTTTTGGAGCTTCTAAAATGCGTTTTGCTCCATAAGCATTTTCTAAAACCACTCTTGCTTTTTTATTAGCTGTGATTTCACCTATAATAGCTGCATTAGTATTAAATTGTTTTAAAATTTCTAATGCTTTTTGTTCATCTTTTTTATCTACACAAATAATAAAAGTTCCTTCATTTGCAAGCTCATAAGGCTCATACCCAAAAAGCTCACAAACCCCTAAAACTTCATCACAAACTGGGATTTTTTCTTCAAATATTAAAAGCTCTAAATTACTTAGTTTAGTCCATTCATTTAAAACTGCACTAAGCCCACCACGCGTAGCATCACGCATTGCTTTTATGGAAATATTTGCATTTAAAAGTGTTAAAACTTCATCTTTTAAGCTTTTACAATCACTTTGGATATTTGCCTCTAAATTATTTCTTTCAACCAAAACCGCACAACCATGAGCTCCAATATCCCTTGAAACTAAGATACTACAACCACTTTTTAAGTTTTTGGTATTGATTTTTTGTATATTTTTACCTATACATGAAGTATTAATGTATATTTCATCGCCTTTATTTTTAGGAACAACTTTAGTATCCCCGCAAACTAGCTTTACTCCCGCTTTATCGCATTCTTCTTTTATAGATTTTAGTATAATTTTTAACTTTTCTAGCTCAAAACCCTCTTCTAAAATTAAAGCTAATGATAAATATAGTGGTTTTGCTCCCACCATTAATACATCATTTACGCTACCACAAACTGCTAATTTTCCTATATTTATATCTTTTAAAAAGATAGGATTTAATACAAAAGAATCAGTACTAAAAGCCAAATCATCTAAAATAGCAGCGTCATTTGCTTCTTTTAAAACATCATTTTCAAAAATAGAAAAAATTTCACTTATCAAAGCATTCATTTCTTCGCCACCGCCACCATGGGCTAAAGTAATTTGCTTCATTTTATGCCTTATCTTGATAGTATTTATAATAAGCCGCGCAAGCTCCTTCACTAGAAACCATACAGCTACCTATGGGATTTTTTGGAGTGCAAGCTTTTGCAAACACCTTACAATCGTAAGGCTTAGCTAAGCCTCTTAAAATTTGACCACAAATACAAGCCTTGCTTTCGTTTTTACTTTGTACTTTACAATCAAACACTTTGCTAGCATCTAAGTGTGCAAATTCATTTTTTAGACAAAGCCCGCCATTTACAATCACTCCAAGACCTCTAAATTCAAAATCACATGGTTTAAAGTATTTTTCCACTAAAGCCTTAGCTTTTAAATTTCCCTCTTTACTAACTACTCTGTGATATTCATTATAAACTTCAAAAGTATTTGCATTTATTTGCTCTACTATATTTAATACACTAAGCATTATATCAACTGGCTCAAAACCACTCACTGCTATAGGAGTTTTGTATTTTTTAGCAATAGGTTCGTAAATATTTGATCCTGTGATAACGCTTACATGGGAAGGCCCTAAAAAGGCGTCAATTTTTACATTTTCATCTTGCATGATAGCTTCTACTGCAGGTGGAACCAACACATGATTAATATGAAAAAATAAATTTTTTAAATTTAAAGCTATACCTTTTTCTATAATTACCCCACTCATAGGTGTAGTTGTCTCAAAACCTATGGTAAAAAAGATTATATTTTTTTCAGGGTTTTTTAAAGCTATATCTATCACATCCAAAGGTGTATAAAGTGCTCTAATATCAGCCCCTTTAGCTCTAAGATCAATTAAGCTTTCATAACTTCCTGGCACTTTAAGCATATCGCCTAATACACAAAAGATAGTATTTGGCATACTTGCAAGTTTTAAAGCTACATCAATACGCTCTCTTGGCATAACACACACAGGACAGCCTGGGCCATGAACAAAATTAATTTCTTTTGGCAATAAATCAGGCAAACCAAATTTCATAATACTATGCGTATGTCCACCGCAAATTTCCATGATATTAATAGGCTTAGTAATTTTAGAAGCAATAAGTTCTTTTAGGGCTAAAATTCTTTCTTTATCTCTAAAATCATTAATTAAATCCATTTTTTAGCCCCATATCGCCTTCATTTTCATCGATTTGTCCATTTTGCATTTTCTCTGCTATATCAGCATAAATTTTTAAACTCTCTTGCGCAGCTTGAGTGTCGATTTTCTCCATAGCAAAACCCACATGTATAAGCACATAATCGCCTACTTTTAAAGGCTCACTTATTAAATCCAAACTTACTCTTCTTTTAACCCCTAAAGTTTCTACTATGGCTGAATTTAGCTCATCAATTTCTAAAATTTTAGAAGGTATAGAAAGACACATTAGCTAAGCTCCTTTTTCATTTTTAGATAATTTATCCAAAGATCAAATCCTGTTTTTGTTTTGCTATCTAAAATCATAATATCTATTTTAGGATTTAGCCTTTTAGCGGCCATAGAAGCTGCTTTGAAATCAAAGTCAAAATGTTGAGCTAAATCGGCTTTAGTAATGACCAATAAATCAGCCTTTCTAAACATCACTGGATATTTTTCTACCTTATCGCTACCTTCTGTTACTGAAAGTAAAACTACATTTAAATGCTCGCCCAAATCATAACTTGCAGGACATACTAAATTTCCCACATTTTCAACAAATACTATATCAAGTTCACTAAGTTTAAAATGATGTAAAGCTTCATGCACCATAAAAGCATCTAAATGACAAGTTTGTCCTGTAGTAATTTGATGAGCTAAGCCTCCTGCTTTAATAATGCGATTTGCATCATTATTAGTTTCTAAATCTCCTTCAACCACAGCTATTTTTAAATCATCTTTTAAAGTTTTTATAGTTTCTTCTAAAAGCGTTGTTTTACCGCTTCCTGGGGAACTCATTAAATTAATACAAAGAGTATTATACTCATTAAAATGCTCTCTATTATGAGCTGCTTGATGATCATTTTTTGATAAAATTTTACTAATAACATTAATAGTTTTTTCATCTTTTAAAACTGGATTTTCATGATGGTGATCATGATGATGTTCATGTCCATTAATAGAACAACCGCAATCTTTACACATAATCTTTCCTTTATATTTTTATTTTATTGTATATAAAAAAGTATTAAAAAAATATGAGTTTTATTAAGTTTTTAAAGATAAATAATGCACAAGTTGCCCAAGTGCGATAGAACTATCATTGCAAGGAAATTGCAAAGAAGTTTTATAAGCAAAATTTTTTCGATCTAAAATTTCAAGCAAGGTTTTGTTTTGAAATACCCCACCACATAAAAGCACTTCTTCTTTAAATTTTTTTGAATATTCTATAATTAAATTTGCAATGCCATTTAGCAAACCTGTGCTAATTTTAACTTTATCTTTATCTTCTAAAGCTTGCAAAAAAGCATTTTTAAAGCAAATTTCTTTTTCATTGATGTCAAATTTGTAACTATAATCAAGATTTTTATCATAATATTTTTCCATCAAAAGCCCAATTTGTGCTTCATAATCAAGCTTTTGTATATCAAAAGCAAAAGCGCCAAAAGCATCAATAATCCTACCAAGAGAACTCGTATATAAAGAGCTTTGAGCGTGAATTTTTTTAAGATTATTTAATTTTACTTGAGAAAATTTAGCTAAAAACTCGCTAGCTTTGCTTTCTAAATTAAAATCAAAAATCAAAGCTAAAGCTAAATTTGCGATATTTTTAATATCTGCATTAATTAGTTTGAAATTTTTAAAATGATTTAGCCTTTCATAGCTTTTTAAACTCGCTCTAAAAATCTCCCCACCCCAAATTTTTCCATCATCTCCATAACCTGTTCCATCAAAAACAAAGGCTAAAACATCATTTTTGTAAATTTTGTGTTCAAATAAACAAGCACACAAATGTGCATAGTGATGTTGCACGCGAAAATTTTTATAATCTTTAAATTCTTTTACATAGTTAAATTGTGGATGTTTATCGCTTAAAATTTGATCAAAATTTAGTTTATAAGAGTTTTGAAAGAAAGTTAAAATTTTAAAAAATCTCTCTTGTATGTCTAAACTTTTCATATCGCCTATATAAGGAGAAATGAAAATTTGATTTTTAAAAAAACATGCAAATTCGTTTTTTAACTCACTTCCTAGAGCTAGAATATTTTCTTTTGTATTAAAAATACTTGCTGTATTGATATAAAGTGGGTTAAGACCCCTTGAAGTCCTTAAAAACATAATTTTTTCGCTAATAACTTGAGCAATGCTATCATCGCTTGAGTTGTGTATTGTTCTATCATAATCAAGATAAAAATCAAACACATCACTAAGTTGCTCTAAAAGTTTTGTTTCTTCATAAATAATGCTTTGTGAGCTTAAATTAGCACTTGTTGCAATGATAGGTTTTTTAAAATGTTCAAAAAGCATTAAATGCGTTCCCATATAAGCTAACATAATACCTATTTTATTGGTATCTGGTGCTAAGCTTTTATGGATATTTTTGCTATTTAAAATAACTATGGGTTTTAAATTTGAAGTTAAAAGTTTTGCTTCAGCTTTATTAATAAAAGCTAATTCTTGAGCCATTTTAAGATCTTTTACCATGATAGCAAAAGGCTTTTTAGGACGATTTTTGCGTATTCTAAGTTCATTTATAGCATTTTTATTTGTGCTATCACAAATTAAATGAAACCCACCCATACCTTTAAAAGCTATGATTTTACCTTCTTCTAAAAGCTTTGCAAGCAAGATAAAAGCTTTTTCATCTTTGGCTAAAATATTTTGATTTTTATCTTTTAAAAAAATAGTAATTTTACATTTTGGGCATGAGAGTGGTTGGGCATGAAAACGACGATTAGTAGGATCTTCATACTCGCTTTGACAAAAAGAACACATTTTAAACTCATCCATAGTCGTATTAACTCTATCATATGGGAGTTTTTTTATAATAGAAAATCTTGGCCCGCAATTTGTGCAAGTGATGAATGGATATTTAAAACGCGGATTTTTCTCATCGTAAAATTCATTATAGCAATCCTCACAAAGAGCAAAATCGCTTAAAATCGGGCTAAATTTTTCACTATCTTGTGAAGTACTTATGATAAATTCATTATAAGTTTTTTGAAGTTTTTTATAAGAAAAATTAAAATCATCTATCCTAGCTAAAGGTGGTAAATTAGCAAAAAGTTTTTCTTTAAAAATTTTTAATTCATCATTGCTACACTCAAGGATTATAACAACACCTAAGCTATTATTATAAACTTCACCTTTTAAATTAAGCTCTTTAGCTATGTTAAAAACAAAAGGACGAAAGCCAACGCCTTGCACTAACCCTTTAATATGAATTTCATATCCAAAGTGGGACATCGCTTAACTTAAAAAATGGTATGTGTTTAAATACATTTTTACTAAGGCTTTTATGCTCAAACAAACTCCCACTAAGCACGGCACAATCAACTTGCTCTTTAGCCTTTAAATCATCAAATAAATCTCTTAAAAAATACGCCAAACTCTCAACAACGCCTAAGGCTATGATTTGATTTTCTACTCCAGCAAGCTTAAAACTCATCACACTTCTTAAGGTCTTAGTGTAATCAAATTCTTTTTGCTCATTAAGCTTAAAATCTATCCTAACACCTTTTGCCATTTTACTCTCATCTGCTAAGGCCAAAAGTGCTAATGCTGCTTTTTTCTCGTCTTTACCAAGCTCTAAAATCATCCCTACCATGCCAAAAAGATTAAAAAAATTATTAGCCATGTTTAGTTCTTTTCGCACTAGGGTAAATTCTTTTTCATAATTAGCTAATAATCTCTTAGCAACATCATCTTGACTTATAGTTTCATAAAACTCATCAAAGCTTTTTGGTAAATTTAGTTTTAAAAGATTGATTTCTTTATCAAGTAAAATAATATCATCATATTTTTTACTAAGTTCTAAAAGCAAAGGCTTTTTGTCTTTAAAATCAGACAATATACAAGAAATTCTTGCAAAATTTTTATCTTCTTTTTGAAAAATCAAATTTTTAAACTCAGGTAAAATATAATCATAACCCCCGCAAACTACTAGCTCATTTTCGATTAAAGCTACTTCAAAATCATCTTCAAAATGTTCTAGCTTTTTAAAATTTAAAAACTTAATTCCTTCTTTTTCAAGCTCAAAACACAAGGCAAACAAGAAAAGATTATCATATATTTTTATTTTAAAATATTCATGATTTAATTGATGATTTTGTCTAAAAATAGCATTAAATTTAAGCTTCATTAGAGGCTTTTCAACCCCTGCTAAGATTTTAAATTGCTCGTTATTACAAGAAAAAAATGCATTGATATGTTTTGGGTCGCAAGGTATTAAAAAATCATCCAATGCTTCATTAAAAATTTCAAAAGCGTATATTCCTTTTGGACTTTTAAAATGCATTTTTTCTTTGTTTTTTAATTTTTCCAAGGCTTTTTTTAAATTATCGTAGAAATTTTCTTTAGTGATTTTTATAAAATCTTCTTCTATTTTAAATTCTTCTTCTACAAAAATACCCCATTCATTTTCTAAAAGCTCGCCATTAGTATAAGCATTTGCATTAAGTCTTGTTAAAAAACTTCTTTTGGTGAAGGTTTTTTCTTTTTTTATAGGTGTAAAATCTTCTTCTATAACTTTTAAGTCAAATTTGTTTAAAAAAACACTATGGCTAATATTTTCTAAATTAGAGCAAAAGGCTTGAATTTCATCTTTTTCGCCTTTAATCTTAATGATGATTTTTTCATCTTTTTGCTCATAATCATACACATAATCTTTAGCATAATAAGCTAACAAATACTCAAAAATATCATTTTTAGATTTATAATCAAAAGTAATTTCTAAAAGCAAGTTTAAAACCTTAAAATTAAATTTTTAAAAATATAAATATAACAATTTTAATTCTAAGGAAAGCTTAAAAATATACTTAAAAAATAAGACTTTTTAGAAAAACTTCTCTTGCTTTATAATCAGGCATAAATTTATATAAAAAATCATAAAATTCTTTTTGATGATGTGGGTAGATTAAATGTATAAGTTCATGTAAAATCACATATTCTATAGCTTTTATAGGTTTTTGCATGAGTTTTAAATTTAAGTTTATGTATGCTTTTTGATGATTACAAGAACCCCATCTTGAAATCATTTCTTTAATGCAAATTCTTTGTACCTTTCTCTTGTGGACAAATTGCCATTTTTTTATAAAATACTCAAAAATCACTCTAGCACTACGCCTTAAAAAAAGATCTAAGGCTTTTTGATTTTTTGCAAAAATTTTATCTTTTTTTATAAGAACTTTTTTATGATTTTCGTTAAAAACTAGCTTGTATTTTTTACCTAAAAAATACAATTCATCACTTGCTAAAACTACTCTTTTTAAAGAAAGTTCTTTTTCTTTGGCTCTAATCCAACTTTCATTTTTTTCTAAAAATCTTAAAACATCTCTTTGCTCATAATATAGCGGTATGCTAAGTTTGAAATTTAAATCTCTATCTATCCTAAGTCTTAAGTATTTAAGTTTTTTCTTTTCAAAAACAAAACGAAATTCTTTAAATTCTAAAATTCCTTTTATACTAGTGCTTTGCCTTGCCATTTTTTACTTTTCCATCTATATGAATTTACTATACCGCGCAAAAACTCATCTGCACAAAAACCTATCCAAACTCCTAAAATTCCAAGTCCAGCATAAAAACAAAGCACATAGCCAACCGGTAAAGAAACTCCAAGCATAAATACCACTCCACTTAAAAACGGAAACCTCGCATCACCACTTGCTCTTAGTGAATTTACCATGACTATATTAAAAGTTCTTGAGATTTCTAAGAAGATTGAAAGAGTAAAAAGTGGTATCATAAGCTCTTTTAAACTCTCTTCAAGCTTTACTACACCCATGGTAAAATCTTGCAAAACATAATTAAGTAAAGCCACAAAAGCACTTGCAACCACGCTAAAATACAAAGCTATCCAAGTATGTTTATAGGCCACATTTAAGTATTTTGCGCCGACTAGTTTACCTATGATAATTTCATTGGCTACGCTTATAGCTTGCCCTACTAGCATGATGAGCAAAGAAATTTGAAAATAAATCGTTTGAACGCTTAAATTTTCTTTACCCAAACTTGCTACAAAAGCAAAAGCTATGGTGTATTGTATAAACCATATCAAATGCTCTCCTGCTGCAAAACCACCGATGTTAAAAATCTTTTTAAGTACCACTTTTTCAAGGCTTATCATCTCTTTAATTTTAAGATGAATTTTGAGTTTAAAACTAAGTATTGCTACAAGCATACCAAAGGCGACCAAACGCCCAAGTATATTACTAAGCCCTACTCCAAAAAGCTCTAGTTTGGTAAAATGTAATACATAAAAATTTCCTATAAATATCACAACATTCATCAATAAGGTAGTAAACATAACCCAATAAGCCATATTGTACACCCTAATAATAGCAGCCAAAACTATACCCATAGCATCAAAAAACAAACAAATTCCAAGCATGTGCAAGTAAATTTCACTATTCTTTAAAAGCTCATTTGGAATTTGTAAAAGATAGAGTAAAAACTCTCCATGCCATAAAATCAAACTTCCGCACACAAAACCAAGCAAAGCATTTAAAAATAAACTTTGATGAATTGCCTTTCTTGCTAGAGTGTAATCTTTAGCTCCTAAAGCTTGAGCGATCACTACACTACAACCCACACTTAAAAAACTAAAAATAATGATAAATAAATCTGCTACTTGATTACCCGCACCCATGGCTCCAACTAAAAAGTTAGAATACTGCGAAACCATAACGGTGTTGATAATCAAAGAAAAATATCTTAAAAACATTTCAAGCAATATAGGCATACTAAGATGTTTGAGTGAAAGTTGTTTGCTTGCCATAAATACTCTTTTTGATAATAATCTTTTGAAAGTAAAAAGTAATTTTACTTAAAAATTACTTTTTATAAGCTTTATAATATTTCTAAAACAAATTTATCATTTTCATCTTTAAAGGTAAAAACTTTATTTTTACAAGGATAAGATATACTATCTTTTTTCATACTAAATGTTTTATCTTTTAATTTTTCAAGCATAATAGGTAATTCTTTATTAAATAATGCCTTATCAGGAATTCCACACCCATGAGTTAAATTTTTAATAAATTTACCATCTATATCTTTTTCATCTATTAGATGAAAATCTACTTCATAGTTTAAAGCTTTTAAAATTTCTATCATAGAAATTTTATGATCAGCTGGAGTTAAATCATCTTTAGCACTATGATAACTTGTATAAATAATATTTTTATTCTTTTGAGCTTGCAAAATCAAATGATCTTTATTAAGTAAAGCTCTTATTAAATAATTTTCATCAGCAAAATAATAAGGTGAGTTTGGGTTTTTGCGTGTCCAATGAGTTTTTATAGTGCTATAAATTATTATATTTTCATTACCAACTTTACAATCATAACTTTTTACTTCTTTTCCGATTACATAATTTAACGGAGGCAATGCAGCACCTGAATTATCTATTACTCCATCTACATACCAAGGAGCTATTTTAGCACACATTAATGCCACTAAGCCACCGTATGACCCCCCCCCCGTAAATTTTAGGTAAAGATTTAAATTGAGGATAATTTTTCATTATATCTTTTAAGGCATTGATATGATCGATTGCAGGCATAATGGCAAAATTATTATACTCATTGTTAGGTGGGATAAAACTTCCATAAATATGTGCTTTATAATCTTGATTTAAAATTTTATTATTTTTTAAATTAGTAATGGTATGATACAAATAATCATAATGTATATGAGCATTATTGGTATCTAATTTACTTGATTGAATTTTGAAATTTTCTAAAACTTCTTTCAAAAAAGGTAAATCATCTTCCATAAAAGTAGTAGTTGCACTATATTTGTCCACATCAGAAACTCTTTGGCAAAAACAATGATAAAATACATTTACAGCTACTACATCAAATTTTTTAGCTATAAAATTTCTATAACTTTCTAGAAAATGTATATTTGCATTTGCTCCATATCCACCTATGATAAAAACAATAGCTTTCATTTGCTTACTATCATCATAAGTAATTCTATATTCTAATTTACTTTCTCTTTTTATATTTAATTCTACATCATCACAAGAGTTTATAAAATAGGTTTGGTTTTTAAGCATATTAAGCCTTTTAGAAATTTTGATTAATTATATCATCAAAATTTCTAAATAAATAAAAATTATCCAAAAGCTCCATTTAAATAAGCTTTTGTTTTTTCTTGTTTTGGATTTTCAAAAAATTCTTTACTCTCTCCAAATTCTACAAGTTTGCCTAGATGAAAAAATGCAGTATAATCAGCCACGCGCTTACCTTGTTGCATGTTATGCGTTACCATGATCATGGAAAGATTATGACTTAATTCTTTAATAAGCTCTTCTATAACGCTTGAAGATATAGGATCAAGTGCAGAAGTTGGTTCATCTAAAAGTAATAATTTTGGCTTTATAGCCAAAGCTCTTGCTATACAAAGGCGTTGTTGCTGACCACCTGAAAGTGCTAGAGCATTTTGTTTTAGTTTATCCTTTACCTCCTCAAAAAGCCCTACTTTTTTAAGACAATCTTCCACTAAAGCATCTTCTTCATCTTTGTTTTTAATCATCCCATGGAGTTTTGGAGCATAAGAAATATTATCATAAATGCTTTTTACAAAAACATTAGGTTGTTGAAATACCATTCCAACTTTTTTTCTAAGCACGACTAAATCTTGATTTTTAACATCTTTTCCATCAATCTCAACAAGACCATCGATTTTTGCTATTTTGTCATTCATCCTATTAAAACAACGCAAAAATGTGGATTTTCCACAGCCTGAAGCACCTATTAAAGCTGTGATTTTATTTTTTTGAATTTCCATATTAATATCAAATAAAGCTTGTTTTTTACCATAAAATAAATTTAGATTTGTTGTTTTTGCTATCATTTTAATTTTCCTTGAAAATATCTTCTTAAAAGTATTGCTGCTAAATTTAAAATCACCAAAAGAGATAAAAGCACTATAATCCCTGCTGCTGTTCTTTCTAAAAATGCACGCTCTGGCATAGCTGACCATGAAAAAATTTGAGCAGGTAAAACACTTGTTGGTGCAAAAACACTATTTGCCACATCAGGTATAAAAGCTATCATACCTATAATCATCAAAGGTGCGGTTTCACCAATAGCTTGAGCTAAAGTTAAAATAGAACCTGTTAAAATCATAGGCATTGCCAAAGGTAGCATAATACCTTTTATCATTTGAATTTTAGTCATGCCTAAAGCATATGCTGCATTTTTCATATTAATATCCACACTTTTTAAGGCAGCTTTAGTTGAAACAATAATAATAGGTAAGCTCATAATAGCCAAAGTTAATCCTCCAACTAAAGCACTAGAACGAGGCATCCCAAAAAGATTAATAAACACCCCAAGTCCTAAAAGTCCAAATAAAATACTAGGAATACTTGCAAGGTTATTAATACACACTTCTATAAAATGCGTAAATACATTTTGCGGAGCAAATTCTTCTAAATAAATAGCTGCTCCAACTCCTATTGGGATACTTACAACCATACATACTATCATCACAAGTAAAGTTCCAACCACAGAAGCAAAAATTCCTGAATTTTCAGGTGATTTAGAATCTCCATTAAGGAAAAAATTTGTGTTAAAACTTAGTTTGATTTCTTGCTTTTGAACTAATTCATCAACTAAAGTTTTTTGTTCATCGCTTAGTTTATTGTAGTTTTTTTTCATATATTGATCAACTTCAGAATTTGCTAAAAGCCAAGATTTTTCTTTGATTTGACCTGTTCTTATTTTCCTTTGTTCAGCACGCGATAAAAGCTCATATGAAGGGCTATTTCTATCAGCCTGGGCATAAATGTAAGTTTGCTTAAAAGCTCCTATCCCAAGATACCCTACGCTTGATAAAAAAATACAAAGAAAAATAAGGTTTATATAAAGCCCCATTTTACAGAATCTTTTGAAATTTTTTGAAGCTTTTTTTCTTTGTTTAAAAAGTTTTTTCATAAATTTTTCCTTTTATGGAAGCGATTTATCAAATAAACGCTAAAAATATTAATGATTAATGTAATAATAAAAAGCACAAGCCCTAAAGAAAATGCACTTAAAGCTAAAGAACTATCAAAAGCTTGATCACCGCTTAATGCTTCTACTATTTTTACAGTCACTGTTGTCATATCTTCTAAAAAATTCATTGTTAAATTTGGACGCAATGAAGCAGCCATAACAACAATCATTGTTTCACCTAAAGCTCTTGAAAGTCCTAAAAGACAAGCTGCAACTATACCTGGCATTGCTTCTGGTAAAATTACTGCAAAAACAACTTCTTTTTTAGTCATACCTAAAGCATAAGCTCCGTTTATCCTTTTTAAACTTACAGCTTCAATGCAATCTTGTGAGAGTGAAGCCACTATAGGAACTATCATAATACCCATGATAAAACCTGCACCTAGGGCACTTTGAAAACTAGCTTCTATACCAAAAAGAGAAAAAAACCACACTATAAAAGGAGCTACAACTATGGCTGCGAAAAATCCAAAAACTACAGTAGGAATTCCTGCTATGATTTCTAAAATAGGTTTTAAATAGTTTTTAGATTTTTTACCTGCAAATACTCCAAGATAAATAGCACACATTACACCTAAAGGTAAGGCTGTTAGCATTGCTATTAATGAAATATAAAAAGTTCCCCAAAATAAACTCAAAGCACCAAAAACCCCATGCTTGCTACTTCCATCAGCACCTACAAATGCAGCATCTGCTGCCCACTGACTTGAGAATAAAAAAGTAAATACGCT
This sequence comes from Campylobacter sp. IFREMER_LSEM_CL292, assembly GCF_025771615.1. Classification (NCBI taxonomy): domain Bacteria; kingdom Pseudomonadati; phylum Campylobacterota; class Epsilonproteobacteria; order Campylobacterales; family Campylobacteraceae; genus Campylobacter; species Campylobacter sp. IFREMER_LSEM_CL292. The sequence continues at coordinate 93,080 of NZ_JAKMQP010000001.1, forward strand.
TTCTTTTTGAAAAAATTTTAATGCCTCTATTAAAATAGTTAGCATAATAGCAAAGCTTACTACTACGCTAACAAAAGCACAAAGAAAAAGCGTTAATTTTATTATTTTTTCTTTTATCAATTTTTCATCCTAAAAATTAAAAAACTTTCCCTGCTTTAACAAGCTCATCAGTTAATAAACCTTTTTCTTCTATATGTTTTTGGGTTTGTTTTAAAGTTTTTTCATCCAAAGGAACCAATCCTATTTTTTCTAATTCTGCTCCGCTTTTAGCTAAATCATCACTCATATAAATTTTTGCAAATTCAAATACTTCTGGATTTTTCTTAGCATTCATATATATAAACAAAGAACGAGCTAGTTTATATTTTCCTTCGGAAATATTCTTCTCATCAGCTTTTACACCATCAATATCAACTGCATTAATCTTATCATCATTGCTAGCTAAAAATCCGTATCCAAAAAGCCCAAAAGCTTCTTTATCAACAGAAAGTTTTGAAACAATTAAATTATCGTTTTCTCCGCTTGGTATAAATGCTCCATCTTGGCGTATAGTTTTATATGCACCTTTATATTCAGGAATTTTTTTAGAAATATCTACCATTACAAGCTCTTCTATACTATCTCTTGTTCCTGAACTTGATGGAGGACCATAGATTGTAATTTTTCTATTTGGTAGATTTTTATTGATTTGTTGCCAATTTGTATAAGGATTTGGGACTAATTTTCCATCTTGTGGAATTTCTTTGGCCAAAGCTAAAAATAACTCATGTAAGCTTATATTTAATGGAGCATTGATTTTATTTTGAGCTAAAACTATGCCATCATAACCTATCATAATCCCGACTATATCACTCACACCTGATTTTTTACAAGTTTCAAATTCACTTGGCTTGATTGCTCTTGAAGCATTAGAAATATCAGTAATTCCCTCGCAAAACACTTTAAAACCACCGCCTGTGCCAAGACTTTCAACTATAGGTGTTTTTGTATTTTTTATAGAAGCATACTCTTCAGCAACAAAAGAAGTAAAAGGATAGACAGTAGATGAACCTGCTATTTTTAATTCTGCTGCGTTTAAACTAACAAAGGTAGCCACACTTAAAGCCAAAAGTTTTTTCATTTTTTCTCCTTGTTTTAAAAAAGTAATGAAAATTTAAAAAAACTTGGAAACATTTTGGATACATGTATTTTTTGATATAATTTTATATGCTAAATGTTATTTTGATAGAAGATGATAAAGATTTAAATGAGTTAATTAGTTTAAGACTTAGTCAAGAAAATATAAAAATTTATAATTATTTTGATTTTTTTGACTTAGAAACCTTTCTAGATACAAATGAAATAGACTTAATCATCATGGATAGAAATTTACCAAGTGGCGATAGTGTAGAGATGATAAAACAATTAAGAAAAAAAGGTTATATGGAGCCTGTGATTTTTCTTAGTGCAAAGACTTTACAAAAAGATATTTTAGAAGGTTTTGAGCAAGGCTGTGATGATTATATATGCAAACCTTTTGATTTTAATGAACTTTTATTTAGAATCAAAGCCGTAACTAAAAGAAATAAAACTCCAAAAGAACAAATTTCTTATCAAGATTTTACTTTATATATAGAAGAAAGGAAATTAATTCATCAAACAAATACATTTGAAAATTTATCAACCCTAGATGTAGAATTACTCAAGTGTTTTTTTAATCACAAAAATCAACTTCTAAGCCGTCAATTTTTAAGTGAGCAGGTATGGAAAAATGACACAACAAGCGATAAGACAATCAATACGGCTATTTTAAGATTAAAACAAAAAATTCCACAAATTAAAGAAAATATCATTTCAGTGCGCTCGGTGGGTTATAAATTGTGTTAAAAATCAGAAATTTTTTTGCTTTATTTTTTATATGTTTTTGTATATTTTTTATAGGATTGTTTTATTTTGTTAATGAGCAATATATAAATAACACTATAAAAAGCACTTATAAGCAAAAATTAAAAACTTTGAATGATACATTAAAATTTAGCATTATAAAAACACTCAATACAAACAACATTCAAGAATTTTCTCAACAAACAAGAGCAGATTTTATAATCAAAAAAGATGGAAAAACCATCTCATCTTTAGATGATTTTGATTTTTTTAAAAATCAATTTAACGCAGATTTTACACATGAATTTTTTAATAATAAAGAAATTTATTATAAAGCTTATCAATATGAAGGATATAAATACATCATCATTGTTTATCCAAAAATAAATGCAAAAATACAAGATTTTTGGATAAAAAATATTTTGATTTTTTTGCTTTTTTTAGCAGTATTAACTGCAATATATATTTTTATATTTAACTTTTTTAAAAAATACTTTCAAGAATTACTTTTGTTTATTAAAAATATAAAGAATCAATCAGAATTTCATTTTACAAAGAACTTTTTTTATGATTTAAATTCTTTAAATTTAAGATTATTAAAAATAAAAAAATTATTTTATGAGAAAGAATTACAAAATAAAAAACAAGCCAAAAAAATTAAAATGAAAAACACTCAACTTTCAAATTTAATCAGTGCTATTTCACATGAGTTAAAAAATCCTTTAAGTGTTATAAATTTAAGTTTGCAATCTTTAGAAAAAGAACATAATGATGAAACTATGAGAAAATTTATGCTTGAAAAAATTCACAAGCAAAGCATAAAAATCAACCAACTAACACACAAACTAAATTTTGTTTTTAATTTAAATATCACATCTTTAAATGAAGAAAATTTTGATTTATATGCTTTAAGTAAAAATATTGTTGAAAATTTTAATGAAAGCAGGATTAAAATTCAAGGAGAGCAAACTTTCATAAAAGCAGATTCTTTTCTCATTGAGCAAGTTATTATTAATCTCATTAGCAATGCACTAAAATATAGTCAAAAAGATATTTTTATTGAAGTTAAAAACCAAGAATTTACTATACAAGATCAAGGCATAGGCATAGAGGAAAAATACTTAAAATTAATCACAAAAAAATTTTATAAAATCAATACTAGCCAAAACAATTCTTTTGGACTAGGATTGTTTTTAGTTAAAAAAATACTCACTTTACACAAAAGTTCTTTAAAAATTCAATCTAGCCCACAAAAAGGCAGTGTTTTTTCTTTTAGTATAAAAAATACAAAATAATTTTTTTATTATTAATATCTTTTTAATAAAACTATATTAATATAATAAAGCAATAACACTTAAAGGAGAGAAAATGCTTTCAAAAGAAGTAGTAGCTTTATTAAATGAGCAAATTAATAAAGAAATGTATGCGGCAAATTTGTATTTGAGTATGAGTTCATGGTGCTATGAGCATAGTTTTGATGGTGCAGGGGCGTTTTTGTTCGAGCATGCAAGAGAAGAAAGTGATCATGCTAGAAAACTCATCACTTATTTGAATGAAACTGATTCTAAAGTAGAATTAAAAGAAGTTAAAAAACCTGATAGTGATTTTAAATCATTGCTTGATGTATTTGAAAAAACTTTTGAGCATGAGCAAAGTATCACTGCTTCTATTAATAATCTTGTAGATTTTATGCTTTCAAGTAAAGATTATTCTACTTTTAATTTTCTACAATGGTATGTAAGCGAACAACACGAAGAGGAAGCGCTTTTTAGAGGTATAGTAGATAAAATCAAACTCATAAGCGATAATGGCAATGGCTTATACATGGTAGATCAATACATCAAAAGTCTGACTAATAAATAATTTTTAGCTTCCATAAATTTGGAAGCTAAATATCTTTTAATTTAAAAGAATTCTTGCAAAATAAAAGTAAATTTGCTAAAATACTTTTTATTTAAAAGGATTTTTATGCAAATGAATGAAATTACCGATAAATTAAAATTTATACTCCAAAAAGAAGGAATAAAAAACGCCAAAGATTCTGATGTAGCTAAGATGCTAAATATCAATCCTGATACCTTTTATAGTATGAAATTTAGAAATTCCATACCTTATAGACAAATACTTCATTTTTTAAATGAGAGAAATATTAATATCAATGCGTTTTTTTATGAAGATTCCCTTGAGAGTAATACTCTAACGCATGATCTAAACTATAATGTCTTAAAATATTATGATGTTAATGCTTCTATGGGAGGTGGAGCTTTAAATGATAATGTAAGTTTTTCAGAAGTGATTATAGATGAAAAACTAAGTGATTTTTTTGGCTCTAAAGATTGTGATATCATCCCATGTATAGGCGATAGCATGGAGCCTGAAATCAAAGATGATTCTTTGTGTTTAGTAGATAAAAGCAAAAGCTTTAAAGAAGGTGGAGTTTTTGCAGTAAATACCAGAGATGGTTTATTTATCAAACAAATTTTTAAAAGCAATAAAGGCGGAGTTTATTTACACTCTTTTAACCTAAGTTATGCGGATGTTCATTATCAAAATGGAGACTTTTTAATTGTAGGTAAGGTAGTAGGGACTATTAGTAGAATTTAATATTTAGCAAATAACTTCTTTTTCTATATGATAATTTTTATTATTTAAATTAATAAAAAGTTAATAAATTATATTTTAAGTTAATTTTTATTAAAAAATAGTCAAAATTATGTTTTAAAAGTTAATAGATAATAAATAAGAGTGTTTTTATCTTTTAACAAAACTACATGAAAGGGAAGTTATGAAACATAAACTAGCTAAAGTCGCCACTTATGCTTGTTTAGCATTGGGCATTAGTTTGACTACACAAGTTTTTGCTTCTTCAGAGCCTAGAACCCTTGATGGTTATGTGGCTCAAGAAGATGCATTTTTTGATTATCTTTATAAAAATCACCCTATTTTTAAATATGAAAAAGAAGGGCGTTTAGTGGGTAAATTTACCCATAGTGATAGAACTGAAAATTGGGTTGTAAATCAAAATGGAGCTAAATTTGCTGCCGAGCATGATTTAAAGCAAGCCTCTATTACCTATCGTTTGCCTTATGAATCTTTTTTGGATTTTCCAAACAAATTTGTAGGCCCAAAAAAATGTGGCGAATGCCATCCTGCTCAATATGCTTCTTGGGAGCGCTCTCGTCATGCAAAAACCGTGCGTTTTCCACATGAAATGGAAGAAGTTGGTGGAGCTGAAGGTTTGAAAAAACCTATGTATAATTCTCAAGCTACTATTTTACCCGATGGAATTTATCCAAATGATGTTTATGCTCTCATTGGAACACCAAGAACAAAATATGGTTTTATAGATAGATGGCTTGTGCGTGGAACTTACCATGTTGAAGATGGAAATTTGAGTGATTTAAGTGGTAAATTAACCGCTGGAGGCAATCAATTTTCAAGACTTTGGAGTGAGTTTTTAACCCCTGAAATGGCACAAAAAATAGCTGCATTTGCACCTGGTTTTCCTACTAAAATGGAAGATTTTGGAGGAAATGGCTCTCAAGTATGGGGGACAAACTCTTATGCTGCAACCTATAAAGAAAAAGCGGTTTTCCAACCTGCTACTGCGTATTGTGAAACCTGTCATACTTTTAAATTTGACTTTAAAAGCAAGGAAGAATTTTACAAAGCACTGGGCAATCCAAAAGAACTTCAAAAACATACCATCTCAAAAGGTATTACTTGCGAGGAATGCCATGGGGCTGGAGCACATCTTTATGGAGCAAGAGGTGCGGGTATGCCATCAAATTGTGAAAGATGTCATCAAAGATTTTCATACAATGAAACCGATGCTAAAATCAATCCTAGAAAACCTTTCAACGCATATTTTAAATCAAGTTGTCCTGCGTGTGGAACAGAAGGTGCTCAAATGTATTCTTCAGCACACTACGATAAGGGTATGAGATGTAACACTTGTCATGATCCACATGAAGTAACTTTTAATGATTGGAAAAGCGGTTATACTAAAACAAAACTTAAAAAAACTTGCAAAGATTGTCATGAAACCCAAGCAAGCTTTTTCAAAAAAGGCGGAATTCACGCAAAAGATAGCTGTACAGCTTGTCACATGCCAAATATGATGAGTTGTGAAAACTTTGGAGCGGTTCAAAACCCTGATAAAGGTGGGTTTGATAATGTTAGAGCTTCACATATTTGGAATATCAAAGTAGATAAAACCGCAAAAACACTTAATCCACCAGAAGGCAAAGAAAGATCGCCTAAAGTTGGTGGTTGGACCATAGCTAGAGATGATGAAGGTAGATTCTTTCTTGATTTAATGTGGAGTTGTGGTAGAACTAGTTTTAGTGATATCAACCTAATGGGTCCTGGTGCAAGTGGTTGTCATAGTCCTGTACAATCAACCTTACCTGAAAAACTTCACTTTAGCAATCAAGAAATGATTTATGATAAAGTAATGCAGTGGCAAAACCCTGTTAAAGAAGGATATGAGAAAATTAGAAAAGGTATAGCAAATATTGATAAAACTTTTGCTGAAAAAAATAAACTTTCAATAGAGCAAAAATCAAAAGTATTAAGCTTAACTAATCAAGCTCAAGCCATAGCTGATAGACTAGAAAAAGATGGTTCTTGGGGTGTTCATGGACCTGCTTATTCTAAGAAAATCATAGAAGAAGCTTTAATTTATATCCAAGAAGCACAAAATATCCTAAATGGTAAATAAAAACAAAGGAAGAATGAAAAATTCTTCCTTAAAATAAGGAGCTAGTCTTGAAAAATTTAATTACTCGACTTTTTATTGTCCTTTCCACTCTTTTTATGCCATCAGGATTTATTTTTGCTGAGGCTAATGGAGAAATAGGCTCAATAGAAGGTGTAAAAAGTATTAGCTTAGCGCAAGCTCAAGAAATGCTAGATCAAAACAATACTTATTTTTTTGATGTCAATTCAGAGCAAGATAGACAAGCTAATGGCTATATACCTAATTCCATATCAACCTATGTGGAAAATTGGCAAAATTTATTACCTAATGATAAAAATGCAAATTTAGTATTTTATGGTTTAAATCGTTTTAGATTTGAAGCTTCTCAAGCAGCTGCAGTTGCTATAGAACTTGGCTATAAAAACTCTGTTGTAATGCTTGATGGTATAGAATCATGGGTAACTTCAGGTAGAAAAGTTGAAAAAATAGACACAGTTAAATGGGAAAAAGCTAAAGAAATTATCGAATTTAAAGACACTATCCACTCAAGATTTAAATTTAGCAATACCCCATCTTGTCGTGATTGTCATGCTCAAAAAGGTAAAGGCATTAGAGCTGATATTGCAGCAAATAAAAACCTAATCAATCAAAAATGTGCAACTTGTCATGAAAAAGCAAGCAATGCTTTAGCAAAAAGCGCTCATGGGGTGCAAGAGTTCTTACCCGCTCAAGATATGCAAAAGAAAAAAGAAAAACCATCTTGTGCAACTTGTCACTCTATTCATATTACCCCAAAACATTCAGGAATTTATTCACAAAAACAATTAGTCGATCAAAAATGCGCACAATGTCATAAACAAAAAAGTGCAACTTTTCATATGACTTTTCATGGTAAAGGTATGTTTTTAAGCACTCCAGGTGAAACTCCAAGTGTTGCTACTTGTTCTGATTGTCATGGAAAACATAATATTTTAAAATCAAGCGAAAGAAGCTCAACTCTCTCGCCGATTAACCGTGTTCAAACTTGCAAATCATGCCACCCAAATGCAAATGAAAATTTCGCAAATTGGATGGCACATGCTGACCATAGTGATGGCGAAAAATATCCTGGATTACATGGTGCTTATATATTCATGACTATTTTAGTCATCTCTGTATTTGTTTTCTTTGGAGCCCATACTATACTTTGGTGCTTGCGTTTAATTGCTATGCGTATAAAATATCCTAAAGAATGGAAAGAAGCAAGAAAAGCAGTACATGAAGATAAAGTAAGAGTAAGAAGATTTAGCACTTTCCATAGAATTCAGCATTTTTTTATGGCAGTTAGCTTTTTGGGTCTTGCATTCTCAGGCTTACCGCAAAAATTCTATGATTCAGCATGGGCTAAACCTATGATTGATTTAATGGGTGGAGATATCATTAACGCTGCAACTATACATCATATTTCAGCCATAGTAATGTTTGCAGTATTTTTCTCTCACATTGGAGAAATCATCATCGTAAATTGGAAACGCCGTGATGTAGCAAGGGATCCAATAACTGGTAAAATAAGCTTTATGAAAGTTTTAAAAGCTACTTTTGGACCTGATTCTTTAATGCCAAATTGGCAAGATTTTAAAGATATGAAAGATCATTTTAAATGGTTCTTTGGTTTTGGACCAAGACCGCAATTTGACCGCTGGACTTATTGGGAAAAATTTGATTATTTAGCAGTATTTTGGGGTATGTTTATCATTGGTATTTCAGGTCTTATTTTATGGTTTCCTACTTTCTTTGGTAAATTTTTACCAGGTGAAGCAATCAATCTAGCAACCCTACTTCACTCTGATGAAGCTTTACTTGCTACAGGATTTATTTTTGCAATTCACTTCTTTAATACACATTTTAGAGCAGATCGCTTCCCTATGGATATGGTGATTTTCTCAGGAAGTATTAGCGAAGAAGAGATTAAACAAGAAAGAAATGTATGGTATGAACGCTTAAAAGAAAGTGGAAAATTAAGCACTTTATATGAAAATAAAAGCAATTTCAAGGCATATCAATACTTAGCTAAACTTGCAGGATTTGCAATGCTAATCACTGGCTTAGTATTTTTATTTTTAATGCTTTATACTTTCTTTAACACTATCTTATAACCTTATTCGCTATAATAGCGAATAAGGACTTTTTCTAATTTTTTCAAGGATTTTAAATGTTTAAAACAATACTCTCACTTAGTTTTTTAAGTATTTTTTTTATAGCTTGTTCTAATGAAGAAAAACTTGATTCTAATTTAATCTCGAGCGGTACACAATTTTCTAAAGAAAATTTACAAAAAGCAAATGATTTAGATAAAAAATCTTATGAAGAAATAGCCTATTTATTTAAAGATAATACAAATATAAAAAGTGATGATAAAAACATTTTAATCATTTTTAGCGCAAATCACTGCCTTTATTGTGATAAATTAAAAGAAGAAATTAAAAATGATAAAAAAATACAAGAACTTATAAAAGACAAATACAGCTCATATTATATAAATATAAGCTATAAAAAAATTCATACATTTTATAAAAACCATAAAAGTGACTTAAGTACAGCTGAACTTTCTAGTATTTATGATATAGTAGCCACCCCTACTATTGTAATTTTAAACAAAAACAGCCAAACTTTGTTAAATTACCCTGGTTTTATTAGCGCAAAAAGATTAAGCGCTACAATGGAGTTTTTAAACCAAAAAGAAAATCAAAATTTAGACGAAGCAGCCATAGCACAAAAACTCATACATTTTTATAAAGAAAATAATATTTAAAGGTTAAAAATGCAGTATTTTTTTTCTTTTGCAATGAGTTTTTTACTAATGAGTATATATGCCATAGCTTGTGCTGTGGCAACCTTTATAGAAAATGATTTTGGTATTAGTGCAGCTAAAGCTTTAATTTATAATAATGCTTGGTTTGATATGTTGCATTTATTGCTAGGTTTAAATTTAATCGGAGTGATATTTTACAACAAGCTTTTTCAAAAGAAAAAATACTCTATCTTGCTTTTGCATTTATCTTTTATAGTGATTTTAATCGGTGCTGGACTTACTAGATATTTTGGCTTAGAAGGTGGAATGCATATAAGAGAAAATCAAAGCTCTAACACCATAGTTACTAGGGAAGAATTTATAAAAATTACTGATTTTGATGCTAATGCTAGTTTTGAATTTCCTATTAGCTTTACCACGCTAACTCAAAAGCATTTTGAAAAAACTATTGACTTAAATGGTGAAAAATTAATCATAAGCTCTATCAAATACACTCCACAAAAAGACTCTATCACACCTGCTAGCTTAAAATTAAATATTAATTATCAAAAAGCAAATACGCAAATAATTTTAAATCCAAATTTTACAAACAAACAAGCAGTGCATTTTAACTTACAGGGAAAAAATTTTACTATCAATTGGGGACCAAGAGAAATTAAGCTTCCTTTTGCATTACACTTAAAAGATTTTATACTAGAGCGTTATTTAGGTTCTATGAGTCCATCTTCTTACACTTCCAAAATTCAAATCATGGATGAGCAAAATAATATTAACTTAGATTATGATATTTTTATGAATAATGTTCTTGATTATGGTGGATATAGATTTTTTCAAAGCTCTTATGATCAAGATGAGCAAGGCACTATACTTTCAGTTAATAAAGATCCTGGTAAAATCCCTACTTATATAGGTTATACTTTATTGATTTTAGGATTTTTATGGGTTTTATTTGACAAAAACTCAAGATTTCATCGTTTAAGCATTTATTTAAAAAAAGGTCAAAGCTTTGTATTGTTTATTTTGCTTTTTGCAAATTTACAAACTCCACTTTTTGCACAAGAAAATAAAAGTGAAATTTTAAATTTAATCTCAAATTTACAAAAAAATTCCTATGAGCATTCTTTAAATTTTGCAAAATTACTTGTACAAGATCATAATGGTAGAATCAAACCTTTAGATACTTTGGCAATGGAATTTATTTATAAAATCACTCAAAAAGAAAATTTTTTAAATCTTCACTATGATCAAATTTTTCTAGCAATGATGATTTATCCTAAAGAATTTAGAAAAATCAAAATGATAGCTACAAAAACAAGCAAGCTAAGAGAATTAATAGGCGCAGATATAAATGAAAAATACATAGCATTTGATGATGTGTTTGATAATGGGGTATATAAACTTAGTAATTATGTTGAAGAAGCTAACCGCAAAAAGCCTTCATTAAGAACTAGCTTTGATAAAGATTTGCTAGCCTTAGATGAAAAAATAAATCATGCATATTATATTTATAGCGGTCAAGCTTTAACTATTTTTCCTGATATTAATGAGCAAAGTTTAAAGTGGTATTCTCCGGTGCAAATTTTACCTTTTGCAAAAGAAGATGTAGAGCGTTTACAAATGCTTTTAGTTAGCTATTTTTTACAAGTTCGCAATGGTGTTGAAAATAATCAATGGCAAGATGCAAATGAATTTTTACAATCTTTAAAAGATTTTCAAAATCACTATGGAAGTAGTGTTTTACCGCCAAAAGAAAGATTAGATCTTGAAATACTGCTTAATCATTATAATATCTTTGATAATCTAACTTTTGTTTATATTAGCTTTGCGTTAGTGTTTTTCTTTTTAAGTTTTTATACTATATTAAAAAATATTTCTTTATCTGCCTTTGTATATAGATTTTTTTACATCATTTTAAGTATATGTGTAATCATACATGCACTAGCTTTAATCATTCGTTGGTATGTAGGTGGGCATGCTCCTTGGAGTAATGCTTATGAAAGCATGATTTACATAGCTTTTGCTTGTGCGATAAGTGCTGTGATATTTTTTAAAAAATCACTCTTGGCTTTATGTGGTGCGAGTTTTTTAGCAGGCATTTCACTTTTTGTAGCTCATCTTGGCTTTATGGATCCTCAAATTGGGAATTTAGTACCTGTTTTAAAATCATATTGGCTTAATATTCATGTTTCTATTATAACAGCAAGTTATGGATTTTTAGCACTTTGTTTTATTATAGGGATTTTGAGTTTAATTCTTTTTGCTTTAAGGGGTAAAAATAAAAATATAGATTTAAACATCATTAAATTACACTGTGTTAATGAAATGTCTATGATAATAGGGCTTGCAATGCTTACAATAGGAAATTTTTTAGGCGGAGTTTGGGCTAATGAAAGCTGGGGAAGATATTGGGGTTGGGATCCAAAAGAAACTTGGGCTTTGATTTCTATTGTAGTTTATACCATGGTATTACACTTAAGATTTATTTTTAAAGCTTATTTTATTTTTGTTTTTGCAAGTGCTAGCGTTTTAGCCTTTTATAGTATATTAATGACTTATTTTGGAGTAAATTTTTACCTTTCTGGGCTTCATTCTTATGCAAATGGTGATGCTTTTCCTATACCAACTTTTGTGTATATTTTGATTGTGCTTAATTTTGTTTTAATTATTAGCGCAGGAAGGAAACGAAATTTAAATACGCCTAGTTTCTAAACTAGGCTTTGCTTTTTTCTATTTCTTGAAGTGCATGGATAAGATCTTTTAAATTTTCATAAGGAATATGAACTTTCCAATCTATTCCATTTTCTTTTTTTAAAGCCACACCTATACTTAAGACATCATTACTTCCTATACCATAAGGATTAGAAAGATTACAAAGGCTTATTTCTCCACTTTTACTACCATGTAGTTCTATAGTTTTAAATATTTTTTTACTCATGTTTATCCCTAAAAGCTGTGATAATTTTTGCTTGAAATTTCAACCAATCTTTTTGAAGCATGATAGGAAAACCACCATAAACCCTAGCACCTTCTAAATTTTTAGTGACCCCACCTCTTGCTGCTATGGTAGCAAAATCTCCTATTTCTAAATGTCCGCTTGTAGCGCTTTGTCCACCCATGGTGACATTTTTACCCAAAATACTTGAGCCTGAAATTCCACTTTGAGCTACTATAAGACAATTCTCCCCTACTTCACAATTATGCCCTACTTGAACAAGATTATCAATCTTTGTACCTTGCTTTATGATAGTGCTTTCAAAAACCGCTCTATCAATAGTCGTGCAAGCTCCAACTTCCACAAAATCTTCTAAAATAACATTCCCATTATGATAAATCTTATAATGCTCGCCATTTTTTGTATGTGCATAACCAAAGCCATCGCTACCTATAACACAATTTGCTAGCAAATGGCATTTTTTACCTATTTTAGTGTCATTATAAATCACAACATTTGGATGGATTGTAGTATATTCACCTATACTTACATTATCGCCTATATAAGCTCCTGCCATTATCACTACATGATCAGCTATTTGGACATTTTCTCCAATATAAACATTTGGCATAATCTTGGCACTTTTAGCGATTTTGGAATTTTTCTTTTCACTAGAAATTAAAGGTTTAGCAAAAAGCTTACTTAAAAGCGCAAAAGATAAATGTGGATTATCAACAACTAATTTAACACAATCTTTTGAAACTAAATTTTCAAATTCTTTTGAGACTAATATAGCCCCAGCTCCACTACTTGCAATTTTTTTAGAGTTTTTTTCTCCATCGCAATAACTAAGTTCAGTAAAACTTGCATTATTTAATGAATTTAAAGCTGTAATTTCTATATCATCTCCGCAATATTCTATGCCTAAAAATTTAGCAATTTCACTAATTTTCATTTTACCTCCATTAAAATAGAACCACTTCTAACTACACTAATAGGATTATACTTTTTCATAGTTTTTAAAAAGTTATCGATATTTTTTGCATCATCACTTGCCATTACTATAATAAACTCATCATCACTATAAGTCACACTGCCATTATAAGCTTTTAATATGGCATCTAAACCTGCAAAATTTTCATTTAAAGCAATCTTTACCAAAGCTGTTTCTTTTTCTATAAAATCACTAGAATCAATTACCTTATAAGTAGGTATGAGTTTATGAAGTTGTTTTATGATTTGCTCAAAAACTTTTTCATCGCCTAAAGTAACGATATTTATCCTTGAGAATTCTTTATCATCAAGTGGAGCAACCGTAAGAGATTCTATATTATAACCGCGTCCTGAAAAAAGCCCGACAACGCGTGATAATACCCCATGCTCATTTAATACAATGACAGAAATTACTCTTCTTTTCATTTTTTATCCTTGTTTTTATAGCTAGGTAAAATCATATTATAAATAGCTCCACCCGCAGGTACCATAGGTAATACATCTTCATAACGATCTATAGCTACATTTAAAACACAAGTTTTTTTAGATTCTAAGGCTGCTTTAAAAGCTTTTTGAAATTCTTCTTTATTAAAAACATTATAACCCTCACAATGAAAACCTTTAGCAATAGTAACAAAATCAGGTTGACTTGTTAGATCTGTATTAGAAAATCTTTCTTTATAAAACATACTTTGCCATTGTCTTACCATACCTAAAAAAGAATTATTTAAAATGATATTAATCACTTTAATTCCATAAGCACTTGCTGTCATTAGCTCTTGTATATTCATTAAAAAAGAACCATCGCCTACAAAATTTATTACAACTTCTTCATCTACAGCTAATTTAGCCCCAAGTGCAGCCGGTAAAGAATACCCCATAGTTCCTTGCCCACCGCTTGTTGCAAGTTGTCTTGCATAATTAAAAGGATAAAATTGCGCTACCCACATTTGATGCTGTCCCACATCAGTAATTATCCTTGCATCAGGAGCTAATCTAGCGCATTCTTCTATAACCCATTGAGGTTTTAAAACTTCATCGCTATCTTCATAGATTAAAGGATATAATTGTTGATAGTTTTGTAAAGTTTTAAACCATTCTTGGTATTTTGTGTTGTCAAAACTTTCTTTTTTTAATTCTTCTAAGGTATCTAAAATAACACTTTTAATATCCCCAACTATAGGAAAATGCGCTTCGATAATTTTAGAAATAGAGCTTGGATCTATATCAATATGAACGATTTTTGCACCCTTGGCAAACTCACTTGTTTTACCAGTAATCCTATCATCAAATCTAGCACCCACAGCAATAAGTAAATCACACTCACTTAAAGCGATATTTGCACAATAACTTCCGTGCATACCTGCCATTTTTAAATTAAGCTCATCATCACTTCTTAAAGCCCCTAGAGCCATTAAAGTTTCAACTGCAGGAATTTGACAAAAATGAATCAAGTCTCTTAATTCGTCACTAGCATTAGAAGCTATACAACCTCCACCTAGGTAAAATAAAGGTTTTTGAGCATTTTTAATCAAACTTACTAATTTTTTAATTTGCTTGATATTTCCTTTATAGGTTGGCTTGTAAGTTTTCATAGAAATTTCTTTAGGATAATGCCATACACCCATAGCAGCAGTAATATCTTTAGGTATATCAATATGCACAGGCCCTTTTCTACCTGTTGTAGCAATATAAAAAGCTTCTTTTAAAATTTTAGGTAATTCTTCGATATTTTTTACTAAATAATTATGCTTTACACAAGGTCTTGAAATACCTATAGCATCGATTTCTTGAAAAGCATCTGTTCCTATTAAAGAATTTGCAACTTGAGCTGAAATTAAAACCAAAGGTATAGAATCACTATAAGCAGTAGCTAAACCTGTAACTGTATTAGTAAAACCAGGTCCACTTGTAACTACTGCCACACCAACCTCACCACTCATTCTAGCATAAGCATCAGCACTATGCAAGGCTGCTTGCTCGTGTCTTACTAAAATGTGTTTAAAATGAGTTTGCTTATAAATTTCATCATAAATATTTAAAGCCGCACCACCAGGATAACCAAAAACTACTTTAACATTTTCTTCTTTTAATGCTTCACAAATCATTTGCGAGCCATTTAGCTCTTTCATTATTTTTACCTTTTTGCTTAAAATGGAAAATATTATAACGATAATTTAATAAATATTATTTTATAAGGAGAGTTTCTTGAAAAATCAAGAAACTACTTGTGCTTTTTTAGCGTATTCTATACCTAAATCAAAAGCTTTAGCATTTGCTTCTTTAGTTTTTGCAGGTACCATATCAAGCATAGTTTGTTTTAATGCATCAATATCAATGCATTTACTCATATAAGCAGCTATAGCTAGAGCAACAACTGATTGAGTGGCTACATTCCCTACTTCTTCTTTAGCTATAGTAATAATAGGAATTTCAAAAATTTTCCATCTAGCATAATCTTCTTTGCTTGGATGAACTAAATTTGGCTCTACAACTATAACACCACCATCACAAACACCATCTTTGAAACTATGATAACCTTTATCAGCAGTTGAAAGCATAAAACTAACTTCACCTTCTACTGCATAAGGAAAAAAGATTTCATTTTCATCAACGATAATATCAACCTTAGTTGGCCCACCTCTAACTTGAGAAGTATAAGTAGAAGCTTTAAAAGCATTACGCCCTTCTTTAATGGCGGCTTTAGCTAGAATTTCACCTGCAGTGATAACCCCTTGTCCACCTTCACCACAAAATCTTAATTGATATTTCATTTTAATACTCCCAAATCAACCATTCTTTTTTCTTTCAAGGCTCTTCTAACTTCCTCATAAGCTTCACAATATTCTGTTTTACTTTCATCTTGGTGTAAAATTCCTGTAGGGAATTTATCCGCTCTTTGCTCATAGTCTAATTGTTCAAATTTAGACTTTTCAACACAACGATTTTTAATCCAATCAAGTATGCTTACAGCTTCGCCCATTTTATTTTTTCTACCAAGATTAATATGGCAGTTTGAAAATACATCTACAAAACTATAACCTTTGTGAGATAAAGCTTTAAAAATGATATTTTCAAGCTTATTTGCCTCTATAACATTTGTTCTTGCTACAAAAGAAGCACCTGCAGCTTTAGTAAGCTCACAAGCATCAAAATTTGGGTCTATATTACCTGCTTGAGCAGTAACAGTATAAAAGCCTTGTGGGGTAGTTGGTGAAGTTTGTGAATTTGTAAGACCATAAATAAAATTATTGATTAAAATATGAGTTAAATCTATATTTCTTCTACATCCATGGATGGTATGATTTCCACCAATTGCTAAAGTATCGCCATCTCCACTTACTACGATTACATGTTTTTTAGGGTTTGCCAGTTTAATCCCTGTTGCATAAGCAATAGCTCGACCATGAGTAGTATGGACTGTATTGCAATTTACATAAGAACTCATTCTACCACTACAACCTATACCAGAAACTAAACAAACATCATCCATATTCCAGCCAAGTTTTTGAATAGCTCTAATAATAGCTTTTAAAACAACACCATCCCCACAACCCCAGCACCATTGTGTTGGAAGTTTATCTACTCTTAAATATTCATCATAATTAAAAGCCATTTTACATATTCTCCTTTACTTTAGCAATAATTTCACTTGGGGTTATAGGGCGACCATTTGCACGGTGCAAGCTAATAAAATCATCTCTCTTACTTACTCTTTGAATTTCTTCTAAATATTGCCCCATATTAAGCTCACTTACCATAACTTTTTCAAATTTAGATACTACTTGAGCTATTTTTTTCTCAGCTACTGGATAAAGGGTAATAGGTCTAAAAAGCCCTACTTTTAAACCCTCTTCTCTAAGTCTTAAAATAGCTTCTTTGGCAGATCTTGCAACGCTACCATAGGCGATGATTAAAAACTGCGCATCATCACACATAAACTCTTCATAAGTACAAATTTCATCGGTATTATTTTTAATCTTACCAAATAATCTTTTGATATTTTTATCTACTATTGCTCCATCTTCTGTTGGAAAGCCTATGTCTCCATGATGAAGTCCTGTGATATGATAACGATAACCTTCAAAGAAAGGATTTAGTATGGCAGCTTCATTTTTACCTGCTGCATAAGGTTTGTAATCTTTTTTATCTCCCGTAAATTTTTTACGATTAATAATTTCTAATTCTTCCAAATCAGGTAATTTTGCCTTACCATTCATATGTCCTATAGTTTCATCTAAAAGCAAAAATACTGGAGTCATGTATTTTTCAGCTAGATTAAAAGCTCTAATAGTTTCAGTGTAAGCTTCTTCCAATGAAGCAGGAGCTAAAGCTATACTTGCATAATCTCCATGTGTTGGAGCTTTTGCTTGAAATAAATCACCTTGCGCAACCCTTGTTGGAAGACCGGTTGAAGGACCACCTCTCATAACATTTACAATTACTAGTGGAATTTCAGCTATAAAACCCAAACCAATTTGTTCAGCTTTTAAAGAAATTCCCGGCCCGCTGCTTGCTGTCATGGATTTTACTCCACTCATAGAAGCACCTAAGGCCACGCTAATACCCGAAATTTCATCTTCCATCTGTATAAAAGTACCATCATTTTTTGGTAACATATGGCTTAGTTCATGTGCTATTTCAGAACTTGGGGTAATTGGATAACCACCAAAAAATTTACAGCCACAATCAATCGCAGCTTTGGCTACTAAAACATTACCTGTTGATATAACTTCTCTCATTTTGTTTTCCTATGCATTTAGTTTTTTGTATTTATTTTCTTTAACAGCTTGTGCTCTTTCTTTAGCTTCTGGCGTAAGCTTTGCAAATTTAAATTCATCTCTTTTGGCAACAAAAATCGCAAAATCAGGACAGTGACTTTCACATTCACTACAGCCTATACAAGAATCAGGATAAACCACTTCTATCATCTGTCCTAAAACTGCACTGATTTCATCTCTCATTGCTAAAACTCCGGCTGGACAATAGCTAACACAGATATTACAAGCCTTACATCTTGCTTCATCAACCCAAACTGGTGTATTCTCTGGAGCAATCATTAATATTCCTTTCTAGTTTTTTGTAATTTTCTAATGATTTTTTATTAAAAATTATTTTTAAAACAAACTTTTTATTATAGCGAATTTATAGCATGATTAAATATTATTTAAAAGATAAAATAAAACTAATAAGATTTTATAACACAAAGTAACATTAGGAGTAAAAAACTCCTAAAAAATTATTTATAATTATACTGAATAAAAGAATTTTCCAATGCAATTTGTTCTTGATTGTCTAATTTTAATTCTAAAGTTTCAAGCACCCCATCAAGACTAATCCTTGCCATAACTCCAAAAGCTTTTTCTCTTATGCCATATTCTCCATCTAAAATCACACATACTGGTAAAAATTCTCCACTTTTTAAAGCCTCTATCATTCTCACGCAAGCACTAGCAGGAGCTAAATAGGCTGAAGTTTTTAAATATTTTATAATTTTAGCACCACCGGTTTTAACCTCTTGTTCAATTTGAACAATATCTTGCTTATTTAAGACTTCACTTAAAGCTTTATTTTGCACTTTACTTTGAGATTTTACCAAAACCATACTATCATTGTGAAAACCTATAAGCTTAGTATCTATATAAGAAGTTTTTATATCTAATTTTTTGCTCACTTCATATTTAAATCTAGCATTATCTAAAACACCTGCCATAGCAATGATTTTTTTTAATGAAAATAATTTACTTTCATAAAGAGCGTTGAGTAAAAAATCTACAGGATTGCTTACTATGATAAACAAAGGATCGTTGTTAAATTTTTTAATATTTTTTGCACACTCAAGCATAATTTTAGAATTAATAGCAAAAAGCTCATCTCTACTTTGACCTTCTTTTCTAGCTACACCTGCACTAAAAATAACCACTTGAGAATCTTTTGAGTATGTATAATCATCCGTACAAGTTATTTTAATATCAAAATTAAAAGCGGCTATGCTTTGACTTAGTTCTAATTCTCTAGCAAAAAGCAAGTCTTTATTAATATCAATCAATATAATCTCATCTATTAATTCTCTTAAAATTAAAGCATAAGCAATGCTTGCACCGACATTTCCTGCTCCTATGATGGTAATTTTCATCTTAGCTCCTTTGTGGTATTATTTAACTAAATTTGTCGGTAATTCAAAAATATTTTTTATCAAATGATAAGGAAGTTGCAAACTCTGTGCGATAAGTTGAGTTTTAAACTCAGGATTATCAATTGTTCCACCTAATTTAATTTGTGTACTAATTTGCCTGTCTTTGCCTAATATAATTTGATTGATAATTGGAACTTTAGAAATAACCGAACTAGCTGATTTTAGCGTTCTAAGCTCTAATAAACCATCCACTTGACTACTTCTTAAATTGATTTTAGCTTGACCTAAAATATCTGCACTATCACCATTAAAATTTAGCGCATCTATTTCAAAAAGATCTTTTTTGCGATTAAAACTTATGCCAGCATTTTCTACACTAAAACCTTTTTCATTAAAAGTTGGGGCTTTAAATAAAATCAAACTAGGTATGGTATCAATAAAACTTAAGAGTTGCTGATGAAATTTTAAATCTTTTAAATAAGTATCTTTAAATAAAAATTTGCCTTTAAAAAAATCAGTACTATTACCATCTACATAAAGATTAAACTCGCCTTTTTCAAAAACATTTTGACGCATAAAAGTATTTAGAAAATCATCATCCATTTTTAAAGCTCTAATTTGCATTTGATTTTCTTTAAGCAAAAGCTCAAATTTAGACTCATTTCTATTAGCCCAAGCTTTTATATAGTCTTTTTTGATTTTAGCATTAAATTGATCAAAATCTAAAGTTTTGTTAAAATCTTTTAAGATCAAATCTATATTTTTAGCACTGATATTGTAATTTGAATTTTCAAGATTATCTAGTGTATTTTCTGTATCTTGTTCTGAAAATAATAAATTAACATTATTTAAAGTAATGTTAATATCATCATTGTCTTTTTGTGCAAAAACACTACCGCTTGCGCTAGTTAAATTAAAATCTTCTCCTTTTATTTTTATACTAAAACTATCATACTCATAAGGATTATTATCCTTATAGAGTAAAAATGATTCAAAAGTGGTATTATTTATATCTACATCAAAATCTTTAAAATTTAAAGTGTCTAATGACAACTCTCCATCATGCACATTATTTTTTTGCATTAATTTAGAATAAGTCTTATACTTTGCAAGCTTAGCAACATAAACAGACATACCTTGATCAAAATTTAGAGTCGTAGTAAGCTCTTTATTATATAAACTGATATTTTTATCATAGTTAAGATCTAAATCAAGAAATTTATTTTCCATTTTTAAGCTATCTTGTGGTAATTTTAAATTTGTTATAAAGGTCTTAAAATCACCTTTTTTTTGCTTTAAATCAATACTTGCATTAAAATCACCGCTGATTAATTCACTTTGTACGCTTGCATTTTTAATCTCTAATTTATCTTTTTGTAAATCAATATTTGCTTGTATGATTTTAAAGTCACTTATATTTATATTAGAATTTACAATATCAAAATTTCCTTTATATGAAATTCTTTCAGGATGTTCAAAAGGAATTTTCAAAACTAAATCAGTCTTTGCAATACCATTGTTTTGTAAAAATGGTAATTTTATATCATATAAACGCAAAATTTTATTCACTCTATAATCAGCTCTAGCATTGTCACTTTTTATGCGTATATAAATTCCCGCTTTTTCATTTAGCATATTGTCTATATAAATTTGACTTTGATTGAGATTGTAATTGTTAAAATATAATTTGTCATAGATAAATTCTAGTTTTTGTTTATTAAATTCAAGCCTTACAAAAGGACTAATGATAGGATCTATACCTTTATCTAAAACCACCTTCAAGTTATTTACATAACCTTTAGCACTAATATCATTCAAATAATATCTATGTTTTCCAAAATCTGCAAAGCCATTTAATTTCTCTATAAAATAAAAATCAGCCTTTACCTTACCGCCCACCCAAAGAGCAAGATTAGAGGGCAAATACACTCCATTTTCCACTAAAATATCAAAAATTTTTGAAATATTATTTGAGCTTATATTTTCTAATTCATAAGCAATCTCTTCTCTTTTAAGTGAGAATTTAACATCACTTTTTAAAAAATCACTATCAATTTCTCCTTTAAAAGTATAAAATTTTGTCTTAGGATTGATAAGTAAAGAGCCAACTACACTAAGGTTATGATCTTTTAAAAGAAAATTATCAATATTAGCTTGTATATTTTTATCACTAATTTTTAAATTGACTTTTACTAAAAGATTTTTACTGTTTATAAAAAATAGATTATTTTTATAAATTAATTCCACGGGATAGTTATTAACAAAAATTTCATCTATATTGATTTCTTGAAAAAACCAATAAATATATTTTACATCTTTGATAAGCTGTACAGCTTTACTCGCACTAGTTTCATTTTGAGTGTTTTGATTTTGAGAATTTACTATAACTTTTTTTGCATTTAAAATGAGTTTTTTATCTAATTTAATATATAATTTCTCCAAATTAATAGAAGAAATTTCTAATTTTTCTATGTAAATTCCATTTTTGAGGTAAATAAACAAAACAATGAAAAGTATCATAGGTAATGCTAAAAATTTAAGAATTTTTTTAATATGTTGTGATTTGATTTTAATTTTTCTTTTATCCATTTTTTACTATCTACTTTTACCTATAAAAACAAACTCTGTAGTTTTTATACCACAAGGTTCTGTTAGTAAGATTATAACGCAATTAGATAAAAATAACTATAAAATGAGCAATATTGACAAATATACTTTATATTTTTTAGGCCATCCACAATCTGGCTGGATAAATATAGGCACAAAAGAACTAAATAGAGCTGAATTTTTACATAAGCTTACCGTCGCTAAGGCAGCACTTGAAACTATTACTTTAATTCCTGGGGAAACGACTGAAATTTTCTTTGAAGAATTAGCACCAAAGTTAAATTTAAATGCCAAAACCTTAATGCAAGAATTTTACAAACAAAGCCCTTTTAAAGAAGGTATGCTTTTTCCCGAAACTTATAAAATTCCAAAAGGCATTACAGAAGAGCTTTTAGTAAAATATCTTTTGGCTTACTCTGCAAGTGAATTTAAAAAACTTTCTTATAAAATTTTTAGAGAATACAATGAAAAAAAATGGCATGAATATATCATCATTGCTTCCATTATACAAAAAGAAGCAGCGAGTAATGAAGAAATGCCTATAGTTTCATCTGTGATTAGAAATCGCTTAAGAAAAGGCATGAAGCTTCAAATGGACGGGACATTAAATTATGGAAAATACTCTCATGAAAAAATCACTCCACAAAGAATAAGATCAGATAATAGTTCTTACAATACTTATAAATTTAATGGCATACCAAAAGAAGCTGTGTGTAATGTTTCATTTGAAGCTATTAAGGCGGCTATTTTTCCTGCTAAAACAGAATATTTATACTTTGTAAGAGATAAAAAAACCAATAAGCATATTTTTACCTCTACTTTAAAAGATCATAATAAGGCAATAAGAAATTGATTATAAAATTTCTCTTTGGCCTTTTGCATCAGGTTCGCTTAAAACACCTGTTTGTGAAAGTTGTTCTATGATATTTGCTGCACGGTTATAGCCTATTTTTAAGCGTCTTTGCAAATAAGAAATACTAGTTTTTCTATCTTCTAAGATTACAGCCTTTGCTTCTTCATAAAGTTCATCTAAATCTCCATCATCAAATTCACTTCTTTTATAAGCTCCATCTTGACTATCATCTTTTAAAAAGCTCTCATCATATTCTACTACTTGTTGAGCTTTTAAAAACTCTACAATATTTTCGATTTCATTTTCACTTGCAAAAGGTGCGTGCAAACGCACTAAACCACTCATACCAGGAGGGGTAAATAAACAATCCCCGCGCCCTAGCAAACTTTCAGCACCCATAGAATCTAAAATAACCTTAGAGTCTATCTTTTGCCCTACTTTATAAGAAATTCTACTTGGTAAATTTGCTTTTACAACACCGGTAACAACATCTACTGAAGGGCGTTGTGTGGCTACGATTAAGTGAATTCCGCTTGCTCTTGCCATTTGTGCTAAACGACCTATATAAAACTCTACATCCTTACCTGCTGTCATCATTAAATCAGCCAACTCATCGATAATCACTACAATAAATGGTAAAATTTCTCCACCTTGTTCTTTGATCTTTTCATTGTAATTTTCTATATTTTTAGTTTTTGCTTCAGCCATCAAGCGATATCTGCGTTCCATTTCAGCCACCATATTTGATAAAGCATTTACCGCCTTTTTAGGATCAGTAATTACCGGTGTAAGTAAATGTGGAATATCATTATAAATACTAAATTCAAGCATTTTAGGATCTATCATCATTAATCTTAGTGTTTTTGGCGAATTTCTATAAAGCAAAGATAAAAGCATAGAATTTATACCCACACTTTTACCACTTCCTGTAGTTCCTGCTATTAAAAGATGAGGAAGCTTTTTAAGATCTGTGATGAAAGGATCGCCTACTATATCTTTACCCAAAGCTATGGTTAAAGGTGAGCTAGAATTTTTAAATACCTCACTTTCTAAAATTTCTCTTAAGTAAATCGTATCGATTTTTTCATTTGGAACTTCAATTCCCACTACATCTTTACCTGGGATTGGAGCTTGAATTCTTATAGTTTGAGCTTTTAAAGCCATAGCTAAATCATCTTGTAATGATAAAATTTTACTTACTTTAACATCTGCTGCTGGGCGAAATTCAAAAGTAGTTACAACAGGACCTGTGTAAGTTCTAACTACATCGCCACCTATTTTAAAGCGTCTTAATTTTTCCAATAAATCATAAATTTTTCTATCTATTTCTTCTTCATTTATCTCGCTTTTGCCTTCTTTTGGCATAGTTAAAAAATCTAAGGGTGGTAAAGAAAAATCTTTTGGTTTTTCAAAATTCCCAAAGTCAAGATCTTTTAATAAAGCTTTATTTTCACTCACTTCATTAGTGATAGAATGGTGTGTTTTATTTTCTATTACTTCTATTATAGGCTCTTGGGTAATCTCAAATGGAATTTTTTCTTCTTTAACTTCATTTTGTGCTTCTTCTACTACAAAAGGATTTTCATAGTTTCTTTTACTTCTTAGCTCTTCTATACTAATAGGCTTGGCAAAATCATCTTCACTAAAATCAAGTTCTTTTACTTCATTTTGTGGAATAAAATCTTCATCTTTAAATTCTTTTACCCCTAAAAAGTTAGTTTTATTTTGAATTTTTTTAAACTCAGCTTCTTTTTGTGCTTCTATAGCATTTAATTCTTCAATTTTTTTAAAATCCTCATTAAGCTCTTCTAAGATTTTTTCTTTTTGCAAGGCTTTATATTCTTCTAGCAATTTAGCTTTTTGTAGCATTTGCTCACGCTCTTTAAGCTCTTTGGCAAACAAAGAATTTTCTTCTATCACCTCTTCTTTGTTTTCGTTTAAATCCATATTGCGTCTTTTATAGCTTGGTTCATCTAAATTTTTACTTTTTAAAGTTTGAGTATAAATATCTTCACTTTTATTTTTGTATTTTAATAAATACTCTTCAGGGGTCATTTCATCTTCCTTTATATTTATTTGACTAGCTTTTTGAGCAAAACTTGCAATAGGCTCTGAAAGCTCATGAATATAACTTGAACCTAGCTTTTTATCCTCTTCACTAATCACAACCTCTTCTAATTCTTGATTTTTTAAATCTTCAAGATTAAATTTTTTATTCTCTTGGATTTCTTTTTTTGGTAGCTCTTTTTCCTTGATAAGTTCTTCTGTTTTATCTTTAATTAAAAGCTCTTGTTTGAGCTTTTCTTGTTCTTCTTTGGTTTCATTTTCATATTTATCGCCACCAAAAAAGCCAAAAATTTTATTTTTAATTAAAGTTTCAAGTTTTAAATAAAAATCAAAATCAAGCTCTATTTTAAATACCTCTTTGATAATTTGCGGAAAAGAAATACTAAAAGCAAAAGCTAAAAGCAAAATCACCAAGATTAAACTTCCTATTTTTCCAAAAAGTCCATCTAAGATTACAAACATAGCAGAGGCTATATAGCCTTTATCTTGCAAGAACGCTGAAGCAAAAATAAGTGAAGCAAAAATACAAGCAAAAACAGCCACACTAAATCTACGCTCTATAGGTTCAAAATTATAGTTATTTTTATACAAAAGATAATTAAACCAAAAAAAGACAAAAGGGTAAAATTTAGTCAATGATCCAAATAAAAAATAACTAAGTTTTGCCAAGGAATACCCTATAATACTTACTAAAGCTTGATCGGGTATCAAAGCACTTAAGCAAAAATAAAAAATAAAAATATTAGAAATAACAAAAATAGCTTCTTTTTTTATAATATATCCTTTATAAAGAAAAAAGCTATTATATCAAAAAATTATAAGTAGTTTAATAAACTAATTTGAGAAATTTTAGAAGTAGCCGAAAGCATAGCTTGATAAGATACCATAGTTTGCATAAACTGCATATAAGTTTGCCCATAATCAGCATCAGTTACACCGCTTTTAATAGAAGCTACATTGATATTTAAAAAAGTCATTCTTTTATTTGTCTCTTCTATATTATTAGTGTAAGCTCCTATGGTTGTTTGCATTTTTCTAACATGATCTTGCAAATGATCTATTCTTTCTAAAGCCCCTTGTAAACCTGTATTTCTAGGATCACTTCCTTCTGAATCAGCCCTCATACTGCCATTTAAAACAGCATCTATCATCTCATCTAAGTCTTTAATCAAATCAACATTTGGATCATCAATAGTTAAAGAATTATTTGCACTAAATACAAAACCTGATCCATCGCGTATTTCTCCTGCTGGAGGAAAACCGCTATTTGAATTTGAATCTTTAATAGTAAGACCTATATTAGTGTTACTTGAAAATTTATCAGTAATACTTATACGACCTTTATAGTCCATACTAACTTCAACAAAACCTTTAGAATCATTTATATTTTGTTGAATGGTTTGAAAATCTCCATTGTTGATAGTACCATTTGCATTTGCATTTATAGTTGCTGTAGGAACATTATCACTTGCAAACATACCGATAATATCATTTAACTGGCCATAAGTAATATCTTCAGGTCTTGTTTGCATACCCACTGCATTACCTGTGTTTTCATTATATTGAGAGTGAGTAATAGGAAAACTTATAGTTTGAGTAGGATCGTTTGGATCAGGATAGCTTACTCTTGAGTTCTCCAAATCAATAGTTACCTTATAAGTTCGTCCACTTTTGGAAACAATTTCCATTTGGAGTTGTTGACCTTGCATACTTCCATTGGCATTTGCTACAACTTCACTTAACTTTGTACTATCAGTAGCATATTCACTTGTACCTTTAATCACTTGAGAAACATTGCCAAAAACAGTATTTCCATCTTTTTCAAAAGGCACATCATAACTAGCCCCATTAGTTTTATCACCATTGATATTACTTTTAATAAAATCTGTTTTGTGTAAGTCTATGTTAAACTGCTTACCACCTACTGTTACTTGTATTGGACTTTGAGCATTGTTTAAATTACCATCTTTAATTGCTGCATTCATAATACGCTCTGTAACTTGAGCCATTGTAATACCTTCATCTTTAGCAGCATCACTCAATTCTTTAATTTGCTCTGGATCTAAAAGTTGTGGAGTCATAGCAACAGCATGAAAATCTAAAGAACTACTTCCTTCTTTTAAACTCTTTATTTCTATCTGCCCGCTATCATTTAATGCTACTTTAACAACCTCATTTCCCTCTGTATTTCCATATAATCTTCCAATATTTTTTAATACATCTTCAATTTTTGCATCAGGATCTATATCTAAAGTAGCTTTAAAACTTGTTCCATCAGGTCTAACACCTTGAATATACATAGTCGAATGCGGGAAAGAGAGTTTTTCATCATAGCTATCACCAAAATGCTCATCGGGCTTAAGTTCTCCATTTTGAACATAGTTTTGGCCTATTAAATGTGAAAACTTAGATTCTCCGGTTAAAAATTCTTTTTTGTCCGGATAACGAGCATCAGTAAAAGAAACATTTGTTGAAATAATTTTATTGATATTTGAATCAGGCTTAAAAAATAAATCCCATCCAGGTATATTATAAGGAATTTGGGTGCCAGCACCACTTACTACAAAAATATTATCTTTATTCCCAGTATAATTTCCATAATTATCAAAAGGTTTATTTGCACTATTTGATCCTGCAAAGAGATATTGCCCATTGATACTAGTATTAGCAATATTTACAATAGAATCTCTTACAAGTTTGAGTTCTTTTGCTATAGCCTCTCTTGATTCTTGAGAATTACCATCACTTGCAGCTTTTGTGAGTAATGTTTTAAATTTTTCTAAAAGTTCTGTGATATTTTTCAAGGCAGTATCTGTGTTTTTTGCTAGCTCCATAGCAGATTGAGTTCCTTGAACTATTTGACCTATGTTTGCCATCTCATATTCTAATCTTGAGCCATTAATATAAACATTTGCATTTTCCCAAGAATGCTGAATAAGCTGACCTGTTTGTAGCTGCAAATTATATTTATTAAGCAAAGACTGACCATCTGTGTAGTTTTGTATAGAAGTGTAGTAATTATACTGATTGCTAATTCTCATTATTTTGCTCCGCAAATAAATTTTTTAATTATTTACAAGCAAAAAAAGTTCCAAATTTTAATGATATTTAAATTTTTTATATAAAATATTTTATATTGTTTTAATTTTTTTTTAGTATAATCCCATATTCTATTTAATTATTTTAAAACTTTCAAAAAGCCCGAGTGGTGAAACTGGTAGACGCGCCAGACTCAAAATCTGGTAAGGGCAACCTTGTGTCGGTTCGAGTCCGACCTCGGGCACCATTACTTTTCAAAGTGTTTTCTAAAATTTTTAAAAAACTCAGGGAGCGGTTTTGGTAGCGGTTTTTTTCTCAAAAATTAATTTTTAATACTCCATATTAAAATAATATAATTTATCATTATAATCTAAAAAAAAGAAATTGACTTTTATAAAAATATTTAAAAAAGAATAAAATAAAAATACATTTTACTTTTTTATATTCAATTGCTAATTCATTTTCTATTTCTTTTTTTATTAAAAGAAGACAGTATAAACTAAATACATTAATTTATTTATTTTATTCATAAGGCTTTAAAATTAGTTAAACCATTAAAACATATGAAATTTTATAATTATTAGCATTGGTAAAATAATGGTTTCTCGGCTTTTTCGGTTTTTTGCTTTTAGGATTAAGCAAATATTATTTTGTATACATCTTAATCTTTTTATCAAAAATATAAAAAAATTATTTTAATTTAAAATTATTATAAAATTATATCACTTAGTATTTTTAAGCTAGCGATTAGCTTAAGCTATGATCCTTTTTATATTTTATTAAACTATAAGGAGGTGATCATGATTGATATTAAAATAAAAATTAATCTGATTTTATCTTTTTTATTTTTTATAAAAATGAAATTTATTTTAGTTGGATCGCTAGCTTAAAAATACTCTCATTTTTTCTTAAAATATATCTTCATTTTATTAAAGTTATAAAAAAATATCCAAAAAATTCAAGTTAATTTTTTCAAAAAATCTTACCTTTTTTTGTTTTGATAAAAAGTTTAGTAAAATGGAAATTTTAAGCTGTATTTTAAAGCTTTCTTTTTGGAGTTTTATAGGTTAAAATTTATCAAAAAATAGCCCATTTTAAAACAATCACTACTCCATGCTAAGCAGATATACCATTTTCATTACCTTTAATGTAAAAAAGTATATATTTCGTATAAAATACTCTAATTTTTAAAATAATCACTACACCATGCTAAGCAGATATGTCGTTTTCGTTACCTTTAGCTTAAAAAGTATATATTTCGTATATTTTAATAAATTTTTGGTGTATTTTTTATGGATTTTTATAAAATTTGTCATTTTTGCTAAAAATAATCGTTTTTGCAATACATTACTTCGTAAGTATTAGATTATATGTTTTCGTTACCTTTAGTATTTTTTTTGAGATTTTTTGAGATTTGCTGTGTTTTTTTAAAAAATGAAAATGTTATGATTTTGTAATTTTTGTATGATAAAATATTATAAATTTTTGTTAAAAAAGGCAAGTTATTCTGTGTTTAAAAATATATTTTTCAAAAAAACTGTATCTGCTGATAATTCTAAAAATGAGATAAAACTAGATGAAACTCCTACGCAAAACAAAAGTGATAGATTAGAAAAAATAATTCACACTTGGGTAGTAAATTGCACTAAATATTCTTTAAAAAATCCTTATGATACAAGACGCATTAACAGAAAAAATGGCTGTATCAAATTTGTCTTAAGAATCTTTAAAGAACCTAAAAATGAAGGTGTTTTAATTGGCATTAGCTCTTCACTTTATGATAAATATAAAAATCTTTATAAATCAAAACTCGCTAGAGTAAAGCAATCAAACAAAATAAAAAGCTTACAAGAAAAATATCCTGATTTAGATATTATCAATGCCTATAAATATGCCATATTAAGCAATAAATGTGCTTTATTAAATGAAGATGTTAAAGACTTTGAAAATATTATAAAGATTTTATTGCAATTAAATATCGCTAAAAACAAACAAAAACAAGCCTAAAATCAAAAATCTACTATAAAGCAATATCAACCTAGCATTAAATAATTAAAATCGATTTATGAGCTTGTTTTGTTGGGTTATGTTAAGGAAGTGGTGTTTTAGTTATTATTTGTGTAATTTTGGCAAGCTCGAACGGATCTTGCTTGCCGTGACGATAGTACATTATAGCAATAATTTATAAAAAATAATAATTTATCAAATCGATCACAAAATAAACCTAAGAAAAGTAAATCTCTTAGGTTTATAAAATAAACCACAGACTAGTTTATTTCGCATATGTGTGTGTTTGAAAATTTATCTGTGAATGCGTATGTTGAATTATACTATAAGATTAGTAAACTTCGTAAGATTTCTTTTCTTCGAGCTCCTTTAATATATCAACGTTTTTCCATTTTACAAACCAAAATTTTTGTTTCATGGAAAATTTTATAATATAGTTTTGTAAACCCCTTTCATCAATTTTGTAATTTTCTAAAATTTTTACTTTAAAATCTTTATCAAGAAAAGGACAAGCAAGAATATCCATACTTAATAATGTTAATTCTGTATTTTTGTTATTAAAATCTTTATATTTATCAATAATTTTGTCTTTGATTTGTTTTTTTATCTCTTTAAATTCAGGATCATTCTCTATATAGTATAATAATACTACAATATCAAAATAATTCATTTCTTCACTTAAGAAAATTGTTTCTAAAATATTAAAATTAAGTTTTTTGTAATTTTTTATCTCTTTTAAGTTAATTAATAAATATAAATTTTGATTGTGTGAATATTTTCTACTTTTATTTCTTTTTAGCAAATGATGAATTTCATCAAAAATAAGTTTATAAAGTTTGTTTTTTAAATATTTATCAAAATAATTATGATTCATAAAGTTAATTAATTTAGCAAGAATTAAAGATAATTTAACCGTAGCAGAAGTTTTGTCTGATTCTGAATATATAAAAAAAACAAATTTTAACATTTCTTTCAAATGAATAAAAAGTTTATCTTTTATTTTCAAGCAGTTATTTTTAATTATAGATTTTATATTATCAAATTCACCATTTTCATTAAAAGAAAAAAGTTCATCAGCTTCATTAATCGTTTTTTTAAAACTATCTTTCATATCTATATACATTTCAAAAAAATCTTTTAACGCACTAAGTTCATCTAAGCTATTATTAATGTATTTAGTGATTTTTTTGTCTTCATGAATACTATCTTTTAAATCTTTGATAGTTTTTTCATAATTGTTAATATTTTTAGCAAGGTCTTCTTTATCAAATTTAAACTCTTTTTTTATTTTTAAATTTTGTATATGAATATCAATAGTTTGCATTATATTTTCAATATCTTTTTGTATGCTTTTTATGTTATTTTTCTTAATTTTATTTAAATTTTTTTTCAATTTTACTAAAATTAATTCAGCTTTAATTTCGTTAAAATTATTTATAATATTTTCAATAATTATATATTTATTTATATCTTTATTGATAAAATCTATTTTTTTATCAATTATTGCTAAAGTGTAATTTAAAATATCATTATATTTAATTTCATTTTCTTTTAAAATTGCTTTAAAATTAACAATTATATCTTTTGAATCTATTGTGTATTTATTGTTGCTATCGAAATCAAATTCTTTTAATAAATCTTTTATTTTTTTCTTAGCTATTGTTATATTAGTAACAAAAGGTTTAGTGAATTCTTCCATTTTCGATTCATTTAGATAAAACTTATATTTTTGCAACTCATTATTAAAAGTTTGGATTATCAAATTTTTTACATCATCTTCATTATAAAAAAGAAAATAATCATCTACATATCTGAAAATTACATAATCTTTTTTATGTAATATTTTATTTTCAGTTAATTTATTTAAAACTACTTTATCTATTTTTTGCAATATTAATTCAGCAAAGATACGAGAAAATTCAGATCCTATTAAAATACCATTTGTTTCTTTATAATTCATATTTTGCATTAATTTATCAAATTTATCAGCAAATGTATTATTAATTTTATTTAAATTATCCTTTATTGTTTTTTTGTCATAGATAGCCCAAGCGATAGAATGTGTGTATATACTATCAAAACACTTGCTAATGTCAAATTTATATAATTTTTTAAATAATTTCTCATTTTTTTGATACTCATATGATTCGTAAAACATGTATATATGACTATATTTTTTATAAGCAAAAAAACTTTTAAAATATTTTTCTTTGTGATGTTTTATTTCTATACTGTTATTTAATTCGTCATCTATGTTTTTTGTATTCGTAAAATCATTTTTATTATAAAATAAATTAGCAACTTTATAAGGTCTTCTAATGGAAAATTCACTTTTACTTGAAAAATACAAAATAGCTTGTTTGTAAGTATCATAAAAATTCATAACTTTGATTTGATGTGCCGGATGTATGATTGATAATTTTCTATATTCATTTGTTTTGTGTGGAATTTTAAAGTGAAAAGGTATGGTATAATCATCAAATTTTCTATCTATAAAAAGTATGTTTAGTATTTTTTCGCAACTTTTTTTAATATTTGCAGAATTATCAAAATAATTATTTATTTCTATTTTATATTTTAATAAAAAATTATAAAAATTTTTATTTGAAAATATTATAGGAACTTCATAAGGTAAAATTTCTGATAAAACAACTCTTTCTTTTTTATATCTTATTTTATGATTTTTGTATTTCATATTAATTTTTCCATGCCAAAGATATATTTTTTAAATCATTGTTACTTTTTAAACGAAAAATTTTTTTGTTTTCAAAATTTTTTACAAAAGAATATTTTTCTTTAATTTCATTTTGTAACTTTTGTAACTTTTCTAAATCAATATTTAGTTTTTCATATGGTTTTATTTTATCTATTTTGCATTTTAAAAAAGCATCTAATCCTTGAAAACAACTAATATCGTTAATATGCCTATTTGAGTAAAATACACCTGAATATATATGTTTTTTAGCACCTTTTAAAGCTATATTACCAGTTAAATATTTTAATCTTTTTATTAACATTCTTCTAGCATTTGTATCATCATGCTTACTTTGTTTATTATAACATTCTACGGTCTTGGTTATTTTGTTTTTATATTTTTTTATTTTATTTTTACTTAAACTAATTGATAATTTTTCTTTTTCTTTTTTAAAAGCATATCCGAGAAAATCAAAATGTAACTGTCCATTTTTTGAAGTATCAATGATTTTTCTTTTTTGGCTTCTGCTATTATGAAAAGATAATTGTGTTTCTTTTTCTAATAAATTTTCAATTTTGTTTTCTATGTTCGAAGTACTAATTATTATAATATCATCTACATATCTTGCATAATATACAACTTCTTCTAAACTATCAACTTTTTTATCAAAATCTCTCATATAAAGTTCAGATAAATAAGCACTAATCCCTATTCCTCTAGGGATTCCTATATTTTGATTGTTGGATAATTTGCTATATTCTTTTAATATAGCAAAAATGATTTTTTTTGATGTTGGCTCTAAAATATAATTTTCTTTAATTATTTTTTTTAACTTATCATGAGGTATAGTTTCATAAAAATTTTTTATATCAAGTCTTATAATAAATTTAGGAATTTCATCATCTATTAAACATTTTATTTGTTCAATTATTGCATTTCTATCAGATTGTTTAACCTTAAAAGATCTTTGTATATCCTTTTGTGCAAATTTCAACGCAAAAAATAAAGCTTCATTTTTAGTATCTACAATATAAGTATCTTTATCTTTTATACTCTTAATATCTATGTGGATATTTAGTTTTTCACTGTCTATTTTATTTTGTATTTCACAAAATAATTTATTTAAAATTTTTCTTTTTTCTTTATAATATTCACCTATTTCTTCTTTGACTTTTCTGTCTTTATTATTTTTTAATTCTTTAATTTTTTTATCGATATTTTCAATTTCGCCAAAACTTTTAAACTTATCAGGAAGATAATTTCCTTTTTTATTTTCTTCAAAATATATTTTAAAGAAAATCTTCATGTGTGAAAAAATTTCATTTTCTAAAATCATAATAAATAACCTTGATATTTAATTTGTATTTTCACTCACACTCCATTTTACTAATCTCATTTATCAAATCAACGCTTTTTATAGATAAATCAATGATTTTTAAAAGAAGTTCATAGATATATTTACCACCTTGATAATCATTTGGATTGTTTTCTATCAAGCTTTTTTTATCTATGCTTATTTGGTATCTATCGATAATCCAATCAATCGCACTTTTGCCATTGATTTTATACTCATAAGCAATATTTGGTATATTTTTTATAGTGATATTGTGATTATAAAAAATATCATTTCCTAGTTTTTTCATCTTAGTGACTTTATAAAACTCATCATTGCCAATATCAGCTAAAACTCCATCTTTAAATTCCACTTCTTTAAACATTTCATTATTTTCATAGTTTAAATGTAAAGCGGCTAGCTTTTTACCCAAAATGCTTAAGCTTTTAAAATCTTTACTTATAGGTACTCTTGGGGCTTCTTTTGAAAGTTCAAATTTGTATTTTTCTAAATAGCTTTTGTGATTTAAAATAGCATAAATATAATAAAATATATCTTCTTTGTTTATAGTTTCATCTTTTAATTGTTTTTTAAATTCATCTAAAGCAAAATCACTTATAGCGTATTCTTTACCTCCATTTTCTTGGTAAAAATAAAGCGGAAAAGCTTGGGTGTTGGCTAAAGTTTGATAGTCGGTTATAGAATTTACTATAAAAGATGAAAATTCTTTAGTCGCCATTAAACTTGTTAAAATCAATAAATTCTCATCTGTATTTTTAGGAAATAATTTTGAAAATTGAGATTGTTCTTCATTCCAAGTTTTTTCCCAGTAAAGATATTCTTTAGTAAAGGGACGATGAGAAATTTCTCTTATATTTTCTTGATTAAAATCTTTGATTTTTTCATTATTTATTAAATCTTTTTTTAAAGCTCTAGTCCAAGCTATTTTAGTATTATCTATGGTTATATCATTATCGCTTAGCTCTTTATAAAGTTCAGATTTTTTAATATTTTTATTTTTATCTAAAAATGCTTTGTGATCAAATTTAGCTAAGTCTTCATTATAAGTAGCTATGCATTTTTGCATAGAATTTGCAAGCTTTTCTTTAGAAAAATTATAAGCCCAGCTATCACGATTTGTTACTATGCCTGTGGCATTTATAGCAAAAATTCCATATTCATTTTTATCGCTTTTTAAAGGCATTAATTTATCAAAGTCCTCTCCTCTTTGATTGATCCAATCGCCTTTTTCATTTGGGATTATATTTACAAAAGGCACATTTATTATGCTTTCAAACTTTTCTAATTTATTAAGTTTTTCTTGTCTATTTAGATAATCTCCTATATCATAATAATGAATTTTATTTGTTTTAGCATTTGTATCTTTTATGAAAAATACTATAGCCACTGTTGCACGTGATCCAGAACTAAATATCTGTCCGCCTTCTTGTTTAGCTTTTTCTCCAAAAGTTCTTGTATTTCCTCTTAAATTTAAAATATAAATATCGCTAAATTCTTTAGCTACGCATTTTCTAAAGCCATCAGCACTTGTTGCATCTATAAAGCCTCCATTTACCACAAAACCTATAATGCCATTATCTTTTATTTTATCGCTTGCCATACGTATAGCTTGAATTAGCGTATCCCTTGTTGAATTACCAAATTTACCATTTGATTCATTGCCATAAGTCTCTTTAACGCGTTTTTCTAAATTGGGGTGAGAAATGTTTGCATTATTATCATTTGCACTACTTGCTCCAGTTGAATAAGGAGGATTGCCTATGATGACTTTGATTTTTTCATTGGCTATTAAGTCTTTGATTTTTTTATTTTCTTCTAAATCTTTAAATTCTAAAGCAAATAAGCCACTATCTTGTGTTTTTTTATCTAAATAATCAAGACTATCAGCTAAGGCTATATTTTTAAATTTATCTAAAGTATTTATCCTTTCATTGCCAGTTTGTGTGATATTAATAAGCGCTATATAATAAGCAAGTAAGATTATATCTTGAGCAAAAATTGCTTTTTCGTATTTGTTTTTAAAATTTTCATCACTAATTAAGTCATTTTCTTTGCTTAATAATCTTGTGATAAAACTTCCTGTGCCTGTGAATGGATCAAAGATTTTTACATTTTCATCGTTAAAATCTGTATTAAAATGTCTTTTTAAAAGCTCATTAACAGAATGAAGTATAAAATCAACCACTTGTATAGGAGTATAAACTATGCCTAATTTTTCAGCTTGTTTTTTAAAAGCTGATCTAAAGAAAGTATCGTATAAGTTTTTAATGAGTTCTTGTTTGCTTTTTTGACTTTTTGCTAATTTTACATTTTCTTCTACGTTTTTATAAAAGGCTTTTAAAGATCTTGTTTCTTCATCATCTAAACCAAAGGTATTTAACTTTTGATTTACTTCATCAAGAGCTTTTCCTATGGGATTATCATCCATATTTTTATCAAATAAAACATCAAATATAGGTTTAGTTATAATGTGAGAGCATATCATATCTATGGCTTCATCTTCTTTGATATTTGGATGAATATTTTCTTTTAAGGAAGTTAAAAATTCTTCTAAAATTTCAGGATGATCTTTAAAGATAGCATTTAATCTAATGTTTAATTTTTCTACTATTTTAGCTGTTTTTGCACTAAAGCTTTGCCAGTAACCTTTATCGCCAAGCTTAGTTGGTATGGCATTATACATCGTGTTTGCAAGCTCACTTAAGGTAAAACTATCAAACAAGCTTGGCTCATAGTTTTTATCTGTATTATTCGAGCTTTCATCTGCCACATAATCAGCCACAGCTATTTTGATCTTTTCTTTAAATACAGCCTCATCTACTAAGGTATCATCGTGACTTCTTAGAGCTTTTAAGATATTCCATATATTTAAAAAATTGGTATTTTTTATAGCCTCATCTAAATTTGAAAGCTCATTCTCGCTTAATGCTAAAGGCAGTATGATATAACCTGTTTTTTTATTTGGAGCTTTTCTCATTACTCTACCTACTGATTGGATTATATCTACCATAGAATTTCTTCCATCAAAAAATACTACACTATCTAAAGCAGGTACATCCACACCTTCACTTAAACATCTTGCATTGCTTAGTATATTACAAGTATTTTCTTTTGGGGAGTTGAGATTATTTAGTTTATTTAATCTTATATTGGAGTTCATAGTTCCATCAACATGATCTATGTTTATATCAAGATTTTTAAAAGAATCTTTTTTTAATGCTTCATCATAGCATTGCATAATAATTTTAAAAGAATTGGTTATATTTTTAGAATCTCTTATGCTTTTGCAAAAATTTATAACTCTTCTTGAAATATTACTATCCATTTCTTCTAAAAAGTCATTATCTATTTGGTTGTTTTCATCAAGAGCAACCAAATCATTTCTTGCTAAACCTTTATGTGTACCTATGATTTTAGATACAAAGTCTATATCTACATATTTTTCATCTACATTTTTTTCATCTTTTAATTTTGCTATGGCTGTATTTGCTATGTTTGCAATACCTTCTTGTTTGATAGCTAAAATAATAACTTTATAATCGGTGAGTAAGCCTTTTTCAACTGCTTCTCTAAAATTAATACTATAAATTTCATCTCCAAAAATTTCTTCATCATCCATAGAAAATACTTCATTATCACTTTCCAAAGCTTTGCTTTTTTGAGAACTAGAATAAATCTTTGGAGTAGCACTCATGTAAATTCTTTTTTTGGCTTTGATGTTTTCATCACTATGGCATAGAGTAAAAGTATTTAGTTTATCTTTTTCCTTGCCTGAATATAAATTTCCTACACTTCTGTGAGCTTCATCGCAAATGATTAGATCAATCTCATCTAGATCGTTTTGTTTTTGAGCTTGCATGATTTTTTCAACACTTTGATAAGTAGAAAAGATGATAAATCTTTTGTTGTCTTTTTTAGCTATATCGTAAGCTTTTTTAATGCTTTGTGTATCAGTAGAAGCAGGAATGGGCAATTCTAAAATATCTATATCATCTTCAATGCTTTTACCTGATTTACTATCTGAGCATACAATAGAAGCAACAAAATCATCAGTTTTCTCTTTGCAATATTCTCTAAATGTTTGCCCTACTAAAGCTATACTAGGAGCTAAAAATAAAACAATGGAATTTTTAGGAGTAATTTCTTCTATAATCTTTAAAGATGTAAAAGTTTTCCCAGTACCACAAGCCATGATAAGCTTGCCTCTTGTGTTATTTTTGTTTGCAAAATATTCTTTTGTGTTATTTATGGCTTGTATTTGATGTTCTCTTGGTTTTTTCTTTGCAGTAATTGGTAGCTCTAAAGAATTATTTGGATCAAATTTATCCCAACTTATGTTTGAATTTAAAAAATCTTCTAAAGTGATCAATTCTATAGGTATATTATTTTCTGAAATTCGCCCCAATTGCTCTTTAGCTTTTTGAGTGAGATCGCTAGCACTTATAATAATACCTTTACTAAATTTAACTTCTTTTACTCCGTTTGATAACATACTAAAATAAGTTCCTAATTTACCAAAACCTACTTTTGAATTTTCATAAAACTTACATTGAACTGCAATATAATCATCATCTTTTGTTTGAATGATTAGATCAATACCACAATCTTGCCCATCTTTTTTATCCCATTCATCCCAAAGATAAATATTTTTATAAATATTTGCTGTATCTTTTTCTTTTAAAAGATGTTTTGAGAGTTTTTCAAACATAGATCCCTTCGATCTAGTGTTTAAATTTGCTTTTTTTAATTTTTCTAAGATGATTTCAAAAGTAGTTTCGTTTGCACTCATTAAAACTCCTAATCTAATAATATAAAGAATATATCAAAAATTAACTTTGTAACTTATAAATATAAAAGTTTTGTATTTTTATTTTGTGTAATTATAAATGGATATTATACCTACTAGAAAGCTTATTAGATCAGTAGTGTTTTCTTTATAGAGATATCTTCTTATACAGTTTTATGCTTTAGTTTTCTTTGAAGCCATAATTATTATATTAATTTCAAAGGGCTTTATAATAACTTATTTTATTCTTAACAATATTTAAAAATATATTTATTGAATATTTCATTTAAATCATTAAGAGTAAATATATTTTTGTGGATTTAGTTTTATACGAATATTTTATATGCCTATGGAGTGCAATATTGAAATTTGCTAAGTTGTTTATTTTTTACCTTGATTAAGAATGTATTTTTATTAATTCATTTTTATAGCTTTAATTCTTTAGTGAATATTATAAAAATATCAAAACAGACTTTAAAACTATATATTTTTAAACATAAACATATTTTATGTTTATATTAACTATCAATGCTTTATAATAACGCAAAAGGAAAATATTATGTTAAGAAAAATAGAAATATCTGGTCTATATTCTTTTGGAATAGAAACACAAATTGTTGATTTTACAGCAAAGCCAAAAAGTAAGTTGAAAAATACAAAATATGAGTATAATTTTAATTTATCACAAGCTGGGAAACCTATGAAATCAGCAGTTTTTTTTGGAAAGAATACTAGCGGAAAAACTAACTTTTTTATAGGCGTAAAAATTTTACTAAATATAATTAAATATGGCTTTTCTCATACCCTAAGAGAGCATTTAACAAACAATGCCTTTAATGAAAATTCAAATTCTATAAAATTAAGTATTGAGTTATCTAATAACAATAAAGATATTTTTACATATTCGATAGAGTTTGATAAAAAATATATCCTAAAAGAATCTTTTTTGAAAAATAATAAAATTATATATGAATTTGAGAATGATAAGGCTATTTTTAATATTTACAGTAAAGAAGATAATAAGCTATTAGAGTCATTTTTTTCAAGAAATCTTAGTGAAAATATATTTTACTTATTAAAAGATTTTGAAATAGAGCAAAAAGAAATATTTGTAAATCTTATAAACAATATTGAAGTTTATATGAATAGTAATTATTCAAAAAAATATAATTTTGAATTTGAAGAAAATAAAAAGAAATATTTTTTAGAACACAAAGAAAGTATTTTGGAAATTTTTCAATTGCTAGATAAAACTATAAAAGATTTTGAGTTTAAAAAGTATGAAAAAGATGGAAAGAATATATACGAAATCTTTTTTGTTCGCAATGGAAAGAAATTTAATTATCAAATAGAATCAGAAGGTATTAAAAAAATAGTATATTTTGCAGATAAAATAACCCAAATTATCAAGGAAGGAAAAATTGTTTTTATTGATGAATTAGATTCTTCAATAAGCACTTTGGCGCTAATACTTATATTTAACAATCTTATTAATACAGAGGAAAACCATAATGGACAATTAATTGTTTCATCTCATAATGTTTTATTATTTGATGTTAGTTTTTTAAATTCACAACAAATATTTTTAATTCAAAAAGATCAATACCTAGAGAGTAAGATAAGAACTTACTACGATTATGATATTAGAAGCGAAAAGAAAAAAGCATATATTGATTATTTAAAAGGGCTTTATGATGAATAAAAAAACAAAACCCAGTATACAGATTTGGTGTGAAGGTAAAACAGAAGAAGATTATTTTAATTCCCTTTTTAAATATCTAAATTATGATAATGTTAAAATAGATGTAAAAAATTTAAAAAATAATAATTCATATAAAAACATTCTTTATAAAATAGAAAAAGCACCTTATATTGATAAACTTATTATTGTAATGGATCTAGATAGAGCAAAAAGTGATACTAATGAGTTAAAAATTTTAGAAAAACTTATAAAACATATAAAAAAGTCAAAAGATATACATTTATTTCTTACTCTTGATGATTTTGAAGATTGGCTTAGATTTCATTTTGTAGATAATAGTAAAAATAACAAAACAAATTTTTATAAAAAATTAGGATATAGCGATAGTAAGAATTTTAAATCATCTACTAACGATTTATATTCTCAAATATTAAATAAAGGTGGATGTATAGAAAATGCTGAAAAGTATTTTTGTAATATCGCTGTTTTTTGCGATGATCAGCGTAAGATTGATAAAAATTCACTAAATAATCTAACTCAAAGTAATCTATATTATTTTAGAAAATTATTAGAACAATATAATGGTATTTAAAAAAACTCTGCTTCTTTTTTTATATTGTGATTATATACAGATTAATCAATAATATCTGAAATTGGTTTTTTAGCTAAAACAATTTAAATATTTATGAGTAAGTTTGTTTTGTCTTTTTTTACAATTTTGGTTTAATTTATATAATTGATCTTCCTCAAATCCATCATTTATTCCTGCCTCGGCAAGCTCTAACTGTTCTTTGTGAAATTCTTCATCATCTTTAAAAGCTTCAAAACTTTTTATCCATAATGCTTTTCTCTGGTTTATATATTCTTCGTTTTTAAACATATCTATCCTTTTGTTTTATTATTTAATTTTGCTTATTTTAATTTTTCTAAGATAATTTCAAAAGTATTTTCGCTTACACCCATTAAAAATCCTAAGCTAATAATATAAAGAATATATCAAAAATAGACTTTATAACTTATAAACATTTTTCTGTAAATATATTATTTAAACTATTCTTAGTAGAAATTTGTAGATTTCGCAAATATCAAGAATATCAACAAAGTAACTATGGATATAATACAAAGTTGATAAAAGCTAGATCTTTGAAATATTATAATTAAAAAATAATATTGTATTTTTAAAGTTGATTAGATAATATATTAATTTAATAATTTTTATAACAAAAAAAAGGAAATAAAATGGGACAATATATTGTATTAGCCTTTGCAATAGCAGTTGCTATATTTGCGACATTTTATGACTTTGATAAAGATAAAAAAATCGATAATAATAAAAAATAATTGATTTTGATATTTTATTATTAGAAG
The DNA here is from genome assembly GCF_025771615.1 of Campylobacter sp. IFREMER_LSEM_CL292. Lineage (NCBI taxonomy): Bacteria > Pseudomonadati > Campylobacterota > Epsilonproteobacteria > Campylobacterales > Campylobacteraceae > Campylobacter > Campylobacter sp. IFREMER_LSEM_CL292. The sequence goes on from NZ_JAKMQP010000001.1 coordinate 134,975, forward strand.
CATGTTTATATCTTTTAGCTTTTATTTTTTATTGCTAGATAATAATATAAATAAAAATTTTAAAAAGCATTATTTATAAAAATACCTGCGAAACAATCTTAAGATTCATGGAATCTATTGGCGTAGGATTATTTATAAATAGTCTTTATGGTTTGCAAATGGGCGATAGTTGCACTATTATCGATCTTTCTTAAAGATTGATCTTTTTTTAAAAGAAAATAAGAGAGAATGGATGGTTATAATATAGCTATTTTAATTTGGTGCTATCACTCTTATTTTTGGCACATTGGTTTTAACAGCTCATTATTTTAACGATAAATATACTAATGAAAGAAAAAGTTAGTCTTTAGCTTTTAACGCACCCTATAAGTTGGGAGTAATAAAACAGAAATAAAATATTACCTTAGTGTTGCAACTAAATACGGTCTAGATCCTTTCTTACGCCAAGTATTTTTTGTTCCTCGTAAGGCAAAAGTTACAAAAAATGGTAAAGATGTGTGGGTTGAAAAAATAGAACCTTTAGTGGGTAGAGATGGCTTTTTAGCTATTGCTCACAAAAGCGGAAAATTTGGCGGTATTCGTTCTTATAGTGAGATTAAAAACTATCCAAAATTAGTGAATAATCAATGGCAATACACTCAAGATTTGGTTGCAATTTGTGAAGTTTATAGAACTGTTGGCGATAAACCTTTTATAGTTGAAGTTGCATATAGTGAATATGCGCAAAAAACATTGAAAATGCCTACAATCTAGTATAAAATATAAAACAGCTTAATATAAGTTAAATACAAAAGCTTGATATATAGAATAAATAACCTATCACAAATTGTGTTATAATGATAAAGGATTAAATATGCAAGGAAATATTATGGCTCAGGAAAAAGAGTATATACTTAATGAAAGTTTTAAAGCTTTATTAGAAAGTATTTTTTCTAATCCTGAACAATCACAAAAATTAATTAAAGCTTTTGAAGAACTTGTTAATGGTAGAGCAACTACTCAAAGATTGAATTTTGAAAATCTTAAAAATCAAACTATAGAAGAAATAAGACAAGAGCTTGTAAGTAAAGATTTATTTCAATCAGAGATTAAAAGATTGGAAAGTTTAATTTATTCTGAAGTTGCAAGACTAGAAGGAATTATTAACACCAAAATAGCTGAAGTTAAAACTGAATTCTCAGAACAAATTTCTAGCGCTAAGCAAAAAGCGCTTTATTGGCTTTTAGGTACTGCAGTAGCAACTACAGTAACTATACTTTCAAGCGTTTGGATTATGATGAATTTTATGCTAGAAAGCTTAAAATAAAAATTATTTAAAGTTTTTACTATATCTTGTTGATATACAATTTTATAGTTAGGATAATATAGTTATCCTATGAATTTAAGTAATGTTTTTCATATAATCATAAATTAAAGCTGTTCGACTAATAATAAAATTCTCAAAATCATCATTTAATAAATATTTAACCATATCTTTTGTTATAAAATGTGTTTCTAAATCTTTAAAAAATTGTTCTTGTTGATTATCTTGTATTTTTTTATTTAGCAACTCTTTTATATATGTGCTTGGATTTTTATTATTGATTTTATTATTATATTCTTTTGTAATAAGTGCTATATTTGCTATATTATTAATTATATTATCATTAGATGAGATAAAATTTTTTAGATATCTCTTTTCCTAATATTAGAATTTATAGGAAAAATATGATATTCTTCTAAAAATTCACTAAACTTCTTAAAAACTGTTTGCTTTTATCACTCTTGATCTTCTGGCTTAAAACCTATTATTTTTGCCATTATACCCCTATAGCTTTCAAAACTATTCATTGCTTGCATATTACTAACTCTAAGAAGTCTAACTTTGTGATCTTGTTTGTAAAAAACTTTAAAAACACAACCACTTTCTTTGTGTTTTACCATATCATCTAAACCACATTTTTCTATAAACTCATAATCTTTAGCAAAAACTTCATTTTCTACATCAAATAAATCTTGAGAATAGCCATTAGGATTAGCTGGATCATAAGTATAAGAACCTACTACACATTCTCTCATAGCTTTTTGTATTTCTTCTTGGGATAATTATTTTTCCATTTTACTTCCTTTTTTTATTTTTATAGTGATATAAATAATTTAATGTATAGTTGAGAAATTTATTTTTTGAATATTTTATAAAAGAACCAATAAACTATATAAAAGTACATATTATAAAATTGCAAAACTATTAATATTAACTACTTTTTATTTGTTATTATTTTTTTCTTGCTTTTGCCATAAAAACTGAGAAGCTACAACTCCAATTGAAGTAACAAATCCTACAAAACTTAACCAAGGATATTTAAGATACGCGAGGGCAAAACCAAATATAAATCCTATTAAAATTATTATAAAAGCAAATATCTGTCCTTTTTTTACATATTTAATTTGCTCTGGAGCTAGATTTCTCATAACTTCTTGATTTTTACTATCTTCATTAATTAGTTTTCTTTCAATATCTATAATATGATCTGTTTGTTTTTCCATTAAAGCAATACATTTTTCTTGCATTTCTTTTGATAGTCTAGGCAAACAATCAAAAGAAGAATTAACATTAATGAAAGTATTATTTTGCTGATTAAGAGTAATATTATTTTTGTTTTGTGATTTTTTTGATTTCGGTTTTATATTGTTCATTGCTATCTTTTCTTAATTCTTCTGACTTTTTGTAAAAATTATCCACCATTGTCTTTCTATCTTTTAATGATATAGCATTAAGAATATCTGCATTAAACATATTTGTAAAGCCAAATAAAAAAGCATTTATGTTTGACATTTGCCTTACCCCTTTCTTGCTATAAAATAGCACTAACTCACAACAAGTAAATTATGTTATTTATTATACACAATTTTTTATAAATGTTTTAACAATTGTCAAGTAAAAATCAGGATTTAACTTACCAATATTAATTTTAAAGTTAAAATTAACAAATTAAATTATAAAACAAAATAAATACTAATATATCAATATTTAATGCTTATAAAAAAGACTTTATAAAGGACTTTTGTGGGATATATAAAGCACCTTTAGGGGCGAAATAAAGCACTTTTTTGATATATTTTAAGCAAAAAATAATAAAAAAAGAAAAAATGGACTTTATAAAGGACATTTAGGAGATATATAAAGGACTTTTATGTGTAAAAATACGCTTAAAAAGCACTTGAAATAAACTTTATAAAGGACAAAAATGTAAAATATAAAAACACTTGCAAAATACTAAAAATAGGCATTTAAAAGCATTAAAAAACTTGATTTTTATTGTGAATTTTGGTATAATTTTATTTATAAGCAAAAATGAAATACTAAAACTCTTATATGGCTTCTCTACTAACACAAATATATGCAAAGTCTTTATCGGGATAAGCTTTTCTTACACTTCCATCATAAGGTCCATTGGATATAAAAGAAAAGGAACATAATCAGTAAGTTTCATTTTACTTCTTTTGTTAATAATATCAGAATTTGCTGTATCTATAAATTTTTCTTTATCAAGGTTACTTCTTGGTTTTAAACCATTTCTAATCATACTTTCTAAATTTTCTAATGGTGTTAGATGATATAAAAGCTTCCCATCTTTAATATTTACTCTTTTAATTTTTTCCGGTATATTATTCACATTTAACCTTTTAACCCTCCTTATTTTCTGATATTGTATCCAAAAGATATAAAAAAGAAATGCAAAATTTCATTTTAGTAGATTACCCATTCTATATTATTTATCATAAACACTAAATAATAACCAAACAATAATCGCCAGATAATTCAAAAATTATTTTATATTTTAATTTATTTAATTAATATAGATAATAAAATAGTAAGCTCAATAAGCACTCAATTATATTAACATGTATATTCTTTGTTATACAAAATATAAATTAATAGAAACTATAAGTATCAATTTTTACTACTGCTGCAAATTTTATAATATCTTATATATTATATTTTAACCAAATTTCTATTGATGATATTCAACTCTTCTTCAATAATTTTTAACACTTTTTCCTTTAAATCATTAAATAAAATTTGAATTTCTAAATCATCTAAATTACTCAATACCCAAGACACAAGTCTATCCATATCATCTTTTTTAAGTGCTAATAAATGCTTTATTTCTATTTTTTTAGGCAAGGTAAAATCTGATATTATGTCTATAAAATCTTGTTTATTTTTTGGAGTGTTTTCTATTTTATTAATATACAAAATAAAATAATATAGAAGAACTAACATTCTTTCTCCATTTCCATTCCAAGCTTCTGAAAATTTCTGAATAAAAGTTTTTCCTTTTACTGTCCTAACAAGAGAAGTTATTTTTTTAATTCTTAAATTTTTTAAAATTTCTTGCATAGATTCTTCATAGCCTAGCTCCAAACACAATCTATTGATATGTTTTTTGCATTCATTTTCTTTATAATCTTGCGCTCCAAATATTAATTCATCTGAACTAAATCCAAATTTCTTACACAATATTTCAATAATATCTATACTAGGTTTTGAGGCATTTGTTTCCCAAAGACTAATGGTTGATTGTTGTACATTTAAAATTTCAGCTAAGTCTTTTTGCGTAATATTATTTTCTTTTCTAAGAGATTTTAGATTTTCTCCAAACATCAGCACTCCTTTTAAATATTACAAAATTATAACATAAAAATTAAAAAATAATGTATAATATCAAAAAAAAATATAAGGATAAAAATGGAATTTGAAAAATATATTGTAAAATCAATAGATTTTCAAACTTTAAATCCTCAGGAATGGTTTATCAAAAATTTAATACCCAAGCGTTCTTTGGGTGTTCTATATGGCTCTAGTGGTTCTGGAAAAACACTAATAGCCATTTATTTAATAAAAAATATATTAAAAGATCATAATATTAAAATTTCATATATCAATGCGGACATGGATCTTTTAAATTTAAAAAATTATGGTATTGATGAATTAAAGAATAATTTTAAAGAAAAATTCGAATGCTTAAATATAGTTGGATGTGACAATAAATATCAAATCTATAAGGATTATCTAGAAAGTTTTTCAAAAACTAACTTGAATAATATTTTTATAGTCGATTCTTTTAACTCTATTTATCCAAAAATAGGTAATTTGCTAAATTTAAATGTTCTATATAAAATAGAACAAAAACTTAGAAGCAGAGGAGCTACATTTTTATTTATACATCATACAAACAAAAAGGGAATTTTTGGCGATTCTCAACAAATAGTAGATTATGCTGATTATACTTTTCAATGTTTTTCAAATTTAGAAAAAAAATCTATTTTATTGGTACCAAAGAAATCAAGCAGATATGAATCATTAAAAGACAAAGCTTTTCTCTTTGATGGATTAAAAATTATTGGAACAACAGAAGTCGAAGAGATGATATTGAGTGAATTTGAAAGTAAATTTATTGATTTGGTTTTTGAAATTTTAAAAATAGGAACTATAAAACAAAATGAACTAATAGATATTGTTTATAGAGATAGAAGAACCCGTTTTGGAAAAAATAGAATTAGAATTCTATTACAAAAGCATGCTAAAAATCCTAATGGAAAATGGTGTATGAAACAAGAACCTTGTGACAATAATTCTATTTATTACTATCTTAGAAAAAATAAAAATGAGGAAAAATAATGGATATGGATAATATAGTAATTTGCAAAGCTAGTGATCTTGAAGATATTTTTAAAAAGATTTTAAAAGAAAATGAATTAATCAAGAATAAAACTGATGAAAATTTAAATGTACAACAGGCTTCAAATTATTTAAAAATAAGCACTTCAAAACTTTACAAGGATTGTAATTTAGGAAAAGTTCCTTTTTGTAAAATTGGTAAAAAACTTGTTTTTAAAAAAGATGATCTTGATGAATATTTAAAACTTAATAGCTCTAAAAATAGTTTAAAATTTTAATCACACTTAACCAAAAAACCGAAAAACCTAAAAAACCATTGTAAATTAGTGTTTTTCAGTTTTAAAATTACTAAAAATAGCATTTAAAGTATTATTAATAGTTTCATTTTTAATATTTGCATATCTTTTTGTAACTCCTATGCTTGAATGTCCTAATGTTTCTCCAATAGCTTCTAAAGATATACCCATATTAATACCTATATATCCTATTAAATGTCTTAAGTCATGCAATCTAATAGGAGTTTTTAATTTTTGATTTATTTTATCCCAATGCCATCTTATATCTTTATAAGGGTTTCCATCTTCTTTAATAAAAATATATCCTTTATTTTTTACTCCAATGCTTTTTAAAGCTTCTATTTGTAAAGAACTTAACGGAAATTGTAAGTTTTTCCTTGATTTGTTTTGGCTTGAAGGTAAAAAATAAATTTTATTAGCAAAGTCAATATTGTCCCATTTTAATGTAAGAACTTCACTTTTTCTTCTTCCATGTAAAAGAAATATAAACATAGCTCGTATCATTAAATTTTCATAATTTATAATAGCTTTATAAAGAGCATTTCTATCCTCATCATCAATAGTAAAATATCTTTTGTTATCAAATTTTTGTATCTCTATTTCTCTTGCTATATTTTTTTCTATATAATCATTTTTAATAGCAAATTCAAATACTGGAGAAAGTATGTCTTTTATTGTTTTTGTTGTTCTTGGAGATTTGCCTTGATCAATCATTTTATTGACAATATTTTGCATATCTTTTAATTTGACTTGTTTTATTTTGATGTTTCCTATAACATCTTTTATATGTGCATTATATGAAAATATGGTTACCTCGTAATGTTTTTTAGAAATAGTATTTTTTCGCATACTAATCCATTCTTCAAACACTTCATTTAGTTTAGGTTCTTTAATTTTAAATTTCTTTGCAAATTTTCCATTAATTCTTTGCAAGGCAATTAACTCACAATTCTTTTTAAGGGTCTGGGTGTTATTTAAAATAGGAAATATCTCATAACTTGATTTTTTCCCTTCATAATATCTTATAGCTAATTCGTATGGTATAGTTAATCTTCTTTGCAATTCTACTAAACTAATTTCTTTTATATCCTCTAATTTCTTATCTTTGTCTATAAAATATATACCCTTATATTCTTTTATTTTTACTAGATTTTTCAAGATATTCCTTTTTTGCTTTTAATTTACGCAGAAAATTTTATTATTTTTTACATAATATAAAATTAAAAATATACTAAAAATAGTATCTCAAATGGATTTTAGTGGTAGCGGTTTTGGTAGCGGTTTTTTTCTCAAAATGGTATAAAATAATACTATTTTTAAGATAAACTTAAACAATAAAACGCCTATTTTTCAATACTTTGATAAAAAATGATAACAAAACGCATTAGGCTCAAAATCTGGTAAGGGCAACCTTGTGTCGGTTCGAGTCCGACCTCGGGCACCATTTGCTTTAGTTTTAAACTTATACTAGCTAAAATATACCATTTACAAAAAAAACTTCTATAAAAGGTTTATGTTGAATTACACATTGACAAAAAAAGATAAAATATTTTATTATGAATTAAATTTGAAAAATCAAAACTTTTTTGATACTTTTTTAAAAATAATGGAAAATAGTATTTTTAAAGTAGAAAAAATTCAAGAAAATAATTTTATCGTAAGCGGAGGTAAATTTACTTGGATTTATGAAAATGGTAAAAATATCATAATAACAGAATCTGCCTTTGAGATAATTGCAAATTTTATTCTAGATGATTTTTTTAATCTTTACCGCCAAACTCAAACAGATAATGAAACAACAAATGAAACCAAAGACGTAACCGAAGAAAACTATACACCTAAAATGCAAGATTTCATGGATCAATTTAGTTGTTTTAATATTCCTCAAACTTTAGATACAAAATCTTTAAAAATCAATGCACAAGATATGTTTGAATTTGCAAAACAAATAAATGCTATGAGAGATTATTATGAAGATGAATTTGAACAAAGTGGCAAAATGGATTCAGAGCAAAAAGCTTTAAAAAATTATCAAGAAAAAATTATACAAAAAGCCTTAAGAGATGTCTTAGATATCACTCAAGAAGAATTTGAAAAACTCTCTTTAAGTGATACAAAAAAAGCACAAGATTTTATCGATGATGCTTTGGAGATTGAACTTTTAAAATATACTGATATATTTATCAATCATAAATTAGATGATGATATTTTCACATGTATAATTAAACCTTTACTTGAAGAAGAAACAAAAAATCAAATAGGTTTTATACAATCTAAATCTTTTAATAACATCAATTCTAAAGAATATTTTTTCAATTTAATAAAAGCTGGTGCAAAAGTGACATTCAAGCAAGCTCAAAAAAGTATGATAATGCAAAATTTTTATTATTCTTTACAAGCACAGCTTTGCGAAATTTATAATCAAAATAATCAAAATTACAAATTAGAAGACGAAGAAATAAATAAATTTATAGAATCTTTACCTAACTATATAATTTTTAACAAAATAAACATAGCTTTGCAAATATCTCAAGTAACACAAGGAAAAGAGCGTATTAACCAACTTGATGATATTGAATGTTTATATGATGAGTGGCAAAAAGAAGAATGTATAGAACTTTTTATGTTAAATTATACCTATAGTCCTCCAAAACTTTTAGCTTATGAAAGAATTGATGCAAACTTAAATGATGAAGAGATAAAAAATAAAGAACAAGAGCTCATAAGAGCGAAAAAATTTAATTTTAATGCCATAAAGGCTTACAAAATTAAAAAAAGAAATGATTTTTCTAAACAGATCTTAGAAGAGTTAGCTCCTTCACAAAAACACGAATATACTATAAATTTAAATTCTATTGAAGAAAAATACATAAAAGAAATTTTAAATTTAGATGAAAATGTAAATATTACAAATTTTCACATAAATACTATCAATTCTTTATTTAATAAAATTATCCAAAAACTTTGTGGTAATTTTTTAGCATTAGATGATGTTTTAGAACAAAGCAAAATACACGATTTAATTCACAATGATTTTATCGAAATTTTAATGCAAAAAAGTGTTAGTAAAAAAACTTTGAAAAATATAAATATTTGTGTTTTTGAACCTATTTTTAGTACTAAAGAATACGATTTTTATTGTAATTTAGAAGATGAGCAAAAACAAAATTTTGCCTTAAAAATAGATCAAAATTTTTTCAAGACTTTATTAAAATGTGGAGTAAGTATCACTCAAAAACACCTAAAAAAGCTACAAACCTTGAAAGAATTTTATACCTTAATGCATAAATTAAATCTTGAAAATTTTAATCAAAATTTAAATTATTACGAAAATCAAATATACTACACAAAAGACCATATCAAAATTCAATTAAAAAATTTAAATAAAATCACAAATTTTCAAGAATTTTTAAATAAAAATACAAATTTTATAGCTTTAAATCAAATTTTAGATATTTTAAGTCAAATAAAAGATTTATCTTCGTATGAAAAAGAAGAATTTTTACAAAATTATGATTTTAAAGATTGGCAGCATACTGATGGTGAAATTTTTGTATATGATAGACAATACATTAATGAAAACTCCATAGGTTTTTTAAAAGCAAATAAAGAATTTCAAGAACCAAAAATACGCTTACTAGGTTTTACACAAATTAAACCAAACAATAGCATAGAAAGTCAAGCAGAAGAAATATTTGATTATTTAATGCTAGGAGAATCTCTTTTTGATTTAGATAATATATTAAATTTCTTAAATATCATTAAACACAAAGAATATTGCTATGCCTTAAAAGCTAATATAACCTATGGATTAACTTACAGACGAATGATAAATTTAAAAGAATTAGCAAATTATCTAAAAACAGAAGAAATTAAAAATATTATATTTATCCAAAATGACGATGAGTGCTTTAACTCCTTAAGTAAAGCTTTGAAAATATTAAATTTAAAAGCAAATTTTGATTTTAAATTAGATTTAGATAATAATTTGCAAATTTTCATACTAGAAAATGAAGAGAATAAAAATTTAAAATCAGCTATTATGTTTGGAGATACCATAGAGGAAGAATATATTTTAGATTTTATAGAAAAAGAGCAGTTTAACCAAAACTCTCTTCCTTTACTTTTTGATTTAAATTTTAGACAAAATGGCAATGGAGGAATAGCTTTAAATTCTATTTTTTATCAAGGTTGTTGCTATTTGGAAGACAACTATACTAAAGTTGATAAATACATAGGTAGTTTTGATTTTTTTCAATGTAATTGTTTTTTAAAATATTTTAAAAATGATTTAAAAAAGATCATTATATCCTATATAGATAGAAGCGAAGAAGAGGATTTTAACATTGACGAAAATATAGAATTTAAATCTAATTTTGATAAAAAATTCTTTGACTATGTTTATTCTTATAAAAATTCTTACAATAATCTTTTTATATGTGAAAAAAATAATATACTTTATATTATGTTTTGTATAGATATGTATCAATCAAATTTAGAAGATAATTTTACATGCATGAGCTCTTTTATAAATAAACATTTTCCACTAAGTGTAAAGGAAGTTAAATTTTACTCACGAAGTCCTTATGAAAAATTTGGACTAGAAACATTTTATATACAAGAACAAATACAACTAGAAAAATTACAAAACATTAAACAAACAAATGAAAATTTTATTTCATTGCAAAGCATCAAAATGGCTAAAGAATTTTATGATACATTAAAACCTTTTGATGGTTTAAATGCTCTAAAAATTTATAATGAATTTAAAAAAATTTGCCTAACACCAGTGAATTTTTTAGAAAATACAGATAAAGATTGTGTAGATTTTTTTATAGATATTGATATTTCACACAATAGACCATTTATAGATGAATATTATATTTGTTTCAAATTTGAGAAAGATTTTTACACTTTTTTTAAAGATGAAAATCTAAGTAGATGGGTTTTAACGATAACTTTTAGTCTATCATATGATGAGTATCTTGAGCAAAACAAATCTTACTCAAGCAATGATAACAATGGAGAATTTATTAAATATGCAAATTTGAAAGAAGTAGATGATATGGAAAATCTAGAAATCAACTATGAAGAGCAACAAATAAGATGTGAAAAAATCTTTGACTTTATAGAAACAAATCCACTCTTTAAGAAATTTTTCAATAAAAACAATCCTAGGAATTTTAAATTACGATTTGCTACTTATGCTGAACAAATTGATGAAATAGTTTGGATTAATAACACTTGGATTAAATAAAGAAAGGAAAAAATAAAAACACTAAAAAATTGAAAACCAACAACACAGGAAAAATTATGGATTTTAATACCGATATTTTAGAAAGCTTAGATGATTTCAAAGCATTTTTAGATACAAAACCTAACAAAGAAGTTTTAAAGATCGTAAAAAATCATATTGATGATTTTATGGAGGGTGCGTATGATAATTTAGATCCATAAAACTATGAAGTTGCTTTTGAAGAAGATACTGGTATACCTTATGATGAAGCAGATGAGGATGAATTTGAGGATTGGTTTATTAAAAATGTGCTTTATCATGATGATTTAAGTGAGATTTATAAAATACTAAAATCACTTGTTAAAGATTAAAACCCAATTTACAAAGAAAGGAAAAACAATGAAAACATTAGAAGAAATATTATATTTAGAAGAAGATGTAGATAAATATGTAAAAAACTTATGTTTAGAATTTTATGATCTTGTAGAGGCTAACAAACTTGAAGAAGTTAAAGAATTTTTAAAAGATTATCCTGTGCCTGAAATATTTTTTGAAAAATGCTATACACCTTATTGGGATAGTGAAAACAAAAGAGCTATTATAGATACTGCTATCACTTTAGCTTGTGCAGGACTTGCTTATGATAAAAGTAAAAGTTTTGAAATGATGGAGTATTTTGAAAATTTAGGACTTAAAGCCAATGAAGTGTGCTTTGGATACAATGCGCTTAGTAGGTATATTGATAGAGATGGAAAAAATAAAGAAGTAATAGAGTATTTTTTTAAAAAAGGATGCACATTTGAAACTTATAATGAAGAAAGTGGCAGCACTCCTTTACATGAATGGATATTATGCGGCGAAGAAGTGAAGTATTTAGAAGAAGCTTTAAAACTAGGAGCAAATCCTAATATGAGAGCTATTAAAACAGAAAGTGAATTTAGCTTTACTAATACAGGAGAAACCCTTTTGCATAGAGCTGCAGAATCTGATGAGAAACCTATAGGAGCTTGTGTGGAAGTGCTAATCAAATATGGAGCTGATGTAAATGCGGCTAATTGTTGTATAAGTGATATTGAAGATGGGAAAATTGAATATTATGATCCTGCTACTCCATTAGATAGAGCTAACACCTATGATATAAACAAAAACATAAAAATCTTAAAAAAAGCAGGAGCTAAGACTTGGGAGAAATTGGTTGAAGAATACAATATCGATACAAGCTTAGAAGAACCAGAACAAATTAAAATGTATGAAGAAAGAAGAAAGGATAAAAAATAAGATTAATAAGGTAAAGAACAAAAAAGGATTTTTCATTGAAATTTAATGATGTGAAATTTAAAATCAAAGAATTTGAAAGTGTGGATATCATCAGTGGTTATTCTCTTGCCTTTTATTTGCCTAAAGAAGAGCATATGATAGGAGAAGAAAACAAGAATAAAAACCAAAAAACAAAAAAAGATGAATATCGCATCAATAAAAGCAAATCTTTAGAATATATACAAAAAATCAATGAAGAAAAAGAAAAAGAAATTGAAAAACTTAAACTTCAAAGCAATGAAAAAATCAATGAAGAATTTGATAAATTAAAAGATGATGCTTTACCTGCTAAAGAATATAAAAGAAAAAATTATGAATACGATGTATTTTATGATGTTTATACAAGTAAGGATAATATAAACAAGTGCATAAAAAAATCCCGATAGAAAATGGTGTGGCAATAGTAACAAAAGATTTTTTAGAGGAATTTTATGAAAATTCTGTTAAGGGTCAGTATAATTGTAAATGGTGTCTTATACCCAGACTAATCCGCAATGAAGGAGAATCTAGTTTTGATCCTGTGCCTATTTTAAATAGCAGCTTTGTCATTTCAGAATTAAGCAATATCAAACAAAAAAACCCTTACTTTTCAAAGAAAAATAGCCAATGTGGAACATCCAAGTCATTTTGCTTTACAAAGCCCTAAGGAATTTAAAAGTATGCTTGAAAATGAGCAAAGCTTTGCTTCTTATGGTGGTAAAGAAAAACAAATAAAAGATCTTTCAAAAAGCGCACAACATAAGCTTGAAACCATTAAAAAAGCAGATGGAATTTCTAAAAAAACTAAGGAAGATTTAGAGAAAAAGCAAAGAAAAGAAGTTGAAAAATGCAAAAAATTAAAAAATAGCAAGAAAAAAATTTCACCCAAACTCATAGGAGATACGGGAGAATATGTCACTTCTTTACTTTTTGGGAAAAGATCCACACGCTATTTAAGCAATCAAAGAAAACTAGATACTAATTTTAATACTAAAGGTTTTAATCACACCATACCTGATTTTTTAGTAACGCTAAATGATTACCCTACTTTAGTAGAGGTTAAAAATGTTCAAGATCAAGCTTTAACAGAACAAATAAGCTTTGAGTTAAAACTTGCTAGAGAATATGAGCTTGATTATTTATTTTTATGCAATCATTACACAAAATTAATAGATAATATAACTAATCTAGAGATATTTAATAAAGACAATGAAAACCATAAAGGATCAAGAAGTGGTTTTATCTACCACAGACATGCTCACAGAAGCATAAAGACAATATTTAAAGAAATATATCTACACCATATCAAAGGAGCAGCACCTAATAAAATAGTAATAAAAAGATTAAATTTAAATGACCCTGTTCATATAGAAGAAGAATTAAACAAAAACAAACAAATACAAAAAAACTAAAGGAAAAACAATGAAAACATTAGAAGATATCAAAGCTATGAACTATCAAGAAAAAGATGAATTAGAAGATCTAGTTCTTGAAGCTATAGATGATAATGATTTGGCCAAGGTAAAAGATATTTTAAAAGATTATCCTGTAAAAATATCTTGTTATGAGCTTAATATCAAAGATGAGGATGGAGACTTCCCTTTATTTGATCCTTTTAACTTGATAACAAGAGCTGCATTTACTTGTGAAGAAAATAATAATGATTTTTCTATTTTAGATTATTTATTTGATGAGTATGGTTTAAGTTTAAAAGATCCTAAATATAATTTTGTTCTTATTGATATGAAACATATCAAAGAAGCTAATGAAAAATACATCTTAATGAAAGAAGTAGAAGGCGAGCCTAATATTTATAAAAACGCTCTAATCTATTATTATATACTCAATGCCGATAATCCAAATTCTCAAATCATACAATATCTAGTCAATCGTGGAGCTAAATTTGAAGTGCATGAAGATGACTTTGGTTGGACTCCTATGCATTTTTGGGCTAGACGCAATAATTATGAATTATTAGAACTAGCTATTAAAGGAGGAGCTAATGTGGATATGCAAACTTTTAGTAAATTAAGAAAATACAGCAAAACTCTTTTATTTGAAGCTGTAAGCGAACCTGAAACTTATAAGGTTACAAAGCTTTTAATTGAACTAGGAGCTAATGTGAATTTTGCTACCCCAAGAACTCCTTTAGATAATGCAAAAGGATCTAGAAATAAAAAACTTTTAAAAGATGCAGGAGCAATGACTTCAAATGAAATTAGAAAAAAATATAATTTACCAGCATATGATGATTCTCATTGTGAAATTAATGGAAAAACTGACTTTGATTTATTGGGTAAATATCGTGATGAATGCTCCAAACTTTTAAACGATGCCATAAAAAAAACCAAGGAGAATGGAGAAAAAAAAGATGTAAATAAAGTTTCAACACAAGAAACTACAATAATTTTAGGAAAAACTCCTAAAGAGCTTATAGATGCTGTGCAAAATTTTAAAGTTTTAAAAGCTTTAAATTTATTACAAAATGACGCTATTAAAAGCATCGACAAAGACATTTTAAAAATATGTGATGATGCTATAAATGAGTTAATCGATAAAGTTGTAGTAGATTCTAACAAAGGTAAAAATATAGGAGATGGTATTTATATAGAATTTAGTGAATTTATTTGCATTGATTATAATGATGATGGTTATAAAGATTATAGCGGGTGTGTAAGGAAAGAACTCAAAAAAAGTAGTCTTTATGAGCTAAAAAAGATTTTAGAAGATATTATAAAGGGTAAAAGCATAGAATCTGCTTTGCACAGTTGTGCTTTTTATGATAAAAAAGGTAAATTTAAACCAAAACATCCAAATCTTTGCTATATTCCATTTAATCTTTTTGAATTAAAAATATTAGTAGAGATGGAATTTATATCTTTAGGGCAAATTGATTTAAGTTACATAAAAGACCTAAATCAACTTTTTGCTAGTTATTCTATGGAAATCATTCATTTGCATACAAATAGGAAAGATTTTAGCGGGATAGAGTCTTGGGATGTGAGCCAAATCAAATACATGAATGGACTTTTTAAAGGATTAAAAGATTTTAATGCAAACTTAAGCAAGTGGAAAGTTACAAATGTAAAAGATTTTGAAGATATGTTTTGTGATTGTGAGTCTTTTAAAAGTGATTTATCTAAATGGAAACCAAAAAAAGCTGAAAATATCAATTCTATGTTTCATGGAGCAAAATCTTTTGACTGCGATTTAAGCGAATGGAATCTACCAAGCGAATTAGTAGAACAATCAAACAATATATTTAGCGACTGCCCTTTGCAAAACAATCCACCTTCATGGTATAAAGCAGTATTTGATATGGATAATCCAAGCTATGAATTATTATGCAAACTTGTTAAGGCGCGTGATTATAAACAAGCTAAAATTATTTTAGAAAAGATACTTCCTTTACAAAATGAACAGTATCAACATATCACTCAGCTTTGTTTTTATGTACCGAAAGGGACAGTAAGCAATGCAATGCCAGATGAGGATTTTTTTAGTACTCTTGTAAAAAATGCAAAATCTCAAGGCTTTCATATTCCTATTAGTGATAAAGTGATGCATACTTGTTTGCGTTTTGATAAACTAGAATATGCTAAATTTCTTAGAACATTAGGCTATAAAGTAGTAATTACTGAAGAAAATAATTTTGGTTTATTTGTTGCATTAAAACATAAATTGAGCACAGAAAACAAAAATATTTTAGAATTTATCTTGGATAATCTTGATAGCAAAATCGATACTGCATTTTTTGAAAATATTAGACTTGACAAAACGCCTAATAGAAGATTTTGCGATGCAGATGATGAAACACTTGATTTTTTCTTTCAAGAATTAATAAAGCGTTACCCTAAAGAGATGCTTGATGAAAAACTACTAGTTATGTTTGTGCATAGCGATCTTATTTATTTACTTTTTAAACATGGATTAAAAATAGATTTAAAAAATATACCATATGATCTAAATATAGTAGGAAGGTATTACTTAGCGCCGATTCAGAAAATGCTCGCTTATGAAGCAAAGGGAAGAGTATCAAGATTTTTACAGCTTTTAAGACATAATTTATTGCGTGCAGATTCTATTATAGAATATCATACTGGAGTAAAAGCCCCTGCGTTGCTTATTTTTTTAGATAATTTTAAGGATAGATTAGACCTTGATGGTAAAGAATACCCAATAAAAGACATTTTAATAGAATTTGCAAGTCATAATGTAGATATACAAAAGCTTGGAACTTTTTATGATAAAGATTTTTATGAAATTTTAAAATTAAGCGAATATAAACAAGAAATATTGAAAATTTTTAAAAATTAAATATATATTATATTTGACAAACAAAAATGGTTTTTTATATATATTTTAGTTATCTTAAAAATTCTGTCTTACTAAAAAAATAATTAAATTTTTAACTAAAAAATATATAAAAACCTTTTTTGAGACATTTTATAGGATAACCTTGTGATTTTTTAAAATGGCATTGAATTTTATCAACTTAAATTTGCATATATAAAATCTCATATAAAATTCAAACCTATTTTTATTTAAATACTTAAGTTTTACATTTTTGAGCTATCACATCCATAGCTTCTTGCGAGAGAACAAAATTTGTATGATAAAGCAAGCAGCTACCCATATCAAGTACTTTTAACACAAGCTTTTTATTATTAGCATCTTTTGGATTATGTCTTGTATTAGCTAGATCATAAATTTCATACACCATATCTTTACTAAGCTTATTAATGTCAAGTTCTATGATATTTTCTTCAAATTTCATAGGATCTTGTGTAAAATCTTCTTTGTTTTCTTTTTTTACAAAGCTTTTTTTCTTACTAAAAGATTTTAGCTCATTTTCTTTTGCTTCTTCTAGTGTATAAATTTCATTTAAACTAAAGCTTAAGTCATTGTCATTGTTTTTATATCTTAGTAAAAAGGCAAAGGCTTCATCTTTGCTTTCTTTAAAAAGTGTTTCAACTTTTTCTACTTGAGTTTCAAAAATAATCATATCAAAAGAAGAATAAAAGTCTAAAACCACAGCCTTAGCATATCTTTTACCACTTTTACTCATCATTGATTTAAAATCTTCAATCTTTCCTACAACCAAAAGCTCACCCTCGCCTTTGAGTGTTTCAAAATCCATACTTTTAAAATAATCTATACCTTCTATTTGACTTGCAAATTTATCCAAAGGATGGCCTGATACATAAATTCCTAAGATTTCTTTTTCATAGCCTAGTTTTTCCATTAACTCAAATTCTACTTTGCTATCATGAAGCCCTACTTTGATATCTGCGGCTATTTCTTCTTCTCCAAAAAGAGAAGCAGTAGAATTTCTTTTAACTTCAGCTATTTTTCTACTTGTTTCTGAAATAAGCTCAAGATTATCCACCAAACATTTTCTAGTATAACCAAACTCATCAAAAGCACCTGATTTAGCTAAATTTTCTATAGTTTTTTTATTAATCTTAGTAGGATCAATAGAGCTTATAAAATCATCAAAATCACTAAAGCCCTCTTCCTTGCGAATAGTCATGATATTTTCTATCGCAGGAATTCCCACACTCTTAATCGCTCCAAGCCCATAAATAATAGCTTCAGAACCATCTTCAAGCTTAGTTGCACTAAATTCTCTTTGAGCTTTATTGATATTTGGCGGCAAAAGCTTGATATTCATTCTTTTCATCTCTTCAATGTATTTTGCGACCTTATCCACATTGCTTTCTTCGCTTGTTAAAAGCGCAGCCATAAATTCACTTGGATAATAAGTTTTTAAATACGCTGTTTGAAAGGTTATAAGCGCATAGGCAGCCGAGTGAGATTTATTAAAACCATATTCAGCAAATTTCAAAATAAGCTCAAACAAATCATCAGCCTTTTTCTCATCATAGCCTTGTTTTTTAGCTCCTTCTAAATACTCTGCTTTAAGATTGTCCAAAATTTCTCTTTTTTTCTTACCCATAGCACGACGCACATTATCAGCTCCACCCAAAGAAAAACCACCAATTTTTTGCACTATTTGCATAACCTGCTCTTGATAAACTATAACCCCATAAGTATTTTCAAGTATAGGCTTTAAATCATCAAATGCATATGTTGCAGCCTTTCTACCATGCTTGATATCGATAAAATCATCCACCATCCCACTATCAAGTGGCCCTGGTCTATATAAAGCTAAAACCGCGATTAAATCTTCAAATCTTTCAGGCTTTAACCTAGCATTCAAACTTTGCATACCGCCTGATTCTATTTGGAAAATGCCCAAGGTATTACCACTTTGTATGGTTTTATAAACCTTAGGATCATTCATATCAATCTTTTCCCAAATTACATCTTTACCATAACGCTTTTTCACTAGCTTAATCGCATTATCAATTACTGTAAGGGTTTTTAAACCCAAAAAGTCAAATTTAATTAAATCCACATCTTCAAGATATTCTTTAGAATACTGCGTTACCAAATGGCGCTCATCGTTTTTGCTTTGTCTAAAAAGCGGAGCTTTATTCCACAAAGCTTCATTAGATATCACAACTCCGGCCGCGTGCATACCTGCATTTCTATTTAAACCCTCTAGTGCTTTAGCAAAATCCCAAACTTGACGCCCTTTTGGATGAGAATTTACAAATTCAGCTATTTTTGGTTCTTGCTCATAGGCTTTTTCTAAAGTAATTTTTAGCTCTTCAGGAACTAATTTTGCCAAAGCATCCGCATCAGGTATGCTCATATCACAAACCCTAGCTACATCACGGATTACTCCCTTTGCTAAAAGCTTACCAAAGGTAATGACTTGTGCAACCTTTTCAGCTCCATATTTATCGATCACATAATCAATCACTTCCCCTCTTCTATCTTGACAAAAATCCACATCAATATCGGGCATTGATACACGCTCAGGATTTAAAAATCTCTCAAAAAGAAGATTGTAAGGTATAGGATCTAAATCTGTAATTTTCAAACAATACGAAACTAGACTCCCCGCAGCACTCCCACGCCCTGGGCCAACTGGTATATCTTTTTCCTTAGCTGCGGTGATAAAATCATGAACGATTAACATATAACCTGAAAATTTCATATTTTTAATAATACTAATTTCTAAATCAAGCCTATCTTTATACTCTTGGTGCTTACTCTCATCGATAAATTGAAGTCTTTCTTCTAAGCCTTTTTTACAAAGATACTCAAAAACTATATCATCATTATCAAAGCTAAATTCTTGATCTTCTTGTGCTAGATTTAAACTATATTTTTTTGCATATTCACGGGTAAATTTAAAATTTGGTGGGGTTGGATCGCCTAGTTTTAATTCTAAATTGCATTTATTAGCTATTTCTTGAGTATTTTCAATGGCTTCAGGAATATCAGCAAAAAGCTCGCTCATTTGCTCTGGCGTTTTTACATAAAACTCATGCACCTCATGTCTTAAACGCCCTGGATCATCAAGCTTAACCCCCATAGCAATACACATAAATACTTCATGAGCAGCCGCTCTTTCTTTAAAAGTGTAATGCGTATCATTAGTTGCAATAATTTTTATATCAAGCTCTTTAGCAAGTTTGATGATAGAATCATCAATAAATTTTTGATCATCAATACCATGACGCATAATTTCAAGGTAAAAATCATCTCCAAAAACCTTTTTATACCATAAAGCTGCTTCTTTTGCACCCTCATAACCCTTTGCGCCAAATTTTATATTTCTTTCATTCTTGGTATTTAAATGCCAATTAATCTCACCTTGCAAACACGCAGAAGAGCAAATCAAACCATCACTATGAGCCTCTAAAAGCTTTTTATTAATCCTTGGGTAATAATACAAGCCATGTATATAACTTTGCGAGCTCAAATACATCAAATTTTTATAACCAATTTCATTTTTGGCAAATAAACAAAGATGAAAACGCTGTCTTGAGCTTTTATCACTTAAATCATCGTGATTATGTAAATATGCTTCAAGCCCTATAATAGGCTTAATTCCTTCAGCTCTCATTGTTTTATAAAAATCAATAGCACCAAACATATTTCCATGATCAGTCATAGCAACACTTGTTGCACCTTGTGCTTTTAGCGTTTTAGCTAGCTCTTTGAGTTTATTTGCTCCATCAAGTAAAGAATATTCTGTATGTAAATGTAAATGTGTAAATTGGCTCATATTTTTCCTTGTATTTTTTTATTATTATAAAAAAAAACCTTAAATTTAAAACTTACAAGCATAAAAAATGTATAATAGCTTACTTTCAAAAAAGGAGTAAAAAATGGAAGTAAAAATTTATTATTGTAATCTTTGAAATTACAAACCACAAGCTGCAAGGGTTGCAGAAGAAATACAAAATGAATTCAAAGATGCGCAAATTTCTACCATAGAAAAAGGTGGTGGTCATTTTATAGTAGAAGTAGATGGTAAAATCATTTACTCTAAAAAAGACTTGTTTAATTGTGAAGTAGATAGATTTCCTCATGAGGGTGAAATTACCAAGCTTATGAAACAAATATAAGCTAAACCCTCATTAGCGAGGGTTTATTTTGTTAAAGGAATAAGCATTCCATCATAAAGTTTTTGATAAATTTCTTCTGAGCATAAATGTTTAGCAAGCTCTAAACCAAATAAAATAGCCGTAGCAGGCCCAGCTGCTGTGATGATATTTTCATTTACTACAACTGCTTTATTTACTCTTATACCTTCAATACCCGCTTCACAACCAGGATAGCAAGAAAACTCCCCGTTAATCACCCCTGCTTTTGCCAATACCATAGGTGAAGCACAAATAGCAGCTACGATTTTTTTCTTAGCATGTAAATCTTGTATGATTTTTATGATAAGAGAATTGTTTTTTAAATTCATCATACCTTCAAATCCACCTGCCAAAGCGATTGCATCTAAATTTTCTTGATCAACACTAGCCAAACTCACATCAGCCCTTATGCTAATTCCATTAGCTCCTTGCACTAAAAGCTCATCATCTAATGAAGCAATAATAACTTCTAAATTTCCACTAGCCTCTCCTGCTCTTTTTAAAACATCAGCTATACCTATAAACTCAGCTTCTTCAAAACCTTTTGCCAAAGGCACTAAAACTTTTTTCATTTTTCTCCTTTTAGTCGATAAATCTTTTATTTAATTCATGAAAATATTCTATGCGTCTATCGCGTAAAAATGGCCACCATCTACGCACATTTTCACATCTTTGCATATCAATTTCAACGATTTTACAAAGCTCTTGTTTATCATCAGCCCTAAAAAGCTCTTCACCTTGGGCCCCAAAAACAAAAGAATTCCCCCAAAATCTTATACCTTCTTCCACACCGCTTTCATCTTTTTCAAAACCCACTCTATTAATAGCTACTACAGGTAAGCCATTAGCTATAGCATGACCTCTTTGCACACCTATCCAAGCTTCAAGCTGTCTTTGTTTTTCTTCTTTTTCATCCTTATCAAACCAACCTATAGCGGTAGGATAAATTAAAATTTGAGCTCCCTTTAAAGCCATTAACCTAGCAGCTTCAGGATACCATTGATCCCAGCATATTAAAACACCAAGCTTTCCAACACTTGTTTGTATAGGCTCAAAACCCAAATCACCTGGAGTAAAATAAAATTTTTCATAAAAACAAGGATCATCAGGAATATGCATTTTGCGGTATTTGCCTGCTATGGAGCCATCTTTTTCAAATACCACACTAGTATTATGATAAAGCCCTGCACTTCTTTTTTCAAATAAAGAAGTTACCAAAACAACTTTATTTTCCCTAGCTACATTAGACCAAAATTTAACATCCTCTTCATAGTCATTTGCCAAATCAAAAAAGTTTGTATTTTCACTTTGACAAAAATACTGCGTTTGATGAAGCTCTTGCAAACACACAAGCTCAGCCTTTTCTTTTGCTGCTTGTTTAATAAGTTCGCATGTTTTTTCTATAGTTTTTTCTTTATTTTGTTTAAATTCTTGCTGAATGAGCGCTAATTTCATTTTTATTCCTTTCTTCTTCTGAATCATCATAAGGATCTAAATGTATATGGATATTCCAAAAATCATCTTTAAAATGTTCTCTTATACTATCTTCAATCTCATCACCAATCTCATGAGCTTTTAAAAGTGATATTGTAGGTTCAAAAACTAAATGCACACTAACATAAAGTATATCAGGACTTTTTCTAGTTTTTAAATGATGAAAGCTTTTGACTTCTTTATTTGCACTTATGATTTGTTTAATCACTTCAACTTGTTCTTTATCAATAGCTACATCTAATAAAATTTTAGAACTTTCCTTAATGATTTTAAAAGCTGAAAAAATCGTATATAAACTTATAGCTATGCCAAATAATCCATCAATAAAATGATAATTTGTAAAAGCTATAATCACAAGTGCTAAAAGCGTTAAAGCATTAGTCAAGAAATCTATTTTATAGTGTAAGCTATCAGCTTTTATAATCAAGCTTTTTGTTTTTTTAGCAACATAATTTAAAAAAACCACCAAACACAAAGTCACAGCCATAGCAAAAGCCATGACAAAAATTCCAAGATCAAGTTTTTCTACACTTTCTTGATTGTGAATTTTCAAAACACTCTCATAAAAAATATAAACCCCAATCCCACTAATAACAAGACCTTCAAAAAGCCCCATTAATGCTTCAATTTTACTAAGGCCAAAATTATATTCCTTGCTAGAGCCTTGAGAACTTTTTTTCAAAGCTAAAAAATTTAAACCCGAAATCACACAATCAAGCAAAGAATCAATCGCACTAGAAAGTACTGCAACAGAACCCGAAGCTAATCCTACTGCAAATTTTATAATAGCTAAAAAAATAGCACATACACTTGCGATTATAGTCGCACTTTTTTGTAAATTCATCTTTGACCTTCATAGCGGTTTTGACAAGAACAATGCAAAGAACCATTTTGTCTTAAAAACACCCTTGCATCAACCCCTACTATTTTTCTATCTTTGCATACTTTTTGTAAATTTTCTAATACCAAAGCATCATTTTCATCATTATAAGTTGGCACTATCAAACCACCATTAACAAAAACAAAATTTGCATAAGTAGCACCAAGTCTTCTACCTTCAAAATATAAAGGCTTAGGTAAAGGAAGCTCTAATAAATCAAATCCTGTTTTTTTAAGTTCCTCTTCCATAGCCTTTAAAGGTTTATAATGCTCATCATTTTCATCTTTACACACACAATAAGCAATGGTTTTTTCATTTATAAATCTTGCTAGAGTATCTATATGATGATCAGTATCATCGCCTTTTATACAACCATGATTTAACCATATAATTTGTTTTAAGCCAAAAATTTCTTTTAACTTAGCTTCAATTTGCTCTTTATTAAAATGTGAATTTCTATTTTCATTTAACAAACAAGCACTCGTTGTAAGCATTACTCCTTGCCCGTTAAAATCAATACTCCCACCTTCTAAAATAAGATCAATTTTTTCTAATTTTCCAGATAATTTTTGTGCAAAAAGTTTTGAATTTACCGCATTATCTAAAGAACTTTGAAATTTATCGCCCCAAGCATTAAAAGTAAAATCAAGCCCTATAATTTTATCATCTTCACGCACATCAATTGCACCAAAATCTCTAATCCAAGTATCATTAGTATCACACTTAAAAAAATCTACATTTTTTATATGTTTAAATCTTTGAAAATCTTTTTCACTTGGAGCAATAAGTAAAACTTTTTGAAAATTTGCCACAGCTTTAATAAATTCCTCATAGCTTTGCATAATTTCTTCTAAATAAGGACTCCAATCGCTATTTTTATGGGGTAATGAAAGTAAAAGTAGCTCTTGTTTTTGCCATTCTGCTATGCTTTTTCTCATTGATAATTTCCTTTGATAAAATGTATAAAAAGGTAACATTAATTACATATTCTAAAAAATATTAATAATATCATTTTTATCTTTAAAAACGGCATAGTAGTATTTAAAGATACTTTTACATTAAAAACATTTAATATTTTTTTAAATTTCAAGTTATAAGATGAAAATAAGACAAGTTTAAGGAGGTAAAATGAAAAAAATTGTATATTCTGTCTTATCTTTATCTTTTTTAATGAGTTCTGCTTTTGCCATTGATCAAGCAAAACTTCAAGCAAAAAAGCAAACAGGTATCCATTTACAAAGTGCACAATGGAAAGTCCCAAATACTATAGAAAATGGTATTATCATTGAAGATAAACTTCCAAATTCACCTTATACTCAAGCAGTCATTTTGGGTAATAAAATTTTAAATTACACCACAAACTATATAGGACCTCAAGCAAAAAATCCTAAAAATCGTTATGCAGGTAATAATCTTTCTTGCTCAAGCTGTCATGCTAATGCTGGAACTATAAAAAATCAATCAGGTTTTGTAGGAATTTATGCACGCTTTCCACAATATAATGCAAGAGCGGATAAAATAATCACTCTAGAAGATAGAATTAATGGCTGTATGGAAAGATCCATGAATGGCAAAAGGCTTCCAAACAACTCTCCTCAAATGAAAGCCATACTTGCTTATATGCATTATATTTCTCAAGGTATAGAAGTAGGAGCAAAAACACAAGGACAAGGATTACCTAAAATATCCTTTTTAAAAAGAGCAGCAGATCCTAAAAAAGGTAAAGAAATTTATCAAAATAAGTGCGTAGCCTGCCATGGAGAAAATGGAAAGGGGGTAAAAAGTAATGATCCTAGTATGAGTTATTACATATATCCTGCTTTATGGGGAAATGATAGTTACAACACAGGTGCTGGCATGTATAGACTTATCAAAGCTGCAAGTTATATCAAAGCAAATATGCCAAAAGATGATGCAACCTTAACTCTAGAACAAGCTTATGATGTGGCAGCTTATATTAATTCTCAACCAAGACCTATTAAAAAGAATAGAAATAAAGACTTTCCAGATCGTGATGTAAAACCTGCAGATATGGATGTAAAACCTTATGCTAAACATGATAAATTTAGTATAGAGCAACATCGTTATGGTCCTTTTGAACCTTTATATATTAATACAAAATAATTTTTAAGAATAGCTAATTCTAGCTATTCTTTTTTTAAAACCCAAGCAAAATACCATATCGCAAAAGATAAAAGCAAAATCATAAAAAGCTTTTTATCATACACTCCAAAACCAATATAAAGCACAGAATACATAAAACCAAAACTTCCTGCATAAATGCAAATTCTACTCATTAAGCCATTTTCTACTGCTCTAAAACATGGACATTTGTGAAAAAATTTCTTTTTTGTTTCTTTGGGTTTAAAAAAACTCAAAATCGCACTTAAAATCAGTAAAAAACTTAAAAAATATAAAACCTTATCCATTAATGAAAATACCTTAACCAAGCAGGAATTGCACTTTGCTCTTCTCTTAAAGAACTTTCTTCTCCATGCCCTGGAAAAAGCTTAAAATCTTTTTCATAAGCTAAAACTTTAAGCAAACTCTCTTTCATCTTAGTTGCATCTGAGTAAGGAAAATCCCACCTACCAATACTACGATAAAATAAAAAATCCCCACTAAAAAGCACATCTTCGCCCACAAGTTCTATCATACAACACCCTGGAGTATGCCCTGGGAAATGATGAAATTTAAACTTAAACTCATCTATACTAAATTCATTTTCATTTTCTATCAATACATCAGCACTTGAATGCTCAAAACCATAATTAAAAGGATCTTTTAGCATAAAAGCATCATCTTTATGGATAAAAATTGGAATTTCATAAGCCATTTTAACTTTAGCATTATCATAAACATGATCATAATGACCATGGGTATTTAAAATAGCTAAAGGTTTGCTTGTATTTTCTTTGATAAACTTATAAGCATTTTCTCCTGGATCGATGATAATTTGCTTGTTATTATGATCTATAATATAACAATTTGTTTCATACATTCCACATGGTTGTTTTAAAATACGCATATAAACTTCCTTTTAACTAAATCAAATATAATTTTAAAAAATTAATATTTAAAGATTTTTTATGAATTATACAAAATTACAAGAATTATTGATCAATTTTATAAAAGAACAAGCAAGAGATAAAAATCTCATCTTAGGTTTAAGCGGTGGGATAGATTCGGCTTTAGTAGCTCATCTTTGCAAAAAAGCAGTAGGTGAAAAACTTTTTGTGCTTTTAATACCTACAAAATATTCTAAAAAAGAAAATTTAGATGATGCATTAATGCTTTGTAAAAATTTGCAAATTCATCACAAGATCATTTATATTGATGAAGTACTTTGTGCTTATGAAAAAATTTGTCAAGACTTAAACCCTTTACGCTTTGGAAATTTAGCTGCAAGAGTGCGCATGAGTTTGCTTTATGATTATTCGGCTTTACACAATGCTTTAGTGGTAGGCACTTCTAATAAAAGCGAGCTTATGCTTGGTTATGGGACTATTTATGGGGATTTAGCTTGTGCTTTTAATCCTTTAGCTACACTTTATAAAAGTGAAGTTTTTGAGCTTGCTAAATTTATAGGTGTGCATGAAAATTTCATACAAAAAGCCCCTAGTGCTGATCTTTGGCCAAATCAAAGCGATGAAAAAGATCTTGGCTATAAATATGAAGTTTTAGATGAAGTTTTAAAAGCTTTAGAAAATAATCAAAGTTTGGAAAATTTTGATGAAAATTTAAAAAATTTAGTCTTAGAGCGTATGCAAAACAATGCCTTTAAAAGAAAACTTCCAACAACATTAAAGAATACATATGACTTGGCTTGATCGGTATTTTTTTAAACCTAATTTTTTGCAAAAAACTCTAGCCTTTTTGCTTTTACCTTTTAGCTTTTTATATATGATTATAGCTATTTTAAATACTAAATTTAAAAAAGAACTTGATTTTAATTTACCCATTATAAGCATAGGTAATCTAACCCTAGGAGGCAATGGAAAAACTCCCATTTGTAAAGCCATAGCTGCTGAGTTTGAAAATTGTTTTATTATCTTAAGAGGCTATAAAAGACAAAGTGAAGGCTTAATCATCGTTAAACACAAAGATAAAATTTTATGCAGCATTAAAGAAAGTGGCGATGAAGCTATGGAGTATGCACTTACAAAGCACATTAATGGAGTGATAGTAAGTGAAGATAGAGTTAAAGGCATACAAAAAGCTATCGAACTTGGAGCAAAGATCATACTTTTAGACGATGCTTTTTCTAAATTTCATATTAAAAAACTTAGTATTTTATTACAAAGCAAAGATGAGCCTTTTTTTGATTTTACCCTACCTAGCGGGGCTTATCGTTTGCCAAAATCTTTTGCTAAAAGGGCTGATTTTATAGCTAAAGAAAATGAAGATTTTGTGCGTTATTCTCATGTAAAAGAAAATCAAAAAGCCATTTTAATAAGCTCTATTGCAAAGCCTTTTAGATTATATGAGCATTTTATCAAAGCTAGGGCTTGTTATTTTTTTGCTGATCATTACACTTTTCAAAAAGAAGAATTAGAAAAACTTTTAAAAAAACACAATTGTGATACCTTAATGCTAACCTTTAAAGACTATGTCAAGGTAAAAGATTTTGGCTTTAAAACAGAATTAATTCATCTTGATATTATTTTAAAAGACAGCTTTAAGCAAATTTTGCAAGATTATATTGATAAATTTAACAATAAGGAAAAAAATGTTACTACACTCAACCCAAGATAAAAATCACCAAGTAAGCTTTTCAAAGGCCTTACTTAGCCCTAGTGCACCTAATAATGCTTTATATGCACCACTTAATCTACCAAAGCTTGATAATGAAGCTTTAAAAAATTTAAACTACAAAGAATTAGCCTTAAAAATCATCGCAGCTTTTGATTTTGATTTAGAGCCTGAAGTTTTTGAAAAAGCTTTGAAAACTTATGAGAGTTTTGATGATAAAACCTGCCCTATTAATTTAAGAAAAATTAATGATAAGCTTTATATTAATGAATTATTTCATGGGCCAACAAGAGCTTTTAAAGACATGGCATTGCAGCCTTTTGGCGTGCTTTTGGAATGCTTAAAAAAAGATGATGATTTTTTAATCATGTGTGCTACAAGTGGCGATACAGGACCTGCTACGCTAAAAAGCTTTGAAAATAAAAAAGGCATAAAAGTAGTTTGCATTTACCCAAATGAAGGCACAAGTAAAACTCAAGCTTTACAAATGACACACTCAAATGCAAGCAATTTAAAATCCATAGCCATTGAAGGTAATTTTGATGATGCACAAAATGCCCTAAAAACACTTTTAAATGATGAAGATTTTAAAAATACTTTAAAAGAAGAAAAGTTAAGTCTAAGTGCTGCAAATTCAGTTAATTTTGGAAGAATACTCTTTCAAATCATCTATCATTACTATGCTAGTTTGAAAATTGATAAAATAATAGATATCATCATTCCAAGTGGAAATTTTGGCGATGCTTTGGGAGCTTATTATGCTAAAAAAATGGGAGCAAATATAGGTAAAATTAAAATTGCTTCCAATTCAAACAATATCTTAAGTGAGTTTTTTAATACAGGCAAATATGATTTAAGAAATAAAAGCTTACAAAAGACTATTTCTCCTGCTATGGATATACTCATATCATCAAATATAGAAAGATTGCTTTTTGATAAATTCAAAGATGAACGCACCAAAGAACTTATGCAAGCTTTAAAGAATGAAAAATATTATGAGCTTAGCCAAAAAGAACTAGAGCTTTTACAAGAAGACTTTGAAGCTGATTTTTGCAATGATGATGAGTGTATGCAATATATCAAACAATACAGCCACTTAGGACTTTTAGATCCTCACACTTGCACTTGCTTTAAAATGCTTGATTCTAACACCACGACACTCATCACTTCCACAGCACAATGGAGTAAATTTACCCCAAGTATGTATCAGGCAATTTATAACAAAGAATGTCAAGATGAACAAGCTTGCATGCAAGAACTTGCAAAAGAATTTAAGCAAGAAATTCATCCAAATATTGCAAGCTTATTTACAAGCACTCAAAAACAAAATCAAGTTTGCAAACTCAAAAATCTAAAACAAACTATTATAGAATGGATAAAACAATGATAATCATACCAGCAAGATTAAAATCAAGTCGTTTTGAAAATAAAATTTTATGTGAAATTGACAATTTACCTATGTTTATTTATACAGCTAAAAAAATGCAAGAAGTTGATGAAGTGTGTGTGGCACTTGATGATGAAGAGGTTTTAAAAATAGCACAAAAACACAATATAAAAGCAGTTTTAACAAGCAAAAATCATGAAAGTGGCACTGATAGGATCAACGAAGCTTGTCAAATTTTAAAACTAAATGAAAATGAGTTAATCATTAATGTCCAAGCTGATGAACCTTTTATAGAAACACAAAATATTAAAGATTTTAAAGAATTTAGCCAAAAAGCTTTTGAAGATGAGCTTTGTTTTATGAGTAGTTGCTACAAAGAAGTAGATGCAAAAGCTTGCGATAATCCAAATTTGGTTAAAGTAGTTACTGATAGTAATGATTATGCTTTATATTTTTCAAGATCTAAAATTCCTTATGAAAGGGCAAATTATAAACAAAATTTTAAAGCCCACCTTGGAATTTATGCATATAGGGTTAAAAATTTACAAGAATTTTGTACTTTGAAAAACTCAGCTTTGGAAGAATGTGAAAAATTAGAACAATTAAGAGCCTTAGAAAATGGCAAAAAAATCAAAATGTTAAAAATACAAAGTCAAAGCATAGGTATAGATACAAAAGAAGATTATGAGAGGGCTTTGGCTAAATTTGGAGTTAAAAAATGAAAAAAATACTTTTTTTACTAAGCTTATTTTTTACACTTCATGCAAAAGAATTAATCGTAGGTATGGAACTGGCCTACCCTCCTTTTGAAATGAGTGATACTAAAGGCAATCCAAGTGGTATTAGTGTAGAGTTTTTACAAGCCTTTGCTAAGGAAAAAAACTATGATTTAAAAATTCAAAATATAGCTTGGGATGGACTTATACCTGCTTTAAGAACTCAAAAAATAGATCTCATCATGTCTTCTATGAGTATAAGCGAGCAAAGAAAAAAAGTAATAGATTTTACCTTGCCTTATGCTAAGGCAAATTTAGCGATATTAAGCGCTAAAAAATCAAATATTAATTCCATAGAAGATTTAAATCAAAAAGGAAAAATCCTTGCTTTAAAAAGAGGTTCAAGTGCGCATTTATATGCTCAAAAAAATCTTAAAAATGCAAAAATCCTAGTATTTGATAAAGAAAATGCAGCTATTTTAGAAGTCATTCAAGCAAAAGCTGATGCTTTTATTTATGATCAAATGAGTATTTATAAAGCATGGAAAAAACATCCTGAGCAAACAAAAGCTATTTTTACCCCTTTTGAAAAAACACCTGAGCAATGGGCTATAGCTTTAAATAAAAACAATACCAAATTAAAAGAAGAGCTCAATGAGTTTATTTTAAAATCTAAAGAAAATGGTCTTTTTGATAAGCTAAGTCAAAAATATCTCAAAGATATGCAAGAAGTTTTCAAAGAACAAAAGCTTGAGTTTTTCTTTTAAGAAAAACTCTTTTCAAGTTTTCTTGAAAACATAGAAATAGGTAAAGTTAAAACCAAATAACAAAGCGCTAAGGGAATATAAATTTCTAAAGTAGAAAAGGTAAAAGCATTAATTTCTTGAGCATTTTGAGTTAATTCTGAAATAGCTATAACGCTTAAAAGAGAGCTATCTTTGATCAAATTACTAAGTTGTCCACTTAGTGGTGCTAAGATATTTTTTAAAGCTTGAGGAAAAATCACACTTTTATAAATTTCAAACTCACTCAAACCTAAAGCCTTAGCACTTTCATATTGCATTTTATCAACACTTAAAATCCCAGCTCTAAATATTTCACAAATATAAGCACTAGCAAATAAAGCTAAAATCAAAACTCCACAAACATAGCGATTATCAAGCCCCAAATTATCCGCAAAAATATAATAAATCAATAAAATTTGCACTAGCAAAGGCGTGCCTCTAATAAGCTCTATAAAAACTCTTGCAAACATATTAAAAAGCACGATTTTACAAAGACTCATATAACACAAAATCAAAGCAAAAATCACACCTACAATCAAAGACAAAACACTAATAAAAAAACTCGTAAAAAAACCTTGTATCATTTTGTTTTTATACTCATAAATTGCCATAAAATCAAAATTATAACTAGCACTTAAAAAAGATAAATAAAAAAATAAAAACAATAAAAATGCTAGCAAAAAGGCATTAACCGCAAACACCTTTGGACTGATTTTTTTATGCTCATTAAATTTATTACGCACTATAAAAAGATGATTCAATTCTAGCCTTTATTTTTTATCAAATTTTTTAAGTTTTTCATCATTTAAACTAAGTTCCATCTTACGAATTTCTTCCTCACCGCTACGGACTAATTTTTTATCATATTTAAAATACTTATTTTTAATTTTATTTGGATATTCTAAAGAATTAAGTAGATATTTAAATAAATTTATCCTTGCTTTCTTTTTACTATCTGAATTAATGATCACCCAAGGACATTTTGGTGTATTAGAAGCTAAAAGCATAGAATATTTTGCTAGAGTGTATTTATCCCATAATTCTTGTGATTTTTCATCAACAACAGAAAGTTTGTATTGTTTTAGCGGATCTATTCTCCTTTGCTCAAAACGCCTTTTTTGCTCTTGTTTGGAAACTGAAAAATAAAATTTAAAAAATAAAATTCCACTATCAAGTAGCATTTCTTCAAAAGAAGACACCTCACGCAAGAATTTTTTATGCTCATTTGGAGTACAAAAGCCCATCACAGGTTCCACCCCTGCTCTATTATACCAAGATCTATCAAAAATCACTATCTCTCCTGCTGCAGGCAAATGTGTCACATAACGCTGAAAATACCACTGAGTTCTTTCCACATCACTTGGTTTTTCAAGTGCTACCACACGACAACCTCTAGGATTTAAATGTTCAATTAATCTTTTAATAGCACCACCTTTTCCTGCTGCATCACGCCCTTCAATTAAAATCAAAACTTTTAATCCTTTATCTTTGACATGATTTTGAAATTTTAAAAGCTCGATTTGTAATCTTCTAAGCTCGCTTTCATACTCAAGTGTTGATTTTTTCACTTTAATAAGAGTAAATTTATCCTTATCCACAACAAACTCCTTAATTTAGGATAATTATTAACTTAAATTTACCACAAATAAGTAAAATAAAACAAATTTAATTTTCAATTTCAAGGAGAAAAATGCGTTTTTTAGCGGTATTTTTTATTTTTTTAAATTTAGCTTTTGCTAACAATGGAGTATTATCACTTAATGAAGCCTTTAAACTCAATACTCACAGCAATAATCAAGGAATTTTTTTAAAAATCAATCTTGCAGATAGAATTTATCTTTATAAAGATCAAATCAAAGTAGAATTAGACTCTAATGATATTACTTCTTTATTAAATTTCCCACAAACTCAAACTAGAGAAAACAAAGAAGTAATTTTTAGCCAACTTGAACTTTTCATACCTCAATTATTATTAGATGATTTTATTAAAAACAACAAAGCAAAACTTTCCCTAGCTTATCAAGGTTGTTCAGAAGAAGGTTTATGCTATCGTCCTGTATATGTAAATTATGAGCTTAATAAACAAAATGGAATTTATGCTATAAAATCCACTAAAGATCAATTTAAAAAGCAAAATGAAGATGAACAAATTGCTAATGATTTAAGTACGCAAAATATATTTATCACACTTTTGACTTTCTTTGGTTATGGCTTATTATTAGCACTTACTCCTTGTATTTTACCAATGATACCTATTCTTTCATCATTAATTGCAATGAAACTCAAAGATAAACCATCTAAAAAACATAGCTTTTATTTATCTTTTATCTATGTCTTTTTTATGTCTTTAGCTTATGCTATAGCAGGTGCTTTAGTGGGCCTTGCAGGGGCTAATGTACAAGGTTTATTACAACAACCTTGGATTATCATTACTTTTGCAGGCATTTTTGTATTACTTTCACTTTCTATGTTTGGACTTTATGAATTACAACTGCCACTTAAATTTCAAAATTTTATCAATAAAAAGATAGAAGGCAAAAATGGAGTTTTTGGTATAGCTATCATGGGCTTTTTATCAGCTCTTATTGTAGGTCCTTGCGTGGCTGCACCTTTAGCAGGAGCTTTGCTTTATATTACCAATAGTGGTGATGTATTTTTAGGAGGACTTTCTTTATTTGTGATGAGTTTTGGTATGGGCATGCCTTTACTCTTAATAGGTCTTGGAGGAAATCTTTTAAAAAGTGGGGCTTGGATGCTTAAGATAAAGATTTTCTTTGGTTTTATCATGCTCATTATGGCAGTTTGGATGCTAGAAAGAATACTTAGTGCAAATATCATTTTGATACTTTATGGAATTATAGGGGTATTTTTTGCTAGTTTTATGGGTTTATTTGATGAAGCTAAAACTAATTTTGATAAATTTAAAAAAGCGAGTATGATTTTAGTTTTAACTTACAGTTTAAGCCTAATTTTAGGCGGCTCAATGGATTCAAAAAGCTTGCTAAAACCTCTTGAGTTTAACCTTACTTCAAAAGAAAATAGCTCTAATTTAATTTTCAAAACGATTAAAAATTTAAAAGAACTTGAGCAAGAATTACAAAATTCTACCAAACCTGTTATGCTTGAATTTACAGCCGCTTGGTGTGAAAACTGCAAGCTCTTAGAAGAATATACTTTTACAGATGCTAAAGTACAAAATTTACTTGCTAATTACACACTTTTAAAAGCAGATATAACACATAATAGCCAAGAAGATTTAGCTCTTATGAAAGAATTTGGAGTTTTTGGGCCTCCTGTGATGATATTTTTTAACAAAAGCGAGGAAAAAGGACGCATTATAGGCTATGTAGATGCAAATGAATTTTTAAATAGAGTTCCTTAAAGGACTCTATTTAAAATTAATTTTATTTCAAAAAACCTTTCAATCCTTCAAGCTGATATTGCCATAGTTTTTCTATAAAAATTTTAAGTTTTATTGCCAAAAGACCACTAATTGGTTTATGTAAAACCGTACCAACTGCATAATCTTTTCCTATTGAACAAACGGTATTTCCACTCACAAAAGAAAATTCTTGCTTAAAATCTTTCTCATCAATCATAGCCATTAAAGCTTTAGCCACATAAGCTCCTTCTCTTAATGCAAGCTGGGCTGTTGGAGGATATGGAGTGTTAGTTTTAGGGTTTTTAAATAAACTATTATCGCCTATAAAAAAGTATTTTGATGAATTTTCAACATTTAATGGATGCATAAAAACATCTACTTCTATACGCGATCTTGTGCTTGGAAAATCTGAGCTATTTTCTATAACGCTATTACCTCTAACTCCTGCAGTCCAAATGATAGTATTAGCTTTAATAAATTCTCCCCCATCAAGCCTTATGCCATTTTTTTCACATTCTATAATTTTAGATTTTTCATATACTTTCACACCAAGTGCTTCTAGCCTTTGCCTTGCTTTTAAAGCCAAACTTTTATCAAACATAGGTAAAATTTGATCCATAGCTTCAATAATAGAGAGTTCTAATTTCTCATAAGCAATTTGCTCTTTTTGACAAAATATTTTAAGCTCTTTAGCTAAAGAAGCTACAAATTCAACCCCACTTAAACCCCCACCACAAACTGCTATTTTTAAATCATCTTCATTTTGGGTGGTTTTATAATTTTTTATTTTCTCATATATTATTTCATTAATTTTTAAAGCATTTTCATAATTATCTATACTCAAAGCATATTCTTGCATGCCTTTAATACCAAAAGTTTCCTTCGCAAAACCAAGCCCACATACTAAAATATCAAAGTCAAATTCATTATTTTTAGTAAAAACTTTGTCTTTAGAAATTTTTAAAACTTCATCTTGAATAAAGTTTATTTTTGGATTTAATAAAGGCAAAAGATCATATTTTGAACTATAAATATCTTCATTGGAAGCTACTTTGTGTAGTAAAATAGTATGATAATGATAAGAATTGTTATTAACCAAACTCACTTGTGCTTTTTCAAAAAACTCATCAGGTAAAGCTTTTATAGCCGATAAAGTAGCATATCCTGCACCTAAAAACAAAATTTTCTTTTTTTGCATGGATTTTCCTTTAATTTGATAAAAAAATAAATAAAAATTTGGCATAATGGTATTATTTTTTATCTTAAAATATTTTTTATTTAAATTTAGCAAGGAAAAAGCATGCAAAGACAAACTTGGAGCAATACGCTAACTTATATCCTTACAGTAGCAGGAGCGACTATTGGTTTTGGAGCCACTTGGCGTTTTCCATATTTAGTGGGTGAAAATGGAGGCGGTGCTTATGTTTTGGCCTTTTGTATAGCTATGATTTTTATAGGAATTCCTGTGATTTTGGTCGAAAATGTCATAGGAAGACGCAGAATGCTAAATTCAGTCGATGCTTTTGGCGGAAAAACAAGCGATGGAGTTAAAATATCTAATTCTTGGCAAGGTGTTGGCTATATGGGACTTTTGGGAAGTTTTGGAATCATGGCTTATTATATGGTAATAGGTGGATGGGTTTTAGCTTATATTTTTAAAATCATCATAGGTGATTTTAATCTTTCAAGTCCCATTAACGCTCAATATACAAGCGAATTTTATAGCTCTACTATAGAAAATAATCCTTTATTAATAGGAATTTTTACTACTATATTTGTGATAATTAATTGGATTATCTTAAAAAAAGGTGTAATTGATGGCATAGAAAAATCAGTAAAATACCTTATGCCATTTTTGTTTATCTGCCTTTTGGTCGTTGTTGCGCGCAATTTAACTCTTGAAGGAGCAAGCGAGGGTGTGAAATTTTACCTTACTCCTGATCTTTCTAAAATCACTCCCAAATTGTTTATAGATGTTTTAGGACAAGTATTTTTTGCCCTATCTTTAGGTTTTGGTGTAATGATAACCTTATCATCTCACCTTAAGAAAAATGAGAATTTAATCAAAACTTCTGTTTATACAGGAATTTTAAACACCCTCATAGCAGTGCTTGCTGGATTTATGATTTTCCCTGCTTTATTTAGCGTAGGTTTAACCCCTGATAGTGGGCCATCTTTGGTTTTTAAAACTTTACCTGTTGCATTTTCACATATACCTTTTGGAAGTATAATTTGTGTGTTTTTCTTTTTGCTTTTAATCATCGCTGCACTTACTACAAGCTTGCCAATTTATCAAGTAATCATTAGTGTTTTGGAGGAAAAATTTAAACTAGCTAAAAATACTGCTATCAATCTAACACTTGGAAGTATTTTTGTTTTGGGAAATTTACCATGTATACTTACCTATGGTCCTTTAAGAGATATTACTATCATCAAGGGAAAAAATATTTTTGATAGCTTTGATTTTATTAGTGGAAATATATTCTTTGTTTTAACCGCATTTTTTTGTTGTATTTATGTAGGTTGGGTGCTTAAAAAAGATGCTATTTATGAACTTTCCAATCAAAATACCCTAAAAGGAAGTATTTTTAAATTATGGTATTATTATGTTAAATTTATTATACCTTTGATTATCTTAGTGATTTTTTATTTTGGAATTTTTTAATTTATACTCATAACGCTTTAACATGCTTATATTTCCTTCAAGGCCTCCTTGATGGATATATAAGATTTTTCTACCAAATTGCTCTTTATGAGCTAATAAAGTTTTAAAACCCACCATATCATAAAGCAAATCAAACTCCACTCCACATTCTTTTTTTAAATCCTTATAAAGCTCATAAAATTCTAAATAAGGCTTAGCAAAATGATATTTTTTAGGTGAATTTAATATGGTTAAATTACCAAAATCATAATTTGGCTCTAAGCTTAAAATTTGCTCTTTTAAATATGCACTATCGCCCACACAAGCACATGTAAAAACTTTAAATTTACTATGTTTAGCCAAAAAAGCCGCAGAAGTTCCTGTACCTGAAGGTAAAAAAATACTTACATTTTCATTTAACTGCTCACTAAGCTCTAAGGCTAGTTGTTGGTATCCAAATTCAGCTTCTTTTATAGCCACACCCTCTTCTATAAAAATATCATCATCTTTTTTCAAGGCTAAAGCTTGCAGTCTTCTTGTGGGATAATTTATATTTTCTATCAACTTCACATTGTATTTTAATGCAAATTCTAAATTTCCATGGGGATTTTCTTTTAAAAAAGAACTCATTTTTTCACAAACAAAAATGAGCAAAAAATCATTTTCGTAACAAAACTTAGCTAAAGCAACTAAAGCATTACTTTGAGAGGAGCCAAAAGAAATAAATCTTTGTCCTTTTTTAAATAAATGTTTATTTTTTTCAAAAAAGGCTAGTTTTCTAGCCTTATTTCCATTAATATAACCTAGTAAATCATCTCTTTTGAGTAAAAATTCAAAATCTTTGTATTTTAAAACATCAATTCTACTTGCTATCAAGGTATTTTTCAACCTTTTCTAAAGCATTATTTGTATTGATATTAAACTTAATCTCTATTCTACGACTTGCC
This sequence comes from Campylobacter sp. IFREMER_LSEM_CL292, assembly GCF_025771615.1. Classification (NCBI taxonomy): domain Bacteria; kingdom Pseudomonadati; phylum Campylobacterota; class Epsilonproteobacteria; order Campylobacterales; family Campylobacteraceae; genus Campylobacter; species Campylobacter sp. IFREMER_LSEM_CL292. The sequence continues at coordinate 172,962 of NZ_JAKMQP010000001.1, forward strand.
TCTTTGTCTTCTTTACCATCTTTCATAATCACATCAGAATAAGATCTACCACTTGCCATTAAAAGTTTTTGCAATCTTGGATCTTTGTAAAATGAGTGTATAAAACTCATCACAGCATAAGCTCTTTTTTGTGATAAATCAAGATTATATATATAAGAGCCTGCACTATCTGTGTGACCTTCTATGACTATATTTTCTATACTATTTAAGATATTTTCATCTTTTAAGATATTGTCAAAATACTGTGTTAAAATTGCCTTTAAATTCTCTTTTGCTTGAGCTTTTAGAGTAAAAGAATTTGTATCAAAAAGCACTTCAGAAGGTAAAACTATCGCACCTGTATTAGAATCTAAGGTAATATTAGTATCAAATTTTGCTTGAAGATTTTTGATGGTATTTTCTTTGATTAATCCTAGTTCTTTGATTTTGCTTTTCGCCTCATCAAAATTACGCTCTAATTCTTTGATTTCCTCATCTTTTTTATTTAATCTTTCAAGTAAAGCAAAAATTTGCTGATCTTTTTCATCTAAACTTGAATTTAAATCTTGATTAAGTTTAGTAATATTAGCTTCTAAAGCTTGTTTTTGTTTGCTGATATTATCAAGCGTACTTGAGGTATTACTTAATTTTTGGCTAAGACTTTTTAAAATATCTTCTTTTTGATTTAATTCTTCTTTATTCTCTCTTAAGCGTTCTTCTTGTTTTTGCAAATTTTCTTTTATGATTTGTAAATCACTTTGAGTTAAAACATACTTAACAACTATAGCTCCAATAAGCAAAATAAATATAAAAAGCAAGCCCGCCATTAAATCTGCATAAGCTATCCAAAAATTATTTTCTTCATTGCTAGAATTATTTTTTATCATCTATTTTTTCATCTTCTTTTTGATTTTCAAGCTTTGCAATAACTTGTGTAGTTTGCTCATCTAATTCTTTGCTTTCTTCTTTAAATTCTTGCATTAGTGAAATTTTTTCGTCAATATTTTTTTCATCTTCATAAGCTTCTTTAAAAGTATGCATACCCTCTATAATACTTGCCCTAAAGCCTTCAAAAAGCTTAGTTTGATTATCAAGCATAAGATTTTGATATTTTTCAATATTATTTGAAAAATTATTTACCTTTTCATCTAAAGCACTCACACTTTTATCTAAATGCACAATCTTATCTGAACTCACATCTAAAAGTCTATTATATTGCTCTGAAATTCTTAAAGTTAGATCTTTTATGTTTGAATTTAACATATTTACCGCATTTGCAATCTCGCTATAAGTTTTAACTATATCTTTTTGCTCTCTTTGGGTTTTAGATAAATCACTCATAGTTTGTTTTACATGCTCACTGCTTAATCTTACAGCTTTTTCTTCAGCATTTACAAGTTCTTGAAAAACTTTGAATTTTCTATCTATTGTATTATCTAGTTCTTTAAAAAATTCCTCATTGCTTACATGTTCAAAAATCGTGCCTATTTTTTCAAAATGTTGCAAACTTTCTTGAAGGTATTTTCTATCAATTTCTTCTTTAGACCAAAAAAAATCGCTTGTTGCGTTTTTTTGACGATTTAGAAGTTTTTGGAATTTACTACTACCGTATTTTTCAAAAAATATCCACCAAAGTGCTAAGAAAATTCCATAAATTGATACATAAAAGGCTGTTCCTACTCCATTTAATAAAACTGAAATCTCTTGTTCTAAGCCTGCTGTGTCGCTTGAATTAAAATTTGGCATAGACATGGCTATACTTATAAAAGTTCCTAAAATACCAAGCATAGGAAAAATAGCTGCACCCACAGAAGCAAAATTTTCATTTCTCAAATCTTTCACATAAGCATATGCAAAATCATCAAAGCTAGCATTTGACTTTGTTTCTTTACCTATAACTAAAAAATGCTTCATAATATAGCGTTTTAATATCAGCTTAAACTCATCTTTTTGTTGCTCAAAAATACTTGAAGCATAATCAGCACTATGTCTAGCAAAGATCAAAGCTACTAAAAAGATAATCCCTATCATTACAACACTATGTAATTCTACTTTAAAATCAATCTTTCCAAAATACCCTAAAAGCACTAAAATATACAATATAGCAGGGATAAAAATAATCTTTAAATAAGCAACAATTCCTGTACTACCTTTTCCTTCAGGTAATACAAGATCAGAAAAATCATCAGTTGTTTTAACTTCCATTTTATAAACCTTTGTTAATTTTACTCTAAAAATTTAAAATCTTCACAGGAAAATCAACTAAGAGTTATAAAACTCTTAGTTTCTATCGATACAATTTAAATCGCTAAAAGCGCACTCTAAGCGTTTGATCATACTCTCTTCGCCCGCTCTAAGCCATACTCTTGGATCATAATATTTTTTATTTGGCTTATCTTCTCCATCTGGATTACCAATTTGGCCTTGCAAATAAGCTTTATTTTTAAGCTCATACTCTCTAACACCATCCCAAAAAGCCCATTGTGTATCTGTATCAATATTCATCTTAATTACACCATAGCTAAGTGCTGCTTTGATATCCTCTATATCGCTACCACTGCCACCATGGAAAACAAAATTGATTGGTTTATCTTCACCAAGATTGAATTTTTCTTTTACATAATTTTGAGAGTTTTTAAGAATTTCAGGTCTTAAAATCACATTTCCTGGTTTATATACTCCATGTACATTACCAAAACTAGCTGCAATTGAAAATCTATCACTAATTTTAGAAAGTCTCTCATAAGCTAATGCTACATCTTCAGGCTGAGTGTATAATTTTGCATTATCAATATTAGTATTATCCACTCCATCTTCTTCACCACCCGTACATCCTAGCTCAAGCTCTAAAGAAATTCCAAGCTCAGACATTTGTTTTAAATAATTCTCACAAGTGCCTAGATTACTTTCTAAATCCTCTTCACTTAAATCAATCATATGAGAGCTAAACAAAGGCTTACCTGTTTCTTTTTTAAACTCAATATTTGCTTCAATCAAAGCATCAATCCAAGGAAGTAATTTTCTAGCAGCATGATCTGTGTGTAAAATTACTGGAACTCCATAAGCTTTTGCCATTAAATGTACATGTCTTGCACCACTTATAGCACCAAGCACATCAGCTTTTGGACAAGCTTTTCCTGCTACAAATTTAGCTCCACCATTTGAAAATTGAATAATCACAGGTGAATTAACTTTTTTAGCACTTTCTAAAACCGCATTAATAGAATTTGTCCCCACGACATTTACCGCAGGGATAGCAAATCCTTCTTTTTTTGCATAATTATATACGGTATTTAGATCATCGCCACTTAAAACACCTGGTTTGACAAGATCTAATACACCCATTATTTATATTCCACTTTTGCTTTTTGACGAAGCTCTTGAGCTTTTTTATTCATAAGTTCTTTAAATTCTTCCATTTTGATATTGCTTTCAATACCTGCTTTTACTTCATTATAACTCATAGTACTTTTCGCTCTAGCATCTTCTTTTAAAATAATATGATATCCAAAATCACTTTTTACTGGTGTTTTAGAAATAGTACCTTTTTTCATAGAAAAAGCTGCATCAGCAAATGGTTTTACCATAGTTGATTCAGCAAACCATCCAAGATCACCACCTTGAGCCGAAGAACCTTTGTCGATTGATTTTTCTTTTGCAAGTTGAGCAAATTTATCATTTAAAGCTTTTCCGCTTAACTTACCAAGCTCAGCAATAATATCTTTAGCTTCTTTTTCACTAGTTACCAAAATATGCTTAGCTTTTACTTGAGCTGGTTTAGTAAATTTATCTTTATTTGCTTCATAGTATTTTTTAGCCTTAGCATCGTCATTTTTGATAGAATCAAAAATTTTCTTTTGATAGATATTTACCATGATAGCTTCTTTAGCACGCTCTAATTCTTCTTTATATGAAGGATCATTTTCTATTTTTTGAGCTTTAGCGTCTTTTAATACAAGTTGTTGGATGATATATTGATCAATGATTGCTTTTTTTTGTTCAGCTGGTAAGTCAGTGATTTTAGCACCTCTTAACATAGGAGCAAAAAACTCATTTACTTCTGTATCGCTAATATTGTTTCCATCAAGGGTTGCAACCACCGCAGCATTTAAACTCAAACCTGTTAATAAAGCCGCAGCAACTAAAGAAATTTTTTTCATTGTTTTTCCTTTGAAATAGTTTTGTTGATTTTATTATATCTAAACTTTATTTAAAGCCGATTAACATACAATAAGTTTATGAAAAGAAATTTAGAAATTAAAGAATTATTTTTAAAACATTTTGGACAAGCAAAAACAGAATTAGTTTTTAGTAATGCTTATGAACTTATAGTTTGTGTTATGCTTTCAGCTCAATGTACCGATAAAAGGGTTAATCTCATCACACCTGCTTTATTTAAAGCTTACCCTAGTGTGCAAGATTTAGCTAAGGCAAATTTATCTTCTTTAAAACTTTTGATTAATTCTTGCTCATTTTATAATAATAAAGCACAAAATTTAATCAAAATGGCTCAAGCAGTTTGCGAGCAATTTAATGGTGAAATTCCAATGGACGAGCAAGATTTGAAAACTCTAGCAGGTGTAGGACAAAAAACTGCACATGTAGTGATGATAGAATGGTGCGGGGCTAATTGCATGGCTGTAGATACCCATGTATTTAGAGTTTCGCATAGACTTAATCTTAGCAAAGCCAAAACTCCCGAAGAAACCGAAAAAGACTTAACTAAAATTTTTAAAGATAATCTAAACTATCTTCATCAAGCTATGGTGCTTTTTGGGCGTTATACATGTAAAGCTAAAAATCCTTTATGCAAAGAGTGCTTTTTAAATCATTTATGCAAAAGTAAAGATAAGAAAATTTAATCTAGCACCAATTTAGTGCTAGATGATTTTAATGAAAGAATGGTAGATACAAGAAAGCATTGATCACTAAAGCATTTACTATATCTATGAAAAACGCACCCACTAAAGGTACAATAATAAATGCCATATGGCTCATACCATAGTGATTTGTTACAGTTTGCATATTTACCATAGCTGTTGGAGTAGCGCCCAAACCAAAACCACAATGTCCTGCTGCTAAAACTGCTGCGTCATAATCTTTTCCACATACCCTAAAAGTGATAAATATAGCATAAGCAGCCATCATAGCAACCTGAACAGCTAAAATTACCAACATCGGTAGTGCAAGAGTTACTAAATCCCAAAGATTAATAGTCATTAGAGCTAAAGCTAAAAATAAAGACAAGCTTACATTACCTAAAACTGATACTTCTCTATCAAATACATGATGAATTTTTGTAGCTGATAAAACATTTCTTAAAACCACACCTACAAAAAGACAATACACAAAAGTTGGTAAAGTAAAACCTGTATTTGTTTTAATATAAGTAGACAAAGCACTACCTATTAATAAACATAAAGCAATTAATGCCAAAGATTCTATAAAAGAAGAAGGTGTGATTAGTCTTTCTTTTTCTGGAGACTGGAAATTTAAAATCGCATCTTTATCATCATTTTGCTTTGGAACTACTAACTTATATTTATTGACTAAATATCTTGCAACAGGCCCACCTATGATACCACCTGAAATAAGCCCAAAAGTAGCACAAGCAATAGCAACAGTAGTTGCACTAGAGTAAAAATAAGGTTCTTTAATAAATTCAGCTGCCCATGCTGCACCTGTTCCATGACCGCCACTCATTGTAACAGAACCTGCTATAAGTCCCATTAGTGGATTTTGTCCCATAACACTTGCCACACCTATGCCAACTATATTTTGTGCAAAAAGCAAGCCAACAACAACAACTAAAAAAATTGCTAATTTTCTTCCACCCTTTTTTAAAGAAGCAAAATCAGCTAACAAACCAATACTTGAAAAAAATGCAAGCATTAAAGGATCTTTCATAGATTCATCAAATTTAATATCCAATGAGAAGAAACTATGTAAGATCAAAAGAATAATCGCAGCAATCCCACCACCAACAACTGGCTCAGGGATATTATAATCACGAAGAAATTTTACCCTTTTAATGACAAATACGCCTAAAAGCAATACTATAACCATAGTAACTAGCGTTGCATAAAAATCAAATTTCATAATTCTCCTTTGTTTGATTTATTTATCAATTGTATTCTAAATGACTTTAAAACAACGCAAATAAACAACACTCTTTTCTTATAATATTACAAAATGAAACACTTTTAGTCTTTTTTACTCTGAAATTAAAACAATATTATGATACAAATTAATATTTTTAAGCAAAGATAGCTTTGCTCTGCTAAGCTCTTGGAATGAATTAATAAGCAAAGCATCCGCATCAAGATAATCTTTTAGTTCACTGCGACCTAATTCATATTTTTCTAAATATAGCTGTGTAATTTTTTCTTGATTAACATTAATATCTTTTACTAATTTTAACAAATCATTATAATACTTGTCATTTTCATAACAAAAATTAAATTCATGGATAGTTCTTTGTAATACATCTTTATATTCAACCAAACGAGCTTGATATGCTAATTCAGAAATTTTTACATTTTGTTTTACTCTATAAAAGTCCAAAAATGGTAAGTCAATGGCGACATTGCCTCCTAAAATTAAAAATTTAAAACTCTCATCAATATTCTTATCATTCCCATCTAAATTTCCCAATATTTTTATGCTAGGTAAAATACTTTTTTGCACACTTGTATAATCCTTGTAAGAAGCCATAAGTTGATTTAGTTTTGCTTGAACTTGTGGTCTATAAGCAAGCATTTTTAATTCTATATCAAAATTAATTTTTTGCAAAGAAAAATCTTCAAGAGTATAATTTAGCATTTTATTAATCAAATGCTCATCATCTTTACCCAGTAAGTCTTTTATATTTTTAAGAGTTAAGTCTTTATTTTGCAAATTTGTAATGATATTTTGTTTAGTGTTTAATAAAGATTTTTTAATATTTAAAAGATCTATATATTCAACTTTTCCATAATTAAGTTTAGTAGTATAAATTTCTAGCATTTGCTCTAGATTTTTTAAATGTTTGTTTAATAAATGATCTACATCATTGAAATAAATAAATTCAAAAATACTATTTATCGCTAAATTAATCGTATCAAGCTCTAAAGAGCGTAACTCATACTCACTTGCTTTTGCTAAAAATTCAGAATTAGCAACTTGATCTGAAATTTTGCCATATATATCAAGCTCATAATTTAACATAATGCCATTTGAAAAACTATGTGTTTTTGTGCCATTGTTTAAATTTTTTCTTATATTTGCACCAAAATTTCCACTCAAAGTAGGATAAAGATCTAAATTTAAAAGCTTATATCTAGCCAAAGTACTTAAAAAATTAACCCTTGCTATATTTAAGTCTTTATTATTATCAATAATAGCTTTTAAGATATTATTTAAGTCTTGATTGTTATATTTTTCCCACCAAGCCTTGCTTGCGTTAAAATCTTCAAAATATTCTTTTTTTATTTGCTCTTGAGATACTTGCTCTAATTTTACTCCTACGCAGGCATTTAAAAAAAAGGTTATAAAAAATAATAAAAATATTCTCATCTCATTCCTTTGATAAAGCACTAATAGGATTTAAATTTGCTGCATTTTTTGCTGGGAAAAATCCAAAAACCACTCCGATTAAAACCGAACTTAAAAGCCCTAAAAATACCGAATTTAATGAAAGTATCATCGTAAAACCAAAATTTAAAGAATTAAATACTTCAATGATGATAAAAGAAAGCATTACTCCAAAAATAGCCCCTAAAGAACAAATCAACACAGCTTCGATTAAAAACTGCATTAAAATATCTTCTTTTCTAGCTCCAATAGCCATTCTAACTCCAATTTCTCTTGTGCGCTCACTTACTGAAACAAGCATGATATTCATCACACCAATACCACCTACTATCAAAGATACCACTGCAATAGAAGAAATAAGTAAAGTCAAAGTAGCAGTATTTTCCTCAATGGCATTTTTAATCGCGTCAGAATTTATAGTAAAAAAATCTTTTTTTCCGCGTTTAATCTCTAAAATTTTTACCATAGCTTCTTCAGCCAAAGCAGGATTTACCTCATCTTTTACCTTAGTTACTATGGCTCTTATTTGTTTATCTCCTGTGATTTTATTCATCAAAGTAGAATAAGGAGTATAAATTTTAATGGTATTTTCATCAGCTCTAAAGCCTTTATTATCTCTTTCTTTTTTTAAAACACCAACTATAGTTAAAGGTTGCTTGTTAAAAATCACGCTTTTACCTAAAACATCTTTAACGCTGATATTATCAAATAAAATTCTCAAAGCATTTTCATCTATAATGCAAATATTAGTATTATCTTTTATATCTTCATTATTAATAAACCTACCATCTACCATCACAAAACCTCTAAGTCTTAGATGATTTGGTCCTACTCCATAAATTCTAGCTTGTAAAGAATTATTCTTATAAGTTACCACCCCTATTTTACCCACATCTGCTTCTACTGCTTCTAAATAAGGCAAAGAGCTTAAGGTTTTTAAATCACTTAAATTAAGCCTTGTTCTACCTGATCGAATATCTCCCAAACCACGCCCTGAAACAACTTCTATGGTATTAGTCCCAATAGAGCTAATAGAGGCAAGTATGTTTTGTTGGGCTCCAAGCCCTAAAGCAACCACGCAAACTACTGAAGCTATGCCTATAATAATACCAAGCATAGTAAGCAAAGAGCGTAGTTTATGTGCTACAATGGAAGTTATAGACATTTTCAAACTTTCAAAAAGCTGATTTTTAAGCAAATTAAAGCTTTTTTTCTCTTTTGGCATTAACTTAGTTTTCATTTCATCTGCTTTTTTTACACCATTATCACTTATAATCTTACCATCTTTAATTTCTATAACTCTTTTTGCTCTAGCAGCTATTTCTCTATCATGAGTGACTAAAACTACGGTGTGTCCTTGCTCATTTAGTTTATTTAAAATTTCTAAAACTATCTTACCGCTTTTAGAATCAAGCGCACCCGTTGGCTCATCTGCTAAAATAAGCTCACCACCATTCATCAAAGCTCTTGCTATGGAAACTCTTTGCTGTTGCCCACCACTTAGTTCATTTGGCTTAGAAAGTTCTTTATGATCAAGCTCTAAAAAAGAAAGTAATTCTTTAGCCTTTTGTGATCTTTCTTGTTTGTTTTTACCTGCATAAACAGCAGGTAAGGCTACATTATCTTTAGCATTTAAAAGACTAAGCAAATTATATCTTTGGAATATAAAACCAATTTTTTCGCGTCTAATTCTTGCTTTTTCATCTTTGCTTAAATTAGTTACTTCATATGCATCTAAAAAATATTTTCCACTACTTGGTTCATCAAGTGTGCCTATAATATTTAAAAGAGAGGTTTTACCACTTCCTGATTGTCCTATAATGGCTACAAATTCTCCCTTTTGAATATAAAGATTAATATTTTCTAAAATAGTTGTATTATTAATCTTTTTTTGTATATTTTCTAAGCGTATCATTTTTTATTTTTACCTATGATAACTAAATCACCCTCATTAATACCATCTAAAATTTGAGTATTTAAACTATCTTTGATACCTAATTTAACAGGTGTTTTTACACTTATATTATTGGCTTTTAAAATTTCTACATAATAACCACTTGTATCGCTTTTTATAGCTAAAGTTGGTATAACTAAAGTATTATTTTCTGTTTTAATAGCAATTTCATTTTCTGTACTCATACCTATGCGTAAAAAATTATTATCATTTTTTACAAAAACCCTTGCATAATAATACACAGCGCTAGTGCTAGTACTTGAGTTTGAGTTTAAATTTGTATTGCTTGTTGCATCACTTATGGTAGTATTTGCTGGATCTATACTTGAAATAGTTGCTTCATATTTTTTATCAGGCTCATTTAAAATGCTAAATTTTACCTTTTTTCCAACACTAATTTTATTAATATCAGCTTCAGCTATTTGCATACGAATTTCCATTTCACTTAAATCAGCCAAGCGCACTATACTTGGTGTATTTTGGTTTGCATTTACAGTTTGCCCCTCTTCAACTGCTACATTGATAATCTCACCCTTACTAGGTGCAGTTATAGTAGTATAAGCTAAATCTTTTTGAGCATTTTTTAAAGAAATTTCAAGTTGAGTAGTTTGAGCTTTTAAATCAGCCACATTTGCTCTTAAGGCATAAAAAGTATTTTTAAGATTTTCAAGATTTTCTAAAGAGGTAGCCTTTTTAGCATAAAGCTTTTGCTCTCTTTGGTATTGTTTAGTAGCTATATCAAGAGCAATTTTTTTACTTTCTAAATTTGCCTTTGCACTTTCAAGTCTAGCTTTGGTAATATCTAAATCATTTTGTTGTTTATCTTTATCAATTTGTGCGATTAAATCACCCTCATTAACACGATCGCCCAATTTTACATATAGTTTAGTAATTTGCCCACTAACTTGTGCACCAACATCAACTTGGGTTTTTGCATAAACTTCACCTATTGCTTCTATGCTTTGAGTAATGTCTTGTTTTTTAACCTCATAAGCTAGATAATTATATTCTTCCTTATTTGCAAAAAAGTAAAAATACACCCCTATAATAAGTATAATCAAAAATATGCTCAAATAAATTATTTTTTTCATTTTAATCCTTTAAAAACCGCATAATAAAACATTTGTGTGAAGTAAAAATAAAATTGTAGCAATAAAATATAATTTTAACAATTTTAAAGCTTATAAGGTATAAGATAAATTAAACTAAAAATAAGGAAATTATATGCAAGATTATTTAAATTTAATGCAAAATCGCTCTTCCATTAGAGCATATACTCAAGAAAAAATTTCTAGAGAGAACTTAGAATATATCTTAGAATGTGCTAGATTATCTCCTAGTTCTTTAGGGCTTGAACCTTGGAAATTCTTGGTTTTTCAAAAAGATGAACATAAAAAAGAAATTGCCAAAATAGCTAACAATCAAAATCATGTAGCAAATTGTGCTGCTATTATTGTTGTGATCTCAAGAGCTGATTTTAAAGATTATTTTGAAGAAAAACTAAAAAAGCGTGGTTTAAGCCAAGAAGAATTAAACAAACGCTTGCAAACCTATAAGCCATTTTTAGACGCAATGGATTTAGAACAAAGTTTTATTTATGCAAAAGAGCAAAGTCATCTTGCTATTGCAAATATTATCAATGCTGCTTATAGTTTAAATTTAGGTTCGTGTATTATCGGTGGCTTTGATAAAGATAAAATCAATCAATATTTAAATTTAGACACTACCAAACAAAGAGTATCTATGCTTATTGCTCTAGGACATGCCCAAAAAAATTCTAGTACAGAAAAAGCTCGTTTTGCATTTAATGAAGTGGTAGAATTTAAAGATTAATCAAATATCAAAACTCCATTTAAATTTTATATAATAAAATAATATTTTTAAAATAAAATGGAGTTTTAAATGCAAGGAAATTTTTTAAAGATTTTTGGCGTATTGCCATTTTTAGCAGTAGCTTTTATTAACGCTTTTGTGGATTTAGGACATAAAATCATCATACAAAATACCATTTATAAATTTTATGAAGATAGCACCCAACTTTTTCTAACTGCTATTGTCAATGCTTTAATGCTTTTGCCTTTTATTCTTATGCTTTCACCATCTGGATTTTTAGCGGATAAATTTCCTAAAAATAAAATCATGAAAATATCTGCATTATTTTCAGTAATATTAACTTGTATTATTTGTTTGTGTTATTATCTTGGAGCATTTTGGCTTGCATTTACAATGACTTTTATCATGGGAGTGCAATCTGCCTTATACTCTCCTGCAAAATATGGCTTTATAAAAGAATTAGTAGGAAAAGAGCTTTTAGCTATGGGAAATGGAGCTGTTAATGCAGTAAGTATTGTGGCTATTTTAGCCGGTATGGCAGTATTTTCTCTAAGCTTTGAAATGCTTTTTGAGTCAAATTTTAACACTCCTTCGGATATTTTAACACAAATTGCACCTTTGGGTTTTGTATTAATAGCTTTTGCTTTATTAGAACTTTTTTTAGCTTATAAACTTCCTAGCTTAAAAGAAGAAGATAAAAATTTAAGTTTTGATAAAAAACAATATTTACAAGGAAAGCTTTTAACCTCTAATTTAAAAACAATATTTTCTCATAAAATTATTTGGCTTTGTATTATAGGAATTTCACTTTTTTGGGCCATATCACAACTTTATTTAGTGAGTTTTCCTGTATATGCAAAAAATGATCTTTTCATAGAAAATACCTTTTATGTACAATGCTCTTTAGCTTTTTCTGGTATAGGAGTGATTATAGGATCGCTTATTAGTGGTAAGTTTTCTAAAAATTACATCGAATTAGGTCTTATACCACTAGGTGCTTTAGGGATTTTTCTAATGAGCATTTTAATGCCATTTTTAGAAAACTTACTAAGTTATAGTGTAGTGTTTTTTATTTTTGGTTTAAGCGGAGCATTTTTTATCATACCTTTAAACTCTCTAATACAATTTCATGCAAAAGAAAATGAATTAGGAAAAGTCTTAGCAGGAAATAATTTCATACAAAATTTTTTTATGTTAGGCTTTTTAACACTAGCTACTTTTGCTGCTTATGCTAAAATTGAAGTGATAAATTTGTTTTATTTTATCATCGCTGTGGCATTTTTTGGAAGCGTTTATATGCTAAGCAAATTGCCTTTTTCTTTAGTGCGTTTATTAATGAGTATAGCGTTTTTTCAACGCTACCGTTTATTGGTAGAAGGTTTTGAGAATATTCCTGAAAAAGGTGGAGCGTTATTACTTGGCAATCATATATCTTTTATAGATTGGGCTATTGTGCAAATGGCTATACCAAGAAAAATTTATTTTGTTATGGAAAAAAGCATTTATTCTAAGTGGTATATTAGAATTTTTCTTGATAAATTTGGAGTTATTCCTGTTTCAAGTGCTTCTAGCAAATCAAGCTTAGAGCTTATTGCTATGCATATTAAAAATGGAAATTTAGTTTGCCTTTTCCCAGAAGGAGTGCTTTCACGCCATGGACAGCTTAATGAATTTAAAGGTGGATTTGAGTTAGTTTGCTCAAAATTAGAAGAACAAGATGGAGTGATTTTACCTTTTTATACTAGAGGACTTTGGGGAAGTGCTTTTTCAAGAAGTGATGAAGAATTTTCAGCAAGAAACCGCAAAATAAGCAAAAGAAAAATCGCTATTGCTTTTGGAAAAAGCTTGCCAATACACACTAAAAAAGAAGTGGTTAAAGCAAAGGTTTTTGAACTTTCATTTATTGCTTGGAAATCTCAATGTGAAAGTATGCATACTATAGCTAGAGCTTGGATAGATAGTGCTAAAAGAAATTTAAGTCAAATAGCTATTGTTGATCCTTTAATAGGTGGTATTACTTATAGAAAAATGCTTGCTTTAAGTTTAGTTTTTAGCTCTTTTATAAAAAATACATCACATGAGTTAAATATACAACCTACCCAAGGAAGCTATGCTCCAAAAGAAGAATGTATAGGAATTTTGCTCCCTGCTTCCATGGCTAGCTCTCTTTGTAATCTAGCTGTATTACTTGCAAATAAAATCGTGGTAAATTTAAATTTCACAGCAGGTGTAAAAGCAATAAATCAAGCCATTCAAAGCTCTCAAATTCAACAAATTTATACTTCTAGAAAATTTATGGAAAAATTAGAAAATAAAGGCATAAAACTAGAATTTGAAGAGCATGTTAGAATTATTTTTATGGAAGATATTATCGCAAACTTTAAAAGACAAAAACTCAAAATCTTTTCTATGCTTGCTTTAGTAAGTATCTTACCTACTTGTTTAATAAAAGCATTATTTGCATCTAATAAACAAAACCTTGCCATAGCTGCTATATTATTTAGTAGTGGTAGCGAGGGAACACCTAAAGGAGTAATGCTAAATAATCGCAATATTTTAAGCAATATAGCCCAAATTTCAGATGTATTATGTGCAAAAAATGAAGATGTTGTCTTATCTTCTTTGCCACCTTTTCATGCTTTTGGATTAACTGTAACTACTTTTATGCCTTTATTAGAAGGGATTAAAAGCATAACACATGCTGATCCAACAGATGCACTAGGTGTAGCAAAAGCTATAGTAAAAAACAATGTTAGCATTATGTGTGCTACTTCAACTTTTTTAGGTATTTATGTAAGAAATAAAAAACTTGATGCGATTATGTTTGAAAGCTTAAGGATTATTGTTTCAGGTGCTGAAAAACTCAAAAGCGAAGTAAGAACTGCCTTTGAAATGAAATTTAAAAAACCTATTTTTGAAGGTTATGGAGCCACTGAAACCACTCCGGTTGCAAGTGTGAATTTACCGAATAAATTTGATCCTGACTATTGGATTTTACACCGTGCAAATAAAGAAGGTAGTGTAGGTATGCCTTTACCAGGAAGTGCTATACGCATAGTAGATCCATCTACTTATGAAAGTTTAAATCATGGAGAAGATGGATTAATACTCATTGGTGGCCATCAGGTTATGGTGGGTTATTTAAACAATAAAGAAAAAACCGATGAAGTTATCAAAGAAATCGATGGCATACGCTGGTATAATACCGGCGATAAAGGCCATGTAGATGAGGATGGCTTTTTATATATAGTAGATCGTTATTCTCGTTTTGCAAAAATTGGTGGTGAGATGATATCTTTAGGAGCTTTAGAAGAAGAAATTGCTAAATTTATCAATACAGATGTAGTAAAATTTTGCGCAGTTGCACTAGATGATGATAAAAAAGGTGAAATGGTATGCTTATTAGTAGAATGCCAAGAGCAAGATTTTGAAGGAATTTGCGAAGCGATTAAAAACTCTACTATGCCTGCTATTTTTAAACCAAGTAAATATTTTAAAGTAGAACAAATTCCGCTTTTAGGTTCTGGCAAAGTGGATTTAAAAGGCGCTAAAGATTTAGCTAAAATCTTGCAAGAAAATTAATTCCCAAAGTAAATTTTACTTTGGGAAAATTTATAAACTACTTCTTTTAGTTTTACAATCATATTTTTTATCAAAAACAAGCTTATCGTTTTCTTTGACTGCTATTTTTCCCTTAATATAAAAATACTCCAAATCACTAGTTTGTGTTAAGATTATATCCGCCTCCATCATACAACCCTCGCGTCCTATTTGCATTGTTTGAGTAATGGTATATTGCGCGCTTAATGGGTTTTCATTTTGAAGTTTTAATTCTCTTTTTAAATTATGCTTTACTAAAACATCAACCTCATCAAATCTATAAACACCTTCTCCAAAAACCCCGCCAACACCATCTGTAATACAAGTCCAAGTATCGTTTAAAATATCATAAGAAATGCTTCTATCTACCCTACCTTCTTCTAAAAGTGTTATTGGAGTTAAAGGAGCACTTTGTGCTTGCATATTGATTTTATTGCTATCTTGACCATTAAAACATGGTAAATTAAATTCACACTCATTTAAATCTAAAGTCAAGGTTGAAATTTTTGGCATAGGCCAAAACATAGGCCAAAAAGAATTTGCTAATGATAATCTTATCTTAGAACCCTTAGCAAATCTATATCCACAAGCATCAAGTTTGATTTGCTTTTGGATAAATTCATCTTTTTTTAAAGGTATAAATTGCTCTTTATTATCACTTAATGCAAGATTGATTACTCCATAACTTACTCTTTTTACAAAACCATCAGCTCTAACTTCACTAAGTTGAGTAAAAAGCATAGCTTTTTCTTGATCGCTTGCAATTTTTACATTTAACATAGGAAAGCCTAAGACATCCAAATCTTGTTCTAAAAAATCACTTTCAAAAACAACTGCCATCCCATCATCCAACCTTTGATCGCTAGGACTTTCTCCTAAAACACCAGCTCCCATCCACTCTCCTGATAAAAGCCCATGATTTAATGGAGTGTTAATTTTGATAAATTCACTTGATTTTTTACATGTTAATTTATGCGGATTTAAATAGTATCTTTTATAGCTAATATCATTTTTAAAATCATTTAAAGCAACAAAACGACCTTCTACTTTCTCTGTTTTTGAATTTGGCTTAGAGCTATTTTCAATATATGCTTGTATCATAGGAGCTTCAAGCACATCGTTTTCTTCATTTTTAAGCCATTTATCCCACCATTTAAGTGCTTCTTGTAAAAAACCCATTGCAGGCAAAGGTAAGCCATCATGAGGATAAACATGAGCCCAAGGACCAACGATAGCTTTTTTTGGAACTTTCAAACCATTCATTAGAGTAAAAACAGGATTAGTATAAGAATCAGCCCATCCATCTAATGCAAAAACAGGGACTTGTATATCATCATAATTTTCCCCAACAGATCCATGCTTCCAATAATCATCTTTTAAAGTATGCTCAAGCCATAATGTGGGCCATAAAGGCATATTCTCAAGCCTATTGAGCCATTTTTTTCTACCATTTGGATCAATTTTTGGATCAACAAAGCGTGATTGATATGCAAGCATGATATTACCCCACCAAAAATTATCATTAAGCAAACATCCGCCTTTATAATGAATATCCTCATTAAACCTATCATCAGTAAAACCTACTACTATAATTGCTTTTAAATTTTTAGGTCTTCTTGCTGCAACTTGTAAAGAATTAAAGCCACCCCAAGATTTACCCATCATACCAATATTCCCATCACACCATTCTTGCTTTGCAATCCACTCAATGACTTCTAAGGCATCATCTTGTTCTTGTTTTAAATATTCATCTTCTAATAAACCATCAGATTCCCCACTTCCTCTAATATCAACCCTAACAACCGCATAACCATTACCACTAAAATATCCGTGCATAGGCTCATCTCTGCCCCTTGTTCCATCATTTTTTCTATAAGGAATGTATTCTAATATAGCAGGAACTTTTTCTTTTACTTGAGGAAGCCAAATTCGTGATGAAAGCTTAGTGCCATCTTTTAAAACTATCCATTCATTTTCTATTACTCTAACCTTGTTTTTAAAGTTAAAAACAATTTCCTTCATTTCATCTCCTTTTTATTGTATTTTTTAATCCAAATCAAACAAAACATTACACCCAAAATAGCCATAACTATCATGATGGTAAAATATATATGAAAACCTTTTACACCTGGGTATCTATCTAATAAATCTCCAGCAAGTAATGGTGCAAAAACTTCAGGCAAATACCCAAAAGTAGATACAATACCTATAGCCATACCCGCTAAATGTATAGGAATTTTTCCCTCACTAAGTAAAGAATAATAAATTCCAAAATTAGAATACATAGCTATATAAATTATGACACAAGCAGAAGTTAAAACACTCATTTGTAAAAATCCATTTAATTTTGAACTAAGCATTAAAAAAATAACACCAATTCCCATTAAAATAAAGCCTATCATCATTATTTTAGCTTTTCCATATCCATCTGCTATAAATCCACCCACTACAGAAGAAACCGGACGAATATATTGAGCCAATACCGTTAAAATAGCTGCAAAAACAGCAGAAGTTCCTATAACATTGCTTGCATAAGGAGTAAAATAATAAAAACTCATGTTAAAAAAATATGTACAAAAAGTAATAGCAACCACAAGCCAAAGAGCAGAATTTTTCAAAAGAAAAACCAAGTCTTTGATTTTAATCTTCTCACTTTGCTCATTAATATCATCTTTCAAAAGAAAAAACAATAAAATAGCACTTGCAATAGGAGCTATAGAATAAAACACAATAACCATTTCTATACCTTGTGCGGCTAAGGCTTTTGTTTGAAAATATCCAAAAATACTCGTAGCTATAGCCAAATGTGCAGCACCAACAACTCCTCTACCGCCTTCAAAAATTCCATAAGCCCTTGCTTGTTCTTTAGAATTTGCTAAACTCCTTACTATTTTCATCAAAGAAGGCCAAAAAGTTAATAATGAGGTAATCCCCCAAATTCCATAAATAATCAAAAGTGCATTTAAAGAAGTAAAATATAAATGCAATAAACCACCAAGTCCTGTAGTAATTAAAGAAAAAATCAATAACTTTTTTGGTGCAAAACGATCTGCTAAATAACCTCCTAAAGCATAAGAAAACAAACCAAGCAATCCATAAGCACTACCTAAAAGCCCCATTTCAAAATTATTTAAATGATAAAGACTCATATAATCATCATAATAATACTTTCTAAAATAAGGCAAACCATAAATAATAGATCCGCAAAAGGATAATAACAATAATGTTAAAAAATTATTTTTTAAACTTTGTCCTGTATTTTGTCCCATCAAAAACTCCTTTTGCATACTATATATAATTTTTATGTTTTTTTTGCTTTTATATAAGTGATTTTATGCAAAAAATATTATAATAATATATTTTTTACACATTTTAATCTACTTTATTATAAAATTTTATTAATTTAATAATTTATAAGCATAAAAAATTTATTTACAAAATAAAAATAATTTCTGTTTTTTATTTTTTATTATTGTTTTTTTGATACATTTACATAAACTAAAAATTAAAAAAGGGAAATAATGAAAATTTTTGATATGGTAGTTATTGGTGCTGGCCCTGCAGGTATTGCAGCTGGAGTAGAAGCTAAAATAAAAAATAAAGAAGTTATTGTTTTAGAAAAAGCTGATGCGATTTGTCAAACCTTAGTAAAATTTTACAAAGAGGGTAAAAGAGTAGACAAAGCTTATAAAGGTTGTGATAGCACAAATCACGGGCATATAAATTTTGAAGATGGAACTAGAGAAAGCACAATAGAAACTTTCCAAAATGCCATTAAAGAGCATAATCTTGAAGTAAAGCTTTCTAGTGAAGTTGAAAGTATTAAAAAAGATGGAGAAAATTTCATAGTTAGTACTGCAAATGAAAATTATATTTGTAAAAATGCAGTTATTGCCATAGGTAGAATGGGTAAGCCAAATAAACCAAGCTATACTTTACCTATAACTTTAACAAAAATCATCAATTTTAATGCAAATTCAACAAGCCAAGATGAAAAAATCTTAGTTGTAGGCGGTGGAAATTCAGCAGCAGAATACGCTATAGATTTAGCTAAAAATAACGATGTTACACTTTGCTATAGAAGAGAAACTTTCTCAAGATTAAATGATATTAATCTTGAAGATATTCAAAAAGCTTTTGAGCAAGGCAGTGTAAAAGCAAAACTCGGCATAGATATAACTGGTATTGAAGATGAAAATGGTAAAGCTAAAGTAAATTTCACTAACAATACAAGTGAAATTTATGATCGCATTATTTATGCTATTGGTGGTTCAACCCCACTTGATTTCTTACAAAAATGCTCTATAGAAGTTGATGAAAAAGGTGTGCCAAGCTTTGATGAAAATAAAGAAAGCAATGTAAAAGGATTATTCGTAGCAGGCGATATAGCGAGTAAAAACGGAGCTTCTATTGTAGTGGGTTTAAATGATTCATTTAAAATCTGCGATCATCTTTATAAATGCTAAAACTCTTTCAATATTCAAAAGGCTATCGTTATAATAATGATAGCCTTTTACTTTTTGACTTTTTATCTAAAAATAACTTAAAAGGAAATATCCTTGATATAGGATGTGGATGTGGAATTTTAGGACTTTTAGTAAAGCAAAAATTTCCAAATTCAAAAGTTTATCTACTAGATATTCAAGAGCAAAATATCGAACTAAGTTATAAAAACGCTAAAGAAAATAAACTTGAAATTCAAAGCATTTGCGAAGACTTTTTAAACTATAAAAGTGATATAAAATTTGATTTTTTGATCTCTAATCCTCCATTTTATAAAAAAAATACACAAAAAAGCCAAGATTTGCATTTATGTATATCAAGATATCAAGAATTTATGCCACTTGAGAAGATGTTTGCTAAAATAAATACTTTAATCAAGCCAAATGGTAGTTTTTTTATGTGCTATGAGGCAAGTTTTTTAGATGAAATTTGTGCTTCTTTAAAGCAATTTAAATTAAAGCTAGTTTCTCTTCAATGCATTCACACCAATACACAAACTAATGCAAGGCTTGTTTTAATGCATATTAAAAAAAATAGTAAAAGCCCTTGTGTGATAATGCCTACGCTTTTTATGTATGAAAATAATGTTTTAAATCCAAAAATTAGTGAAATTTATGAAAATACAGGAACTATAAGCTATGATATGTGAAAAAGACTTTGATTATTCTTTTGATGAAAATGCTTGTAAAATATGCGGTGGAAAATGCTGCACTGGAGAAAGTGGATATATCTATGCTAGCAAAGAAGAGCTAGAAGCTATTGCTGCTTTTTTAAATTTAAGCTTTGAAGCCTTTAAAGAACAATACCTTATCAAAGTTGGATTTAAATATAGTTTTAAAGAAGTAAAGCATGAAAATGGCTATCGTTGTATTTTTTTTGATACAATGTATAAAAAATGTTTAATTTACAAGCATAGACCAAAACAATGTAAAACTTTTCCATTTTGGGAGTATTTTAAAACACACAAAGAGGAGTTGAAAGAAGAATGTATAGGGGTTTGCTTTCACTAATTATCGTTTTTATCCTAACAAACCTTGCTTTGGCTAAAAGCGAAGATAAAATCTTACAAGCACTCATTTATGAAGAACATGGACAGTTTCAAAAAGCATGTGATATTTATACAAATTTATTTCATGAAAATAATGAAAGTATCTATTTGCAAAAAGCATTGCTTTTAGCTTTGGGTGCTAACTTAAAACAAAAAGATGAACTTTTAAAAGCCTCTAAAGAATTTTTAAATCATACAGCTATTGCAAGATTAAATGCTTTGCATTTTTTTGAAATAGGAGATTATAAACAAGCCGAAACTATACTTTATAAACTCATTAAAGAAGAGCAAGATTATAGAAACTATGAAATACTAGGTGATATTTTTGCTAAAAAAGCTTTATACACCAAAGCTTTAGAGCAATACAATCTTGCTTATAAGCTTTTTGAACATGAAAATTTATTACTTAAAATAGTTGAAATTAATATTAAAAATAAAAATATTGATCAAGCTAAAAAAGCTTTAGAAGAATTTGTAAAAAATTCACAATGCACTCTTAAAACATGCACCCTACTTTTAAAAATTTATCAAGAGCAAAAAAACAATAAGGCAAGCATTCAAACCCTTGAAAAACTATATAAACTCAACAATGATATTAAATATATATATGCTATGATAGAATTACTAGTGCAAGAAAAAAATTATAAACAAGCTCTAAATTTAGTCCAACAATACAACATAGATCCTGATACTAAAATTTTCTTATATACACAAACAAAAAATTATAAAAAAGCTTACGAAATAGCTTTAAAACATTATGAACTTAGCAAAGATAAAAAATACCTTTCTATGGCAGGGGTTTTAGAATTTGAAATTTATATGGATTCTAAAAGTAAAAAAATCACGGATCCAAAAATTCTAGCTTCTATTATGAAAAAATTTGAACAAAGTGTAGATGTGCGTAGCGATGCTTTATATCAAAACTACTATGGCTATGCCTTAATCGAATATGATATTGATATTGCAAAAGGTATAGAATTAGTAGGCTGGGCGCTTGAACAAGAACCACAAAATCTTTACTACCTAGACTCTTTAGCTTGGGGCTATTATAAACTTAAAAATTGCAAAAAAGCTTATGAAATTTTACAAAAAACATTCCACGATAAAGAATTTGCAAATTCCCAAGAAAGCAAAGATCACTTAAAGGCCATTGAAAAATGTTTAAAACAATAGATTTAAAAAATCATTTTTCAAAAACACAAAAAATTCTAGAAAATAAAAAAGAAATTTTTCCTTATGATATGCTGGGCAGAAGCCTAGCTTCTAATGCTTTTTATCCTAAAGATATTTACACACTTTTGCTTGAAAGAAAACTTTCGCATTTTTTATACTCCAAAGATTTAAATTTTAATCATGAAAATTTTGATGCTATCGTTTTACCAACAAGTCCTTTGCTTAATCAAGACATACAAAATTTAAGTCTTTTTAGACGCTATCATGAAAAACCCATTGTGCAATTTGACTTTATTTTTGATGAATATCAAATTTTAGAAAGCTTAGTATATGGGGCTGATGCGTTTATTGTATTTCCTAAAATGCTAAAAACTATGCAACTAAAAAAACTTTATAATTTTGCAATACATCTTGGCTTAGAAGCCATTTTTTATATTGAAAGCAAAAGCGATCTTAATAATGCTATTTTAGCAGGAGCTAGAATTTTTTTATTAGAAGATGAAAAGCTATTACCTTTGATACCAAAAAATAAAGCTCTTATAAGTAAAAATATCAAAAATCTGCATGCTTGCATAAAGGAGAGTTGATGGAGTATTTATACGCACCTTGGAGGGATGTTTATTTTAATAATAAAGATAAAAATTTTTGCCCTTTTTGTCATTGTAAGTATGAACTCAATGAAGATGAAAAACTTGGGGTAATTTTTAGAGCTAAAGAATGTTTTGGCATTATGAATAAATACCCTTATAGTCCGGGTCATTTCATGATTATCCCTTATGAGCATTTAGAAAATATAGAAGATTTAAATAATGATACATGGCTAGAAATTAGCCATTTTGTGCGTATTGGAGTTAAAATTTTAAAAGAAAACTTTCATGCCAAGGGTGTTAATATAGGTATGAATTTAGGCAGTGCAGCAGGAGCTGGCATAGCGCCGCATTGTCATTATCATTTAATCCCAAGATGGCAAGGGGATACAAATTTTATCACTACCATAGGACAAACTAGAGTTTGTGGGAGTGATTTGGAAAAAGTTTATACCACCTTATGCAAAGCTTTTAAAGACTATGTATAAAGAAGTTGATTTTGAAAATTTTTTAAAATTTAATTTTGATCTTTTAATTGATGTAAGAAGTCCCAAAGAATACAAACTTGCTCATATAAAATCTGCGCAAAATTACTACGCATTAAATGATAATGAATTTGAAGAAATAGGCACACTTTATAAGAAAAATAAAGGCTTAGCTAAAGCAAAAGGTGCAAGTTATATTTGTAAAAATATGAGTGAACATATTAATAAACTTTATCAAAATTATAAAATAGGTTCTTTGGTGGGAATTTATTGTGCAAGAGGTGGTAAAAGATCAAAAGCTATTGCTTTAATCTTGGCTGAACTTGGTTATAGAGTTGTAAGATTAGAAGGTGGATACAAGGCCTATAGAAGTTATGTGAGTGAGTTTTTTAGGAAAGATTTAAATATTGAGTTTTTATGTCTTTGTGGCAATACAGCAAGTGGTAAAAGTGATTTAATCCAAACTTTAAATAATGCTTTAAATTTAGAAAAACTAGCTAACCACCAAGGATCAAGTTTTGGTAAAATTTATGGAGAACAACCAAGCCAAAAAGCCTTTGAAGATAAGTTGTTTTATTTTTTAAAAGATTATACTCACAAAACTTGTTTTATAGAAGCTGAAAGCAGACAAATTGGAAATTTAACTATCCCGCTAAATTTATATAATAGTATGCAAAAAGCTAAGAAAATTTGGTGCGAGTGTGATATAAATTTACGCATTCAAAGAGCTTTAAAAAACTATACTCCAATGGATAAAAAAGTGTTTTATCAATGTGTTGAGAAAATCTCACCCTATATCAGTAAAGACTTCAAGATAAAACTTTGTAAAAATTATGAAGAGAATAATTTAGAACTTTGTGTAAAAATGCTTTTTGAATATTATGATAAAGTATATAAAAAACCTGCAAAAATTGATTATTTTATAAATAGCTCTAATTTAAATGAAGCTAAAAAATATCTTATGAGTTTAAACTCATAAGATTATATTTACAAAAATTACAAAAATAATACTTGAAAGAATTCCAGCAACTGGTAAAGTAATAACCCAAGCTAAACCAATAGGTTTCATCATACCCCATTTAGCATCTTTATTAAACACCCCTATACCTAAAATAGCACCGATTAAAATATGGGTTGAGCTAACTGGAATTCCAAGTTGAGTTGCTAAAAGTATAACAATACTTGCACCAAGTTCAGCACTAAAGCCTGTTGTTGGCTTAATTTCTGCTAGTTTTGAACCAACAGTTTGAATAACTTCTTTACCTAAAAACCAAAGTCCAATAACCAAAGCTATACCAAACATAAGCATTACAGCAAATGGCACTGGCGAACTTGGATTAATGGTGTTGTTTTTAAGCACATCTAAAATCGCAGCAAATGGCCCAAGAGCATTAGCTATATCATTAGCTCCATGCGAAAAAGCAAAACTAGAAGCAGTAAAAATTTGAAACCACGAAAAAATCTTTTCTATAGTTTTATTTACTTCAGTTTTTTTCATCAATCTTACAACAGCCAAAGTAACTATATAAGCAAAAATAGAAATAATAGAAACTATCCATAAATTCTGCACCATATCTAAAGTAGAAACTTTATTTAAACCTTTAAATAAAAACATTGACGCTATTATTAAAGCAGCTATCCCTGCAACCAAAGGAACATGGAATTTCATTTTAGAAAAAACATCTATATTTTTTTCTTTTTCTTTTAATTCTTTAATTTTTAACTTATATTCACTTCTTTTTTCATCATCATCTAAAACAATGGCGCTTAATTCTTTAATTTGCTCTTCTTGACTTTTGTTTTTTAAATTGATAAAAAAATTTTCTTTAAACTCCTTTTTTTCTTTTTTAATTTCTTTTATTTGCATATTAATCAAAGCCGAAGGTTGAAGTATTTTTTTATAAATATAAGCATAAATTAAATACGCCACAAGTCCACCAAGTAAAGGAGAAATAACCCAACTCATAGCTATCTTATAAATACCATTCCAATTTACCATAGAAAAAGCTTGGTCTTGATTAAAAAATACAAACCCCATAGCTATACTTGAACCTACAATACCACCTATAATGCTATGAGTAGTAGAAACTGGAAGTCCTTTTTTTGTTGCTATAAATAACCAAATACCTGAACTTAGCAAAGCTGAAAGCATAACACATACAAACACCATAGGATCAACACTATCTGGTAAAACCACTATACCACTTCTTATAGTATTAGTTACTTCCCCACCTGCAAACACAGCTCCACTTAATTCAAATACTGCTGCAATAATTAAAGCTTGCTTGATAGTAACTGTCTTAGCTCCCACGCTAGTGCCAAATGAATTTGCAACATCATTACCGCCAACATTAAAGGCCATAAAAATTCCAAATACACTAGCAAGAATAAATAATATCATGGAATTATTAGGAATATAATTATAACCCCAAACAAAAAAACACAAAACGCTTACAATAAAAATAAAAAATGCAATGGTATTGTCTTTACTCAAGCATTCTCCTTAAGAAATTATTTTAAGAATATTTTAGTAACTTTTACTTATTTTTTT
Organism: Campylobacter sp. IFREMER_LSEM_CL292; assembly: GCF_025771615.1. Taxonomy (NCBI): domain Bacteria; kingdom Pseudomonadati; phylum Campylobacterota; class Epsilonproteobacteria; order Campylobacterales; family Campylobacteraceae; genus Campylobacter; species Campylobacter sp. IFREMER_LSEM_CL292. The sequence goes on from NZ_JAKMQP010000001.1 coordinate 198,247, forward strand.
CTTTGATTTGTAAAAATTGTAAAGCAGATTTTACTGCTTGCATATAACTTTGTAAGTTTATTTTTTCATTTTTATAAGCCCTATCATAAGCTGTTCCATGATCAACACTAGTTCGAACTATGGGTAAATTTAAACTCGCATTAATACTTTTATCAAAATACAAAGCTTTTAAGGGTGCTAAGGCTAAATCATGATACATACTGACTAAATACTTGCATTTACTTAATGCAAAAGGAGTAAAAGCACTATCGGCCACTAAAGGCTCACTTAAAAAAATATTTTCCTTATAAGAAAACTCTTTTTCTTTTTGACTTAAAAAATATTCATTTTCTAAATTTTGTAAATTTAATGCATGATCTTTTAAAAATACATTTGCCATTCTTATAGCTTTTTTTATTTCCTGCTCTTCTTCTCCGCCTATTACGCCATTATCACTTGCATGAGGGTTAAAACTCAAAACACCAATTTTTTCAAATAAAGTGCATTGATAAAAATTAATTAAAAATTGCGCAAGCTTGAAAGCCTTAATCTCTTTAAAAACATCTCTTAAAGCCATATGCTCAGTATATAAAGCCACAAAAAGTTCATCACACCCTAACATCATAATAGCATCTTGTTTGAAAAAATCTCTTAGTGCTTCAGTATGACCTTTATAGCTCACTCCCCCCATTTGCCAAGTTTTTTTATTAATCGGTAAAGTTACTAAAGCATCTAAAAATAAATGCGTGCAATAACTAGCTCCTTCAAAACTTAAAAAAGAATAAGCTCCACTTTTAGCGTCTAAATTTGCAGGATTTAACTCAAAATCAAAATCAATAATTTTATTAGCTTGATATGAAAACTCATAAATTAAAAAATTTTCTTTTTCTTCTTTAAAGGCAAAATGTGGTTTTAAAGCATTAGAAATTTCAACTAAATTGATTTTAGATTTAGGATTTATTTTTAAAAGTTTATTTGCTTTTTGAAATAATTCATAATGCACAAAATAATAAGGATCACAAATTTTTACTAGCTCATCATGACAAGATAATAAAATTTGCATACCTATGCCATTTAAATCCCCTATGCTAATAGCAATTTTTTTCATCTTTTAATCAAAGCTTTCATTTGCAATATAGCTTTTTCTAAGCCCACAAAAACCGATCTTGCTACTATACTTTGGCCTATATTTAACTCTTCTATTTCTAAAATATCTACAATATTTTTTACATTTTTATAATTAAGCCCATGTCCAGCTGCTACTCTTAAATTTAAACTCTTAGCCAAACTTGCACTTTGTCTTAATCTTTGGAGTTCATTTTCTAAAAGCTTTTTGAGTTCATTTTTACTTAAAATTAATTCAGGCAATGCATAAGAAGTTTGATTGATATTAGTATATAGTGCATTATAAATATTAGCATACAAGCCTGTATGAAGCTCTATAAAATCAGCATTTAAAGAAGATGATTTATTAATATCTTCTAAATTTGGATCAATAAACAAAGAAACTTCGATTTGCTCTTGCTTTAAAACATTAATAGCTTCTTGTAGTTTTTCATTATCTAAATTTAAACCACCTTCTGTTGTAAGTTCTTGTCTTTTTTCAGGCACTAAAGTAACGCGTGAGGGTTTGTATTTTAAAGCATATTCTATCATATCAATAGAGCATTCTAAATTCACTACACATTTGCAATATTTTAAGATATTTTCTAAATCAAACTCATTAGCATGACGACGATCTTCTCTTACATGGATAGTGATTTGATCAGCTAAATTTGCACTCAAAAACGCAGCTTCAAGTAAATCAGGATCATTTACTTTTCTAGCTTCTCTTAAAACTGCTATATGATCGATATTAACCCCTAAAAGCATAAGTTTTCCTTATAAGTTTTTTGCTATTATACTTTAAATTTTTTAAGGAGAGCTAGTGCTAGGTATTGATATGGGTTCAAATACATTAAGAGCTGTTTTGATGGATGAGAATTTTAATAAATTAAAAAGCGAAGAATTTATCATAGGAGCAGCTAAAAATATGCAAAATGACACCATTAGCGATGAAGCTATAGAAAGAATTTTTAGCGCTTTGAAAATCTTAAAAGAAAAAAATTATAACTTAAGTCAAGCTAAAGCAGTCGCCACAGCTGCTTTTAGAAAAGCAAAAAATACTAAGCTTATTTTTGAAAAAATTCAAAAAGAATTTAAACTTGATATAAAATTAATCGATGCAAAAACCGAAGCAAAACTAAGCGTTTTAGGTATGCAAGAGCGTCTTAAAGCTCTTAAACTTTTTAGAAAAGACTTAAGTTATTGTGATTTGGGCGGTGCTTCTTGTGAAATTTCAAATGATAAATTTAGCAAAAGTTATGATTTTGGAATCATTAGTTTTTATGAAAGAATGCATTTTAAAGCCATAAAACCAAGTGTTTATGTAAGATTTTTTAAAAAATATCCACAAAATCTTGTGCGTATTAAAGATGAAAAATTAAAAATTCATCTAAGCCCCTACCCTGCGCATTTAAAACAACTTGTCTTAAAAGCTTTTAATCTTAGTAAAGATATAAAATTAAAAGGAAATTTTTTCATACTAAATTCAGGGGTACCTACCACACTTTGTGCTTATAAACAAAACATAAAATACAAAGATTACCTAGAAGAAAATGTAAATGGCAAAATACTCAAACGCAAAGATTTTTTTGATTTTGCATTAAAAATTTGGAATTTAGAACAAGAAAAAGCTAAAATTTATCTTGGAGAAAATAGAAAAAAATACCTCATAGCAGGCTCAATGATACTTTTTGCTTTATTTAATAAGCAAAAGCTCATTGTGATTGATGATGGTGTTAGAGAAGGTGTGTGTATAGCGCATTTTAAAAATATCAAATTTTAAAGGAGAAAAAATGAGTTTAAAAGATCAAATTTTAGAAGATATCAAAGAAGCTATGCGTAATAAAGATGATTTTAAAAGAAACACTTTAAGAACGCTTAATGCTAGCTTTAAACAAATAGAAGTTGATGAGAGAATCACACTTAATAATGAAAGAATATATAAAATCATTGCAAGTGAGATTAAAAAACGAAATGAAGCCGCACTTGCTTTTAGCAAAGGTTCTAGAGAAGATTTAGCACAAAAGGAACTCCAAGAAGTAGCTATTTTAAGTGCTTATTTACCAAAACAACTTAGCGATGAGGAATTAGAAAGTGAGCTAAAAAAACTTATAGAAAAATTACAAATTAGCTCTTTAAAAGAACAAGGTATTTTGATGAAAGAAGCTAAAGCAGCTTTTGGTGCAAGCGTTGATGGTAAAAGACTTAATGAAATGGTAAGAAAGCTTTTAGCATGAAAAAAGTTTTAACACTTTGCGCCTTAGCTTTAAGCTCTTTTGCTTATACTCAATATGAATTACATCCTAGCTTTAAAGCTTATTTTAAAGACTGCTCTTTATTGATGGATAAATATTATTATATTAATTGTTATGATTATAATTATAAAGGCACTAAGGCAATTGCTTATAAACTAGAAGCTAAAATTTTAAATCAAGGGCACATCAAAAAACGCCCAAAATTTAAAGATGATACCAATATTCCTAAAAAATATAGAACTTATTGGGAGGATTATCTAAGAAGTGGTTATACAAGAGGGCATGTCGTACCAAATCAATCCATGAATGCAACCCCACAAGCCCAACTTAGCACTTTTTTAATGAGCAATATCACTCCGCAAAAAAAAGATATTAATGCAGAAATTTGGAATGAAATCGAACAAAGAGAAAGATATTTAGCAAAGAAAAATAAAGAATTGGAAGTCTTAAATTTAGTACTTTATGATGATAAGCCAAAACGCATTAAAAACAACATAGCCATTCCTAGTTTTTATATCAAAATTCTTAAGGCTAAAAATTTCACTGAATGTTATAAAGTGCCAAATAATGATAATTTTGCAAGATTTGATAGAAATTATTTTAAAGAAGATTGTAAAAAATATATTGATTAAACTAGAAGCAACAAGGCTTCTAGTTTAATTTTTACTCAACTTCAGCATCGATTACATCATCATCTTTTTTCTTTTGAGCGTTTGGTTCTTCTTTTTTATACATATTTTCTGCTAATTTATGAGAAACTTCACTTAAAGCTTTCATTTTGCCTTCGATTTCTTCTTTAGAAGCATTAGCATTTTTCAATGTCTCTTTTAACCCATCTAAAGCTTTTTGAATATTTGCTTTATCATCATCGCCTACTTTATCTCCAAGTTCACTTAAAGATTTTTCTACTTGATGTACCAAGCTATCAGCAGCATTTCTAGCTTCCACTGCTTCTTTGCGTTTTCTATCTTCTTCTTTGTGAAGCTCTGCATCTTTTACCATATTATTGATTTCTTCTTCACTTAATCCACTTGAACCTGTGATTTTAATCTCTTGAGCCTTACCTGTAGCTTTATCTTTTGCACTAACTGTTAAAATACCATTTGCATCAATATCAAAAGTTACTTCAATTTGTGGCATACCACGAGGTGCTGGTGGAATTCCTTCAAGATTGAAATTTCCTAAAGATTTATTATCACGGCTAAATTCTCTCTCACCTTGTAAAACATTGATAGTAACTGCGCTTTGATTATCTTCAGCAGTTGAGAAAACTTGCTCTTTTTTAGTTGGTATAGTTGTACCTTTTTCGATGATTTTAGTCATCACACCACCTAAAGTTTCAATACCTAAAGAAAGCGGAGTAACATCAAGCAATAATACATCTTTAACATCACCTTTAATAACCGCACCTTGAATTGCCGCACCTATTGCAACAACTTCATCAGGATTTACTGATTTATTAAGCTCTTTTCCAAAGGCTTTTTTAACTTCTTCTTGTACTAGTGGAACACGAGTAGAACCACCCACCATAACAATTTCTTTTACTTCACTTTTATCAAGCCCTGCATCTTTTACTACTTCATTAATTTTGCTAATAGTTTCAGCAACTAAACCATCAATCATACTTTCAAATTTAGCTCTTGTTAGAGTCTTAGTTAAGTGTTTTGGGCCACTTGCATCAGCTGTGATAAATGGTAAATTAATATTAGTTTCATTAGCTGAACTTAATTCTTTTTTAGCATTTTCAGCTGCTTCTTTTAATCTTTGTAAAGCCATTACATCGTTTTTAAGATCAATACCTGTTTCATCTTTAAACTCATTTGCTAAAAAGTCGATTAATTTATTATCAAAATCATCACCGCCTAAAAATGCATTACCGCCTGTTGCTAAAACTTCTACAACATTATCACCTGTTTCAAGCACAGTAACATCAAATGTACCACCACCTAAATCATAAACTACAATTTTTTCACTTTCTTTTTTATCAAGTCCGTAAGCTAAAGCTGCTGCAGTTGGTTCGTTGATAATTCTTAATACATTCAACCCTGCAATTTGTCCTGCTTCTTTTGTAGCTTTTCTTTGTGCATCATTAAAATATGCAGGAACAGTAATAACTGCATCTTCTACTTTTTCACCTAAGAAAGCTTCTGCATCTTCTTTTAATTTCATTAAAACTTTTGCTGAAATTTCTTGTGGAGTATAAATTTTACCTGCTATTTCAATCGCACAAGCCCCATTTCTCTCTGTGATATGATAAGGTAAGCGATTTTTAGCTTCTTTTGCTGCTTCTTCATTGATCATCAAACCCATAATTCTTTTTATAGAATAAATAGTTTTTTCAGGATTAGTCACAGCTTGACGCTTAGCGCTATCTCCAACTAAAACTTCTCCCTTATCTGTAAAAGCAACTACTGAAGGAGTAGTGTTTTTACCTTCTTTATTTGGGATAACTTTACTCTCGCCTCTTTCATATACACTCACACAAGAATTTGTTGTACCTAAATCTATACCTATAACTTTTGCCATTTTTTATCCTTTTTATTAAATTTTATTTTGCAACACTAACTTTTGCTGATCTAATTACTCTATCATTCATCATATAGCCCTTTTGTAAAAGTTGGACAATATGATTACTTTCATGATCGGCGCTTTCAACATGAAACATCGCTTCATGTAAATTTGGATCAAACTCACCATTTGCTTCTATTGCTTTAACCATATGTTTTTCAAGTTTTTTCAAAAGCAAGTCTAAAGTGTTTTGAACCCCTTCTTTTATTTTCAAACTTAATTCATCATTAGCTTCTACATTAATAGCCGCCTCTAATGCATCAACTACATCAAGCAAATCTTTAGCAAAACTTTCATTTGCATAAATTGTTGCTGAAATTTTTTCTTTTTCCATTCTTTTTTTGATATTTTCAAATTCAGCATTTGCTCTTAAATAAGTATCTTTTAACTCATTATACTCTGCTTGAAGTTTTTCTAATTCATTGTTTTGATTTTCTGAATTTTCCACTGCTTCTTCTTGCATTTGCTCATTTTGCTTTTCTTCGCTCACGCAGCCTCCTTTATAATATTTAACATTGTTTTAAAATCAGAATACACACTACCAGCAAAAACCACATTAGATTCTTTGCCTAAAAATGTACTCTTAAGCTTTAATCCCATAAAACCCTCTTCAAATAAAGGATCAAATTGCAATTTATCGTTAAAATAAAATCCAATTTGAGGAGATAAAAGCTTAGCAAATTCATCATTTTGATAAATTTGATAAGCTTTACTCTCATTATATCTATAATAAACCATAGCTTCTTTTAGCATAGTTATTTTTTCCAATAACTCTTTAAACTCAACTCTAAAAGCTAAATTTTCAATACTTTTTAGATCAAGCCCTATAAGTCTTTGTAAGAAAACCAGACTATCTTGGCTAAATCTTAAAACCAACTCATTTTGTCCAAAATCAAGTATGATAAATTTATCATTAACCTTGGTAATATCTTGCAAAATAAGCTCATCGCCACCATAAACTAAGGTATAAATTTCAAACTTATCAAGCAAAAACTCCAACAATGCAAGATCGTTAATCACAATCTCATCTTCGCAAAGTTGCTCATACCAATAAGCCTTCATAGCACTAAAAGTTGGTATGCGACCACTGCTAATATGAAGTTGCGTTAATACACCCTCATCACTTAATTTTTTAAAATAAACTCTTATAGTAGAAGCAGGTATGCTAACTTTATGATTTAACTCATTAGAACCCACAGGGTTATTATCCTCTAGATAGGTTTCAATGATAGTTTTTAAAATTAAATCTTTTTTACTATAAGACTTCACTATAAAACCTTAAATTTTTTATTTTAGCACTCAATGTTTTTAAGTGACAAGATAATTATACAACTTTAGTATAATAATGTCAAGTTATTTTTAAATAAAAATATTTAAAATTATTTAGTCTATATAACTAAAGTTTGTTTAGCTATTTATATATAATATATAAAAACTTATTTTTCAGTTTTTTTAAAAGAAAAGATAATATAATTGCGTCTAGCAATATTTTTTAAAAGGTTTATAATAATGAAAAATCTTACTTTAAGAGAAAAGCAAGATCTTGAAGCTTATGTGTTTTCCAATATAGAAAGAAAAAAAATGGCTTTAAGTAGAATTTTAAAGTTATATTATTTAAGATTTTTTAGATTAGTTTTTTAATTTATATTTTCTCATACCCTCTTTTGTGAAAGATAAGTCTTTAAAATCAGGGGATGAGATTAACTCCATACAAGTTTTATCCAAATTTTCCATTCCACTTACTTGCATACTAGCTTGCAGATTTTCATCTAAATATAAATCAAAAATTACACAAGCTTGATTATTGACCTTGTAGAGAATTTTTCCACCTTTCTTCTCATCTAGTTCATACGCTTGTAATTTATCATTTTTACTCATTTTCTTAATTTCATTTGCAAAAGATTGATGTAAGGTATAATAAATCATAAAATCGCGCATAATATTTTTAATATCAGCAATTTCTTTTCTTAGTTTTGATAAATCTTTAGTGTATAAACTTATAAATTGCGTATTTAAGTATTCATTTAGATTTTTTTCGTTTAAATTTTCACACAGTGGATAAAATTTAACCACGAAAGCCTTATCTTTAGCAAGTACTATATCCACACAAGCTTGTTTGTTTTGTTTGTATTCTAAAAATAAAGCTTGACTAGAGCTTAAATTTAGCGTGTTTTGTTTATTATAAGCAAAATCACTTAAATCTTCATAGATATTTGCATAAGAAAAAATTCCTATAAAAAGCAATAATAAATTTTTCATTCAAATAAATCTTTATGATGAATTTTTAAGTACTCTACTACTTCTAAGATCTCATCAACTCCCTCTTTTTGGGTATTTTGACAAACTTCATCAATACAATCAATATAAACTCCAATTGCTTTTTCTAATTTTACTCTTTTTACCCCAGCAAACAAGAGCATTGCTTCTAAAACTATGCTTAATTCATATTGTAAATTTTCTATTTCTTCTTTAAAATCATGATTTGTTTTCATTATTTTCCTTTAATTCTTTGCTTTTAATTAAATCTACAAATTGTGCTTTTATGAAATCATAGTTAGAGCTATCTTTATACGCAGCAAACAATCCACCGCTAGCATTTTTATGCCCTCCCCCATTGACCAAACTTTTAGCCATCAAACTCACATCGATTTTATTATTTGCTCTAAAACTTAAGGTTTTTCTCGAACTAAGATCAACAAAAAAATCAAAATCAGGATTTTGCATTAAAAAATCATTTCCAATTACGGAAGTATTGCCTATATTTGAAGTTAATAAACCTTTACTTCCTTTATAAAATACACTAAATTTTTCTTTATTTACACTTAGTCTTTCTACCACAAATTTTGAAATTAAATTGCTTAAAGTATCATCATTTTCTTTTTTAAAAAAAGATTTTTTTAAGCCATGCAAATCATCATCTAAATTAATATGAGCATTTTTTTGATGAATGTATTTTCTACAAACATCAAAAAGATAAAAAAGATATTTGATATTTTCTTGTGCAAACATTACCCTATTGATTTCTTTTGCTCCAGAAACCATACCAAGTAGTACTTTTCCAAGTTCAAAATTCTCATCTTCACTCAACCAAATATCTACTGCATTTACCACATCCACAAATTCTGACAAAGCCTTATTTTCACCATAACATTTACTAAAAAAATCATAAACAATCTTAGTAGCACATCTTTTATCATCTAAAAAATACCAAGGATATTTTTGCATACATTCTAAGCCACTTTGATGATGATCTAAAAGTAAAAGTTTGATTTTTTTGCCTTCTATGGCTTTTTGAAAATCTTCACATTGACTTAATGTTAAATTTAAATCCGTGATTAAAATCACAAATTCTTCATTAGGATTTTGCTTTAAATCTTCCTCTATATTTTTAAAAATCACATTAAAATTTTCATTAATCTCTTTACCATAATTAGAATTATAAAAATAACAATTCTTAAAATAAAAATCTAGCACATACTGACAAGCATAGCCATCTAAATCCGTATGTGAAAGATGATAAATTTTCATATTTTTCCTTTATAAATTATCAACTTTTATGATACCTTCTGTTTCAAACTTGGTATTTTCTGCAATCTCAGCAAAACTTAAGACCGTAATATTAATACCAAAATTAGAACAAATATCAGCAATGAATTTTCTAAGTTGCGGCTCAACACAAAGCAAGAAAGGCTTAATTCTTGTATTTGCCACACTTGCAAGTTCAGCTTTTAAAGCTTCTACTAAAGCACCAGTTTGAGCTACATTTATCATTAAATGATACGAACCATCTTTAAACTGCACATGCTCCATTAATTTTGCAGCTGCAGCAGCATCAAAAATATAAAAGCTAATTTGCCCTTTTTCATCCACATATAAATTTGTAATTGCTCTTGCTAAAGAAGCCCTTACATGCTCAATAATCATATCCAAACTCTTGCTTACTTCAGCTATATCACTAATTGATTCTAAAATTGTAAGCATATCTTTAATAGGAATATGCTCTTTAAGTAAAGCTTTTAAAACTTTTTGAATTAAACCTATGCTAGCAACCCTTAAACAATCATCTACCACGATAGGATAATCATTTTTGATTTTATCTAATAAATTTTGCACTTCTTGTTTAGTTAAAAGCTCTGAAGCATTAGCTTTTATAAGCTCACTCATATGGGTTGAAATCACACTTGCTGGATCAATTACAATATAACCATTCAGCGTTGCCTCATCTTTTAAGGATGATTCTATCCACAAAGCATCAGAATTAAAAGCAGGTTCTTTAGTAGCTATACCTTCGATAGGTTCAGTGATAAAACCACTATCCATAGCTAGATATTTATCGGGATAAATTTCAGCACTAGCTATACCTACACCTTTGAGTTTAAAAGTATATTCATTTGGTTTTAATTGCAAATTATCTCTAATTCTAATTTTTGGCATTAAAAAACCTAAACTTTGAGCTATATTGCGTCTTGTTGATCTAATACGCTCTGTTAATTCACTTTCTGCTAACTTAATAAGTCCATAGCCTAATTCTAATTCTAAAATTTCTAATTTTAAAATATCTGTGATTTTATTTTCTTCTTCTTTTAAGATTTCTTCTTCGCTGCGTTTTTGAGGTTTAGCTTGTTCTTCTTCATGGGTTTCTTGAGACTTTTTAGCTGAAATTGCATTGATTTGAATTTTACCTTCTTGCACTTGCTTTATCATATAACCAAGTCCTAAAAACACCAAAGCCATAAAGCCCAAAGAAAAATGTGGTAAGCCTGGTACTAAAGCAAATATAAATAAAACAAAGCCTACAATTAATAAAGTTTTGTATTCCCCTAAAAGCTGATTGATAGAACCTTCAGCAAAATTATCCTCATCTTTACTAGCACGCGTGATGATAATTGCAGTTGCCGTTGAAGTTATAAGTCCAGGAATTTGAGAAACAAGTCCATCACCTATTGTTAATATAGTATAAGTTGAAGCACATTCTCCAAGCTCCATATCATGCTGAAAATAACCTATCATAAACCCACCAATTAAATTTACAATGGTGATAATAATCCCAGCAACAGCATCCCCTTTTATAAATTTAGAAGAACCATCCATTGCTCCATAAAAATTTGCTTCAGCTATGATTTCTTGGCGTCTTGCGCGTGCAGTTTTTTCATCAATCAAACCTGCATTTAAATCCGCATCAATAGCCATTTGCTTACCTGGCATTGCATCAAGGGTAAATCTTGCTTGAACTTCAGAAACCCTTGTACTACCTTTAGTTACAACCATAAAATTGATTAAAACTAAAATACAAAAAACAACCATACCTATAACATAATTTCCACCAACAACAAATTCACCAAAACTTGCCACTATATCACTAACAGCAGCTGGACCTTGATGACCTTCGCTTAAAATCATACGCGTTGTAGCTATGTTAAGTGAAAGTCTAAAAAGCGTAATAATTAAAATCATAGTTGGAAAAGTTGTTAAATCTGTAGGTTTTGGTATATATAAAGAAATTAAAATAATTAAAACTGAAATTGCTATACTTAATGCAAGAAAAAAATCTAAAACTATACTTGGTAAAGGTACTATAATAATAGCTAAAATTGCAATAATTACAGCTACTATAGTTAGACTCTTTGCCTTTAAAATAGGTGCAACAAGTGGAGCAATCCAAGGCAATACTAAGCTAAAAATATCCCTTTTAGCCATTATTTTGAATAATATCCTCTAGAGTAATAGAAACTAAAAAATCATCTATCTTATTTTGAAGCTTCACCAACACAGGCATAATTTTACAATTTTCTTCTTTTTGCGAAGGACAAATTCCATTACTGCACTCAAATACATTGATAGATTTTTTCTCTACACTATTAATAATTTCTTTTAAAGTGTATTCACTTGGCTTTTTAACAAGCATAAATCCACCTTTAGCACCCTTATAAGATTTCAAAAGTGCGTCTTTGGCAAGCGCTTGTAAAATTTTTGCTAAAAAACTTTTTGGTATATCTAAAACACTTGACATAGTATCTACATCTTGTGGTTCTTGGGATTTTGCTATATGAATTAAAGACAATAAAGCATATTCGCTAGCTTTGGTAAATAACACTTTTTTCCTTTCATTGAAATATTAATAAACAATATCTATTTTTAACTTTAAATAAAAATTTTAATTATATCAAAAATATGTGTTGTTAAATATTAAATTTCTTATTTTTTAAATTTCAGCATTTTTTTTGTTTTTTTAGTTATAATTGCACTTTTTATTTTAAATACCGCTCAGGAGGTCTATTATGGCTTTAGATTCGGCTAAAAAAGCAGAAATAGTTGCAAAATTTGCTAGAAAAGAAGGAGATACGGGTTCTCCAGAAGTTCAAATCGCACTTTTAAGTGCAAGAATTTCAGATTTAACAGAACATTTAAAAATCTACAAAAAAGATTTTTCTTCTCGTTTAGGTCTTTTAAAGCTTGTTGGTCAAAGAAAAAGACTTTTATCTTATCTAAAAAGAAAAGATTATCAAGCTTATTCTAAATTAATCAGCGAATTAAATTTAAGAGATAAATAAGCCTCGTGCTTATTTATCTTTAATATATTTTATTTTAGTTATTTACCACTTCTTTAATTTAAGTTTTCAAAATTTCAATATTTTATTCACAAGAGTTTCACGATGTGATTTTAGCTTCTAAGTATCTAAAAATAGCACTTTAAGTTTTATGAGTAAAAATATTTTTCACATTTAATTTTATTGATTTTTAATGTTTTTTCACTTTTGCTATAAAAAACCCATCTGCATAATTATCTGGTAAAACTCTTTTGGCAAATGACAAGTCAAAATCATCACTTTTTGCATTAATGAAGTTAACATTTAATAAATCAAAATCTAGTAATTCTAATTTAAAATTTTCATTTCTTAACGCATTTTCTAAAACAGCTTCATTTTCTTCTCTTAAAAATGTACAAGTACTATAAACCAATTCCCCATCATGTTTTAAGGCTAGTAATGCTGAATGTAAAAGTTTTTTTTGCAAATTTGCTATTTGCTTAATTTCTTTTGTGTTTTTTTGTATTTCAAAACCCATTTTTGCAAAAGTTGAACAAGGCGCATCAAGCAAAATTTTATCAAATTTCAAAGGACAAGCTTTACCTATAGTGCGTGCGTCTTTTAAAAAGCATTTTGCAATTTTAACTTGATAATTTTCCATAGTTGTTTTTAAGGTAAAAAAGCGTGTTTTAGATAATTCACAACTTGCTAAATAACCTTCATTTTGCATAAAATTGGCCAAATTTAAACTTTTTCCACCAGGAGCTGCACACATATCTAATACACTCTCACCAGCTTTAACGCCCAAGGTTTTAGCACATAAATACGAAGAATAATTTTGTATATAAAACTTACCCTCATTAAAAGCATTCATTGAGCTTAATTTGCTTTTAAAAATACTAGGTATTTTATAACAATACAAATCAATTTTTTTAAATTTTATATTTTTTTCATTTAGAATTTCTTCTAGTTTTTCATTGTCAATAAGCAAAGAATTTCTAAAAATATTGACATATTTTTCTTGATTAAAACTTTGAAGGATTTGTTCTTTTTGCTCTTTTGTATAAATTTCATCTAAAGCTGTATTTAAATCAAGCAAGGCCATAAAAATCCTTTAAAAGTAAATATGCAGCTAAAGAATCAAGTTTGCCATCTTTTTTCTTTAAATTCACTACACCAAGCTCTTGTGCATTTTTAGAGCTAAAACTCTCATCAACAAAAAAAACTTCTTTATCAAAATCAAGTAAAGATATGAAATGCTCTATTCTTTTTCGCATTTCATCTTCACTAGATCCGCCCAAAGGAATTCCTACCACCAAAGTATTTACATCATAGTCTTTAATGTATTTTTTTACCTCATTTGCTGCTTGATTGCGGTTTTTTCTAATGATAGCTTCAAGCGGCATGGCCATGCTTTTATTAATACACAAAGCAACACCAATACGCTTTAAACCTATATCTAACGCTAAAGTATTCATATGCAAGCTCTTATTTTCACTCCAGAAATTTCCACCAGACCCTCAAGTTCATATTCATAAACTCTATCACCAAATTTTTTCAAAACTTTTTCTAAATCATTTTCATGCTTTAAAAAGCTTAACAAATCATCCTCACTTTGCTCTTGATAAAGCTCTCCAAACATTTTTGCAAATTCCTCAAAATTATGAATTAAATTTGCTTTTTTTGTGGCTAAAAGCAAATTTGTTCCTTCACTTTCATCTTTCCTATGAGGTAATACATATATAGGTTTATTCATACTCAAAGCAAGCCTTGCACTTTGCATAGAACCACTTTTTAAATCAGCTTGAGCTATTATAACAACCTCACTTAAAGCAATAATAAGCCTATTTCTTAATAAAAAATCATATGGCTTTGCTTTATATTTTGCTTCATTTTCACTTAAAGCTAATGCATTTTCATAAATATTTAAAATTTCATTTGTATTAGCTTTTGGATAAATCTCATCAAGTCCATTAGCAAATATGGCTATAGTTTGAGGATAAGCTATTTTAGCTGCTTGGATATCCACACCCAAAGCCCCACCACTTACTACACAAACCTTAATTTTTTTTAACAAAGATACTAACTCAATGAGACAATTTTTAGTATAAACGCTCATTTTTCTAGAACCTATAATAGCTACTTTTCTAGCATTTAAAAGCTCTAAATTGCCTTTATAATAAATCTTTGAAGGTGGATTTAAAAGATTTTTAAAATCTTCAATATTCTCAATAAATTTCATTTAAATACACAAGCTCAACTGAATTTAACAAATCTTTACTTTGCATCAAGGCCTTAAAAGTCTTTTCTCTTGGATGACCAATAGCGATAGCAAAACCTTTCTTTTTTGCCTCTTCTACTGCTTGTCTGAGTTGGTTTTTAATATATGCTATATCATCTTCATTATCCAAAAAAACATCTCTAGCTATATAAGGTTGTTCAAAATGACTTACTAAATTTTTAGCTTTAGAATTTCCTATGGTTCTTGAATCTACAAAAATAAAATCATTTTGTTTAAAGGCACTAAATAATTTTCCCATAGCCTGCTTATTTGCAGTAAATAAACTTCCTGTGTGGTTGTTAATAAATTTTACTTTTGGAAATTGTTCTTTTACAAAAGCAATGCGCTTGCTTATTTTTTCCATATCATCACTAGGGTGTAAAGTATTTAATTCTGCCTTGTCATATTTTATAGCAGCAAGAGGCAAATGCACCATAAAAAAGTCAAAATCCTTTGCAAACTCAGCTGTATAAGGATGGCGTTTATCAGGTGGAAAAAAAGATGGGATTAATTTTAAATTTGTTTTTTTAAGCATATCTACATGAGTGTGACTTGCCATATCATCTATAATAATTGCTAGACGAGGTTTGGTATTTTTTTGCACTAGGATTTGAGTTTTATTATCCTCATTTTTATCTGATATATTTTGCTCTTTATTGATTAATTCTTTGCTTGTATTTTGATCTATTACTTCTAAAATTAAAGTTTGATTATCCTCTTTAGTTTGATTTAACTCTGTATTTACAGGGTTTAAATTTAAAATTTCACTAATGTTTTTATCTAAAAATTCTAATTTTTCATTTTCTAAAGTCAAATTTATATCATTAAAACTAAAATTATTTTCTTGCTCTTTTGTAGGTGGTAATAGTTCTTTTTTAACTATGGTTTGATTATAGTCTAAGGTTTTATTTTCTTCTTTTTTTAAAAACAAAGCTCCAAATGCAAAAAGAAAAATTCCAATTACAACAAGACAAAGCGCTAAAAGCACTTTGTATTTTTTATTTATAGTTTTCAAATTAGTTTTTATCTTTATCAACTAATTTTTTAGCACTAATCCAAGGCATCATAGCGCGAAGTTCGCGTCCTGTTTTTTCTATCAAAGAATCATTCATTAATTTACGCTCTGCATGCATTCTTGCAAAATTCGCTCTTCTTTCTAAGATAAAATCTTTGGCAAAACTTCCATTTTGTATATCTTTTAAAACACCTTTCATAGCTTCTTTAGTTTCTTTGGTAATAATCTTAGGTCCTGTGATATAATCTCCATATTCAGCAGTATTAGAAACAGAATATCTCATATCAGCAATACCACCTTGATAAATCAAATCTACAATTAATTTCATTTCATGCAAACACTCAAAATACGCCATTTCAGGTTCATACCCTGCTTCAACTAAGGTTTCAAAACCAGCTTGGATTAAAGCACTAAGTCCTCCACAAAGCACCGCTTGTTCGCCAAATAAATCTGTTTCAGTTTCAGCTTTAAAAGTCGTTTCTATAATACCTGTTCTACCACCACCTATAGCACTAGCATAACTTAAAGCTAAATTTTTAGCATTTTTACTTTCATCTTGGTGGATAGCAATTAAACAAGGAGTACCCCCGCCTATACTAAATTCATGTCTTACAGTATGACCTGGAGCTTTAGGAGCTATCATAATCACATCTATACCTTTTGGAGCAACAATTTGTCCATAATGGATATTAAATCCATGTGCAAATGCTAGAGTTTTACCTGCTTTTAATTCAGTTTTAATTTCTTCATTAAAAATTTCACTTTGAATTTCATCAGGAGCTAAAATCATAATCAAATCTGCTTCTTTAGTAGCTTCTTTTACACTTTTTACTATAAAATTTGCTTTTTGAGCTTTTGCCCAACTTTGCCCACCCTCTTTTAAGCCTATGATCACTTCTACACCACTATCTCTTAAATTCATAGCATGAGCATGACCTTGAGAGCCAAAACCTATAATAGCTACTTTTTTTGATTTTATTAAATTAATATCACAATCTTTATCATAATAAATTGACACAGCCATTATGCACTCCTAAAATTAAAATTAAAGCAAAGATTATAACTAAAAAATATAAATTTAATCCTTTTATGATAAAATTTAAGTTTTGAAAAATTACTATAAAGAGTATTATGAAAGAATTATTTAATCAACTAAGCTATGGTCTAAATGCTGATGAAATTACCAATAAAAGCAAGCAAATCATTAGAGAGTTGCTAACTTGCGATATCATTAAATTTTATAAAAACAAATACTATTTAAAAGATGGCTTTACTTTTGGTAAGATTGATATTTCAGCTAATGGAACGGGATTTTTAGAAAGTTTTGATCCTGTTTTTAAGCGTGATTTGCTCATAGAAAATAAAAATTTAAAAGGAGCAAATTATGCTGATATAGTTGTGGCAAAATTACTTCCTCTTAAAAAAAAGCGTCCAAGTGCTAAAGTTATCTTAATACTTAAAAGAGCCCATGAAACATCTTTGGTTATAACTAAAAAATACGGCGAAGCAGTCCTTGGAGTAAATATTCAAACAGGACTCACATGTGCCTTAAAAGCCTCTCAAAAATCCTTAAAAACTCTACCTTTAGGAACTATTTTAAAAATAGAAAATCATGATAATAATATCACTGAAGTGATAGGGCATATTGATGATGATTTTGTAGATGAAAAAATTTCCTTAGCACTTTTTAATAAAAATGCAGTTTTTGATAATTTATGTGAAAATGAAGCAAGAGCTTATGGAAATGAAGTTGATGCAAGCATGTATCCATCAAGAAAAGATCTTAGAAATTTAAATTTTTGTACCATTGATCCAATTGATGCAAAAGATTTTGATGATGCAATTTATTATGATAAAAATGAGCATGCTATTTATGTAGCCATAGCTGATGTAAGTGCTTATGTGCATGCTTATAGTGCCATTGATAAAGAAGCAAGATCAAGAGGTTTTTCGATTTATTTTCCTCATATTGCTATACCTATGTTACCAAGAGCTTTGAGTGAAAATATTTGCTCACTAAAACCTAATGAAGATAGGTTAGCATTTTGTTTTAAAATAAGCTTAAATCAAAACAATGAAGTGATTAAAGAAGAGCTTTTTGAAGCTATTATCAACTCAAAACGCCGTTTTAATTACGATGAAGTTGATGAGTATTTACAAAAGCAAGAAGATTTAGGCGCAATCAATTGGCTTTATGAGGTTTTCAAAATCACTCAAAATTTACGAAAAAAACGATTAAAAAATGCTTGTGAGTTTAAAACCCAAGAGCTAAGAATGACTTTAGATGAAAATAATAAACTCATAAAAACACGCCTTGAAAATGACACTGCCTCGCATAATTTAATCGAAGATTGCATGCTTTTAGCTAATAAAGCTGCAGCAAAATTCATTGATATAGGAGTTTTTAGAAATCATTTAAGTCCTGATTATAAAAAAATAGATCAATTGCTAGCTGATCTTTCAACACTTAGTATAGATATTAATCCTAAAAATAATGCCATAGAATTATTTAAAGACATTCAAGTCTTAGCAAATGAGCTAAATATAAGAGAAGAAGTAGATAAACTCATCATCAAGGCGCAAAAAAAAGCAGAATATTCTAGTGAAAATGCAGGGCATTTTGGCTTAGGTTTTGATAAATATACCCATTTTACAAGTCCTATTAGAAGATATTCTGATCTTATATTACATAGACTTTTAAAAGCTAAAATCAACAATGATGAAAAAATGTTTAATTATTTGCTTTTAAACATACAAAGCACTTGTGAGGAATTAAGCTTATTAGAAAGAGAAGCAGATAAAGTTGCTTGGCATTTCATGGATAGAAAATTTGCAAGATGGGCAAAAGAAAATATAGGAAAAAGATTTAAGGCTTTAGTGGTAGAAAATCAAAGTTCATTGCAAGTAAAATTAAATGATGAAATTAAGGGAGCTTTGATTACCATCATAGGTTCAAGGGCAAATTTATTAGAAAATGTAGAAGTAGAAATCACTGAAGTAGATATTGTTAGTGCTAAAATTTTTGGCAAAATTACCAAGCATTTTAGTTTAGAAAGAAACCAAAATGTATAAAAATCAACTCCAAAGCTTACTTAATGGTAATAGTTTTCCCAATTATTTCTTGCTTTATGGAGCGGATAATTTCCAAATAGAGCTTTATACTAAATTTATTAAAGACAAATACTCTTTTGATGAGAGTTTAAGATTTTATTTTGAAGAATATGATTTTAAGCAAGCATATGATTATTTATCTAGTGCTTCTTTATTTAGCGAGAGAAAACTGCTAGAAATCAAAACTGAAAAGAAAATCTCAAGTAAAGAACTCAAGCAACTTTTACAGCTTTGTCAAAATTCGCAAGATAATTATTTTTTACTTGAAATTTATGATGAAAGCTCCAAACAAAGTGAAGCGGAGAAAATTTTTGCTAATAATTTTTGTAGATTTTATAAAGTAAATTCAGCTAAGGAAGGCATGGAATTACTAGCTTTAAAAGCTAAAGAATTAAATATTAACATTACTCAAAATGCCCTTTATGCTCTTTTTTATAATTTTAATGAAAATTTATATTTAGCGGCTAATGAGTTAAATAAATTTAGTGGTCTAAATATCAATGAAAAAATCATCCAAGAGCATTGTTATAGTTTAAGTACTATTAGCTTTGAAAGTTTTTTTGATAAATTAATGCAAAAACAAGATTTAAGAAACGAACTTGAAAATATTTTAGAAAATTATAATGAAATAGCATTGATTAATGCCTTATATGCAAATTTTTCTAGACTTTTTAAAATAGCTTTACATATTAAAATTTATGGAAATTTAGACTTAAAAGAAATTTTAGGCTATGCTCCACCTATTTCTGTGGCACAAAATCTTCAAAAACAAGCTCTTATGATCAAAATATCACAATACAAAAATATCTTTCTGACACTTTGTAATTGCGAATATGAATTAAAAAAGAATTCTAAAATAGAAAAAAAAGAATTTTTAATCGCAACACTTTTACAACTTAGCTCCATATTAAAAAGTTAAATTAAGAAAACTTATGGTAAAATGAAATTTGCATTTTATGCAAATCCTTGCCTAAAATTTTAGGCTTTATATCCATAAGGAGAAATTAAATGAGACATTATGAAGTTTTATTCATATTAAAACCAACACTTACAGAAGAAGAAGTAAGTGCTAAGTTGGAATTCGTAAAAGAAGTCCTTACAAAAAATGGCGCAGAAATTGAAAGCGTAGTTCCAATGGGAACAAGAAAACTTGCGTACAAAATTAAAAAATACGAAAGAGGAACTTATTTTGTGATTTATTTCAAAGCTCCTACAAATTTAATAGCAGAGCTTGAAAGGGTATTAAGAATCACTGAAGAAGTAATCAGATTTTTAATCGTAAAATATGAAAATAAAAAAGAAATTGCAGCTTGGGAAAGACTAAGCAAGGGTATCAAACAAAATAAAAAAGAAATTAAAGCTAGTGAAAGCACAGAAGGCTAATTAATGTTTAACAAAGTCGTTTTAGTAGGGAATCTTACAAGGGACATAGAAATGCGTTATGCTCCATCAGGTAGCGCAATAGGCTCTTCTGCTATAGCTGTAACAAGAAGATTTAGTACAAATACAGGAGAAAAAAGAGAGGAAACCTGCTTTATCGACATTAGCTTTTTTGGAAGAACTGCAGAAATTGCTAATCAATACCTTAATAAAGGTAGTAAAATTTTAATCGAAGGTCGTTTGAGATTTGAGCAATGGAGCGATCAAAATGGACAAAACAGATCAAAGCATAGTATTCAAGTTGAAAATTTAGAAATGCTAGGTTCAACTGTACAAAATAATCAACAAAGTAATTTTGAAAATCAAAATTATGGTTATAATCAAAATTTTAATCAACAACAAAGCTTTGATCCTTATGCTCAAGTACAAACTAGAACAAATTCATCTAATAATACCTATCAAAATCCTCAAAAGGAAGCCCCTATGAAGGAAATTGATATTGATAAATATGATGATGATACAGAATTACCATTTTAAAGGAAAAAACATGGCAGAAAAAAGAAAATACTCACGCAAATATTGTAAATATACTGAAGCTAAAGTTGATTTTATAGACTATAAAGATACAGCATTGCTAAAACATGCTTTATCAGAAAGATTTAAAATCATGCCACGCCGTTTAACAGGCACTAGCAAAAAACACCAAGAAATGGTTGAAGTTGCTATTAAGCGTGCAAGACATGTAGCACTTATCCCTTATATCGTAGATAGAAAAGAAGTTGTTACCAATCCTTTTGAAGGACTATAATTATTAAATCAAACCCAAGCTTTTTAAGCTTGGGAAAATAAAAAGGTTGTTTTATGTTTTCAGATATAGAATCTGAAATTTATGTTATTTTACTTGCATCCGTTGCTATTATAGCAGTTTTAAATCCTTTTGGAAATCTTCCACAATTTATTGCAATGACTGAAGGTCTAGATGCTGATATAAGAAAAAAACTTTTTAGAAATATCATTTACACTGCATTTTGTATTGTTTTAGTTTTTTTACTTTCTGGACCATTTATCATGAAATATTTATTTAAAATAGATATTAATGATTTACGAGTTGCAGGTGGTTTGATTTTAATCATTATGAGTACAAAAAATCTACTTTTCACCCCATCAAGCACTCAATTTCAACACTATCAAGGATTAAGCCACAAAGAATTATTAAAAAAAAGTATAGTGCCAATGGCATTTCCTATGCTTGTAGGACCTGGAACACTTTCTACCATAGTAGTTATTTCAGAAGATCAAAATTTAGCTATAGCCATAGCTTCTGTATTACTTACTTTTGCTTTTATTTTTGCTTTATTTCATTTTTCAGCTACTATTGAAAAAGTTATCGGTAAGCTTGTACTTTATGTTTTTTCACGCATTGCTTTAGTTTTTATTATGGCTATGGGAGTAAAAATGATAGCTATTGGAATTCAAACTTACATTCAATCTACCTAGGATAAATAAAAAAACTTTTTTGTAAAAACTCTTCTTCATTTACTGCTTTATTGGTATTTAACAACACACTAATATTTACCGCTACAATACTTTTTGCATGAACATACTTTGCAATTAATTTATTATTTTTACATTCACCCAAAGGATAAGCATAATCAATTCGTATTTTTATATTATTATATTCAAAATTATATTCACTTAAGCATTCTTTACCCTCCAAATAGGCTTGATATAAAAAATATTTAGCAAACTCTTTAGCATCATGAAGTAAAATATTTCCTTGGGTATAAAGCGTTAAATCTTTCATAATTCTTGGTGGATATGAAGAAATTTTTATTATAAACGCCATAATAAAAGAAATAAATAAAATAAAAAATATTGTATATATCATTGCAAATGATTTTTTCACAAAAGCATCCATTTATCTAAACATCTATTTTGAGTATTACTGCAAATTGTAATTTTTAATAACTCACCATCATGCTTGAAAATAAGTTTTGAAATATTTTGAGCTAATAAAAATACTTGTTTGTTATGATTTAAATCATCAATTTGCATATAAATATTTTTATTTTTCAAATACACCTTAATATAAGCATATAAAATAGTATAAAATCCACTAAAACTCTCATCAAAAAAATTGATTTTTTCTCTATCATCAACTAATATTTTATAGATTTTTGAATTTTTTATATCATAAATATACATATAATCACTAGTGTATATTTTCAACTTCTTCATACTATGCATATCTTTATAATTGCTCAAAATTCCTTCAGAAATTCCATTTTCTATAAAATACAAATTACTTTTTGGGCTAAAAAAACTTTCATTATTTTCTAAAATAATACCACTGAAGTTTATTTTTTTTAATGACAAATCATAAAAAATATCATCATTTGCACTCATATAACACTCAAAAGAATTACTTGTAAATATTGCATTCAAGCAAGAATTATAAATTTTCTCCATGCTAAGTAAAGCTTGATTTAAATCAAAAAATATTTCACTAGATTTTTTAACATTAAAACTATAATTATAAATATACATAGCTGGATTAATTAAAATAGTAATCAAAATACCCAAAATAACAAGGCTTAACGCAAGTTCCAATAAACTAAAAGCCTTTTTCATCTACAAAAGCTTCTTTATAGGATAAATCTTTTATTTTTAAAGATTTGAGTTTAAATTCATCACTAGTGTATTCTAAAAAGTTGTAATTATTTATATTTATCTCTTTTGCTTTATATAAAGGAATTTTCTTTAGCAATTCTTTTTCTTCATTAAAAAGGGTTTGATTTTGCCATATAACATTTAAAGATTTATTTGCAAATACAAGATAATAAGATCCAAAAATAAAAAATAAAATTACAATACAAAAAGCAAGCTCTAGGAGACTAAAAGCTTGCTTCATTTATTTAAACTTGCATTAAAAGCTTCAAAAAAGGCACCGCGCAAAGCTCTTTTTTCCAAAGCTTCAATTCCTTTTATAGTTACTCCTGCTGGAGAACAAATTTTTTCTTTAATAATAGCAGGATGAGCATGATTAAACAAAGCACTAAAGCTTTCAAAACTTGCACGAGTAAGCTCATAACTAAGCTCATTTTTTAAACCATTTTTCACACCTGCATTAGCTAAACTTTCTGCTACCAAAGCCAAAAATGCAGGAGCACAACCACTCAAAACCATAGCTATATCAAATTCTTTTTCATTTTGCAAACTTATGGCTTTACCAAAAGTATTTAGCAAAGATAAAATTTCATCTTTAAATAAATCTTTTTCCATTAAATAAGCAGTTGTAGAAGCTTTAAATTCGGCTGCTGTATTTGGCATAATTTTCACATAATTTTGTGCATCAATACAATGAAGCCGCTCAAAAGTAGTGTTTGCTAAAACCGAAATAAGCCATCTTGCCTTGCCTTTTAATTTAACAGCTACTTCTTCTAATGCATAAGGTTTAAAAGCCAAAATAATATTTTTATTATCCATATCAAACTCATCATATGATAATACTTTTAAATTTAAACCACTGGCTTTTTTTAAATCCCTAGCAACAATAACTACTTTATAAGTATCCTCTAAACCTTTAGCTATAGCACTTGCCATAGCACCATTTCCTAAAATATAAATTTCAGACATTATTTTGTTTGTTTAATAAAAGCTGAAATCTTTTCAGACTGAAAATAATTAGGATATTTGCTTGTATCTAAAATCACTTGCACTAAAGAGTTATTATCATAATTCATCACAACAGGTGCTAAAAAATTTACCGTAGATTCTTCTAATGGCTCATTAATAGCCACTATAACAAACACACCAAAATTAGTTTGCTCATTTAAAGCTAATAATTCTTGATAATAATCAGGCACTTCAAAATCATAATCAGGACGGATCATATAAGGATCAATCATCACAAAAGAAAAATCTTTACCATCAAGGCTTTTAAGTCTATAAAAAACCTCGTCTATTTTATAAAAATTCATATTTTTGGTATCTTCAAAACCTAAAATAGGACATTTAACTTCTAAGTTCATCTTGCCTCCTAAAATCTATTGACTAAGAAATTACAACTCATTAAGCAATTTTAGTTCCAATTTTAAAAATTACACTAATTAAGAGTTTTTGACTATAATTTTAGTTTTAAAAATTAACAATTTCATAAACATAAAAACATTATAATTACAATTATTAAATTTATAAGGTAACACAATGAAAAAACTTTTTATTTTTTCACTTATTATTGCAGGTTTATTTTTAGGAGCATGTAGCTCGAAAAAAGCTGAAGATTTATATAATCTAAGTTCTATGGAATGGTATCAACAAATTATAAAAGATTTACAAGAAAAAAATCTTGAAGCAGCTGATAAACACTATACTTCAATGGCAGGTGAACATATTGCTGATCCATTATTAGAACAAACTTTACTTATATTAGCTCAAGCTCATATTAGCGAAGAAGAATATGAAATGGCAAATTTTTATCTTGATGAATATTTAAACAAATTTGGTGATTCTAAAAATGTAGCTTATATAAGATATTTAAAAATCAAAGCTAAATTTGACTCTTTTGCTGTTCCAAATCGTAACCAAGCTTTAATGCTAAAAACAATAGAAGAAATCAAAGAATATAATCAAAACTATCCTAATGTACAATATAATGATTTAATCGATACTATGCTAACTAAATTTAATCTTGCAGTTTTTTACCTTGATACAAGTATAGCAGAGTTATATCAGAAAAAAAACAGAGAACAAAGCTATGAGATTTATAAGCAAAAAATCGAAAATTCCGATTTTAATAAAATCGATATGATTAAACCAGAACTTCCATGGTATAGAAAAATATTTGAAGAAGGTATAATGTAATGAAATTAGAAAATACTCAAAACTATCCAACAAAACTTCCCATTCTTGTAGAAGATGAGCTTTTTTTATACCCTTTTATGATAACACCTATTTTTTTAAATGATATGCAAAATATTAAAGCCTTAGATACCGCTTTACAAAATGAAAGTATGATTTTTGTGGCACCATCAAAAATTGAAGGTGGGCGTGGCTTTGATGATATATATGATTGTGGTGTCATTGGGAGTATTATGAGAAAAGTTCCACTGCCTGATGGCAGGATTAAAATTTTATTCCAAGGATATGCAAAAGCCAAAATTGTTGAGAGAATTTCGGATGATCCTTTATATGCTTTAGTTGATTTAATTCACCAAGAGCCAATTTGCAATACAAAAAAAGAAGCTATTATAGAAGTAGTTAGAGAAAAAGCAAAAGCTTTATCGACTGTGAGTCATTATTTCCCACCTGATCTTTTAAGAACCATAGAAGAAGATGTCGAGCCTAGCAGAATTTGTGATCTAATATTAAATTCTATTAAAATCAAAAAACAACAAGCTTATGAATTTTTTATCGAAACTAATTTAGAAACCAAGCTTTTAAATTTAATTGATTATTTAGCTAAAGAAATTGAAGCAAATAAAATCCAAAAAGAAATCAAAAATAAAGTTCATTCTAAAATTGACAAGGTTAATAAAGAATACTTTTTAAAAGAACAACTCAAACAAATTCAAAGAGAGCTTGGAAGCGATATACAAAAAGAAAGCGAAGTAGAGGAATATAATAAAAAATTAGAAAAGAAAAAAGCTTTTATGTATGAAGAGGCTTATAAAGAAATCAAAAAGCAAATTCAAAAATATGAAAGAATTCATCAAGATAATTCAGAAGCTTCTATGGTGCAAACTTACATAGAAACGGTTTTAGATATACCTTTTGAGCACTCCTCAAAGAAAAAACTAAATTTAAAAGATGTATCTTTACAACTCAATAGTGATCACTATGCCCTAGAAAAACCAAAAGAGCGTATTGAAGAATACTTTGCAGTTAAAGAACTTTTAGAAAAACGCAAGATTAAAGATAGAGATGGTGCAAAAGTCATCTTGTGCTTAGTTGGCCCTCCTGGTGTTGGCAAGACTTCTTTAGCAAATTCAGTCGCAAAGGCATTAAAAAGAGAGTTAGTGCGCATAGCTTTAGGTGGTTTAGAAGATGTTAATGAACTAAGAGGACATAGAAGAACCTATATAGGAGCTATGCCAGGACGCATTATACAAGGACTTATAGAAGCAAAACAAAGCAACCCAGTAGTTGTGCTTGATGAAATTGATAAACTAAGTCGCAATCATAGAGGAGATCCAAGTGCAGTTTTACTTGAAATCTTAGATCCTGAACAAAATACTAAATTTAGAGATTATTATCTAAATTTCAACATCGATTTAAGCAAAATCATTTTCATAGCTACTGCAAATGATGCAAGTTTAATTCCACCTGCTCTAAAAGATAGAATGGAATTTATAGAACTTAGCTCTTACACCCCTCAAGAGAAATTCCAAATAGCCAAAAACTATCTCATACCTGATGAAATAAAAAAACATGGATTAAAAAAAGAAGAAATAAGCTTTAGTGATGATGCTATAGAATTAATAGTAAATGAATATACTAGAGAATCAGGTGTAAGAAATTTAAGAAGAAAAATTGCTGAAATTTGTAGAAAATGTGTTAAAAAACTTCTTTTAGAAAAAGATATTAAAAATATTGAAATTAATGATAAAAATTTAAAAGATTTTTTAAGTAAAAAAGTCTTTGAAATAGAAAAGCACGAAAAAGAAAATAAAATCGGACAGGTAAATGGACTTGCTTGGACTGCGGTAGGTGGAGATGTATTGAAAATCGAAGCCATTAAAATCAAAGGCAAGGGTGATCTAACTTTAACAGGGAGCTTAGGTGATGTAATGAAAGAATCAGCAAAAATTGCTCAAAGTCTTGTTAAGAATTTAATCGATGATGAACAAATTAAAGTCTCAAAGAAACTTTTCTACAAAGAAGATGAAAACATATATAATCAATACAATCTTCACATTCATGTACCAGATGGAGCCACTCCAAAAGACGGACCAAGTGCAGGCATAACTATTACCACAGCCATTGCTTCTATTTTTAGCGACAAGAAAGTAAAATCAAATGTTGCAATGACTGGAGAAATTGATCTAATGGGCAATGTTCTACCAATAGGTGGTTTAAAAGAAAAACTTATTGCTGCTTATAAAGCTGATATTAAAACAGCCATTATCCCACATAAAAACTATGAAAGAGATTTAAAAGATATTCCTGAAGAAGTAGTAAAAAATATGAAAATTATTGGGGTAAAAAATTTACAAGAAGTTTTAAAAATAGCTCTTATCTAAATTAGAAGCTTTAAGCTTCTAATTTATCTATAATAGCTTTACTTTCTCTTTCTAAATTTTGTATATCTTCTATAATACAATCATAATCCTCTTTAGAAATGCTTTCCTTTTTAGAAAGCTTCACTGCTTTGTTAGCTACATTTTGAATAAATTCACTTTTAGACTCTAATTCTTTAGGAGGAATTAAAGGACAGAAAATGCTTTTTGCATCTTCATCTTTGCATAAAGTTGAAATAGGATCTAGATTTTGAAGATTTTCTTGAGAACCATTTAGAGTTAAATAAACATCAGATTTATATAATATATGATCTATTTTCATAGCAGAAAGAGTTAAATCAGATGCAAAATTAACAAAATCTTCTCCTAAATGCAAACTCTTTCCTTCAAGATCTTTAAAAGCTTGGCTAAAATCTAAAATTTTAGCATCAGAAGAACTAGCTATACCATAAACCTTCTCACTATTTTCTTGTATTAAGCCTATTTCTTGATTCATTACTTGAATTGCTAAAGTAATTTCACCTGTTGCTTTTTGTGTTTTTTCAGCAAGTTGTCTTACTTCATCTGCAACTACCGCAAAACCTCTACCATGCTCTCCTGCACGAGCTGCTTCAATAGCTGCATTTAAAGCAAGTAGGTTAGTTTGATCTGCAATATCCCTAATTACCTCAACAATCGCATTGATATTTTGAGAATTTGAAGCAAAAGTATCAACAGCATTTTTACTTTCATTGGCTACTTGCATCATAAAACCAATTGATTCTTGTAAGCCACCAATCTCGATACCATTTTTTTGCGCTGTATTAGAAATAACTTTAATATCACCAAAAACTTTCCTCATAAGTTTAATGATAGCATTTAAATCTGTAGATAATTTTAATAAATTTTTATTTTGACTATTTAAACTCAAGTCCATAAGTTCTCTTGATAAAGCATTCTTAAACACCAATTTTCCAGTTTTTTCTATCTCATCCAAAGCTTTATTAATAAAGTTAATATTATGAACAAAAATACCTTTTAAACCTTCAGGGATAGCTCTTCTAAAATATTCACCTTTTTGAGAACAAGCAATTGAAGTATTTATCTCTCTTAAATAAGCCTCTAAACCATCTATTGTATTATTAAGATTATCAGCAATTTCTTTTAATTTTTTATTAGTACATTTAATATATACAATTCTTGAATCAAAATTACCATTTTTTAACTCTCTACTAAGATGTAAAATCTTATCACTAAATTGTTCTTCTTTTTTTAAAATAAACAATCCATATATAAATAAACAAAACAAAACTAAAAAGAAACCTAAAGAAATAAACTCTGCATAAAGCAAAGAATTAATACAGGCTACTATGCTTAAAACTATACCAAGAAACAAAATATTTTTCATAAGAAATCCTTTTTTTATTTTTGAATTTTCATCATTAGTTCATTATAGGTCACCCCATAAGATTTTACTATTGCTTTTAACTCCTCTATTCCAGATTTAATACCACCATCTTTTTCTTTCAACAAAAGAACTTTATAAATTTCTTCTATTGTTTTGATAGCATCAACATTAGGTTTTCTTCTAACTGAATAATAATTTAAAATGCTTCCACTTTCATCACATGAAGCAGTTACATTAGCAAAAACCCAATAATAATCATTATATTTTGTTTTATTTTTTACAAAAGCAAAAATTTCTTTTTTAAGCTGAATGTTATCCCATAAATATTTAAAAACCGTTCTTGGCATATCAGGATGACGCATAATACTGTGAGGTTTGTATAAAATTTCATCAATTTTATAATCAGAATATCTCAAAAAATCCTCATTTGCATAAATAATCTCACCTTTTAAATTAGTTTTTGATGTTATTAAAACATCCGAGGTTAGAATTTTTTCTGAAGACATAACACAATCTCCTTAGTTTAAAATTAAAAAGAGAGTGATTATATCTTAATACAAAATAATAATTTATAAACAAAATTTATCAAATTCATCTTTGAAGCTCTAAAATTAATTGATTATAACTCATACCATAAGAATTAACTATCTTAACAAGTTCATCCACTCCGGCTTTTATACCATCTTTTTCTTCTATTTCTAAAAGAATTTTATAAACTTGCTCTATGGTTGATATTGCCTCTCTTTTAGGTTTTCTTCTAACTGAATAATAATTTATAATATTTCCTTGTTCATCAAAAGAAGCTGTAACATTAGTAAAAACCCAATAATAATCATTTTGTTTGGTTTTATTTTTAACAAAAGCAAAAATTTCTTTTCCATCTTGTATATAATCCCATAAACATTTAAAAACAGTTTTTGGCATATCAGGATGACGCACAATATTGTGAGGTTTATATAAAATTTCCTCCATTTTATAACCCGCATATTTTAAAAAATCATCATTAGCATAAATAATATCCCCTTTTAAATCTGTCTTAGAGGTTATTAATGTATCTGGTTCTAAAATTTTTTCTTGCGACATTTTTTTCCTTATAATTTATTTACAAAATATTATATTTCATTTATCATAAAATTTCATTGAAATTAAAACCTTTGTCATAAAGTATCTTTCTGACTAATTCTTGATGTTCTTTTCCTTTTGTTTCTAAAGTAATTGAAATCATCGCATCACCATATTCTAACTTAGTGGAAAATCTATCATAATCAATTTTAACTATATTAGCTTGAGCTTCTTTTATAGCATCACTCAAAGTACTCAAAGCTCCTGGTTTATCAACCAAAGTAACATTGATAAGCATTTTTCTAAAAGCTTTAAACAAACCTTTTTCTATGATAATATTTAACATTTGTACATCAATATTTCCACCGCTTAAAATCACGCCTATTTTTTTATGATTTTTTAAATCTATTTTTTTATGTAAAAGTGCAGCAACTGCTGATGCTCCAGCACCTTCAACTGTGATTTTATGTTTTTCAAGTAAATATAACACCGCATTAGCTATTTCTTCATCATCAACTTGAATAAAATCATCAACACATTCAAGAATAATATCAAAATTAATTTTATTTACATCACGCACTGCAATACCATCAGCTATGGTTCTCACAGCCTTTGAATTGATTATTTTTTTACTTTTAAAACTCTCATACATAGCAGGAGCTCCTTTAGCACTTACTCCAATAACTTTTATATTAGGATTAATCTGCTTAGCAGCACTCGCCACTCCACTAATCAAACCTCCACCACCAACTGGAGCTAAAATCATATCTAAATCACTTATTTCATCAAGCATTTCAAGCATTAAAGTACCCTGCCCTGCTATAATACTTTCATTTTCAAAAGGATGAATAAAATTTAAATGATGTTCTTTAGCATAATTTAACGCATAAGCATAAGCCTCATCAAAATTATCTCCTTTTAAAATCACTTTTACGCCTAAATTTTTAGTCGCACTTACTTTTAGCAAAGGTGTAGCTTCAGGCATAACAATCACAGCTTCTATCCCAAATTTTTTAGCACTAATTGCAACTCCTTGTGCATGATTTCCAGCGCTTGCAGCTATTACACCTGCTTGCTTTTGTTCTTTACTTAAATTAGCAATAGCATTATAAGCACCTCTGATTTTATAAGCACCTGTTTTTTGTAAATTTTCACATTTTAGAAAAACATCAGTATCTAAAAACTCACTTAAAAAAGAAGAGTGCACCAAAGGGGTTTTTAATACAAAATCTGCAATTTTTTGCTTTGCTTGATAAATTTTATTTAACTCAATCATGATTTACCTTTTTATCTAATTCTATTTTAATACAACGATCTTGAACGCAATTTATACCAAATTTTTTACATTTTTGCATTATTTCATCGTTAATAATACCAAGTTGCATCCAAAAATTTTTAACATTTTTAGCTAAAAGATCTTCAAAAATTTCATTTGCGTAACTTGCTTTTCTAAACATTACAACCGTGTCAATTTCAGAAGGAATTTCCCTTAAATTTCTATAAACTTTCTCGTTTAAAATAAAATCTTCTTTAGGATAGATAGGATAAATTGTATAAGATAAATCTTGTAAATATTTGCTTACAAAATACGAAGGTTTTTCTTGATTAGGACTAAGTCCTATAATGGCGATATTTTTCATAGAACTTAGTATTTTATGAGTATCACACAATGCTTTTTCCTTATTTTTAAAAAAGCATTGTATCTAAAATAAAATTAACAAAAAGTTTTTTTAACTATTAATAAATAATATAAAACAAGAGCAAACAAAACAAGTACAGCACAAAGTGCATAGACATTAGCAAAACCTATACTTGGTTCAACAATACCCAACAAATAAGGACTAACTCCTATGCCAAAATCCAAAGATAGAAAAAAAGTAGAATTAGCTAACCCCATTTTTTCTTTAGGAGCTAGTTTGATAGCCAAAGCTTGTGCACTTGAAGTAGCATTTGCATAACCTAGTGCACAAAATATACCGGCGATAATAATCATATAAAAATTTTTTGCAAACGCAAGTAAAAGTAAACACAATATAAAACTAAATAATGAAAAAATTATTACAATATTAGCTCCATGTTTATCAAATACCTTTCCAGCAAGAGGTCTAAAAACTATAGAAAATCCAGCATATATTACAAAAAACATAGATCCAGCAAAGCTTAAATTTAAACTTTGAGTATAAGCACTCATATAAGCTATAATAGCTCCAAAAGGACATGCGATCAAAAAAGTAATCAAAGCCAAATTTAAAACTGATTTTTCAAAGTAATTATAAATACTAAATTTTCTTTTTACATGATAATGTTTTTTAAATCTTCTTACTTTTAAAAAAATTGATAAAACCAATGCAAAGATAATACTCACACTTGCAATTAAAAAGCTTAGCTGAAATAAGTTGATAGAGTCAAGCTTTATGGCCAAAAAAGGCCCTAAAGCTGAAGTTAAAACAACACTCGTAGCATAATACCCTATACCAATTCCTCTTTTATTGCTAGGTATTATTCTAGCAATAGCTGCCCCACAAGCACAAGAACAAATTCCATAGCAAACTCCAGCTAAAAAGCGTATCAATACCAAAAAATACACATTATAAAATTTCAAATACATTAAATTAATAAAAAGATAAAATAAAAGTGAAAATATAATCACTTTTTTTATATTAATACCATCAATAATAGAACCAAAATAAAGTCTAGAAAGCAAAGCACCTATAACAAAAGCACCCATTATAAGTCCTGCGGTGCTAGTTTGAAGATTTAAAACACCCAAAACATAATCTGTACTAGAAATAGTACTCATATAAAAAACAAGACAAATAACAAAATTTATCCCAAAAATACAGAAAAAATTTATATTAAATAAATTATATTTCTTACTAAGACCCATGAAAAAACCTTTCTTAAATTTTTTCATTGATATAATCAAGTAATTTTAAAAGCACTTCTTGATCTTGTTCATCTAATATATCTAAGATTTCTTTTTCATATTTTCTTATACAAACATTTGCATCAAAAAAAATTTCTTTACCCTTGGCACTTAAAGTAATGATCTTTTCTCTTTTATCATCAGCTTTTAAAAACTCTATATATTCAAGTTTTGCTAGTTTGGAAACAACTCTAGAAAGTATAGCTTTATCCATTTGATAAAATTCACATATTGGAGCTAAAGTGCTATTTTGATGATGGCTTAAATAAACAAAAACTCTCCAATCACTTGATTTCAATCCAAATGGCTTTAAAATTTCATTGACTTTATAGAGTATTTTTCTATTTGTATAAGTAATTTTTTGAAAAAATATGAGAAATCCTTTGTAAAAATTAATTGATTAAATCAACTATTTTAATAGTAACAAAGATTACATAAATTCTAACTTATATAAGTTTTTTCCTTAAATACATTCTGCATTTAAGATAAAAAATATCAAAAAATTAAAGCTTGTAACTTTGTTATAATATTTTAAATTTACAAATATTTGTAGTATTGACAAACTCAATTTAGCTTAGATTAAACTATGACATTAGAGACTTTATTTATACTAATAAAACTTGCATTATTATTTTATAATGCTTAATATAATTTAACATAAGTCAATAAATTTTACCACTGAGTATTGTAAAATATTAAAAATTATCGCAATAAAGGTTGTAATCATGATCGATATTTATCCTTATATACTAATAATACATTTATTTTGCGCTATATTTTTTATAGGATTTTTATTTACCGATGTATTCTTATTAAGAAAATTAAATTTGGATATAAAAAATACAATTAAAATAATGCCACCTATTGTATTGATTTTATTTCTTAGCGGTTTATATTTAGCTCATTTTCACTTAAATTCATTAAATTGGATATTTATTTGCAAAATATTCTTTGCTTTATGTATTTTTATATTAATACTATTTTCTCTTTTTTATAAAATAATCTTAAAAAAACAAAATCCTTTTCATGCATATATTCATCCTATTGTATTTATTTTTACTATAATTATTGTAATATGTGCAAAATTAATGTTTTATATTGTTATTTGATTTTCAAATAAACACCACATTCAAGATGATTTGTGTTTGCAAATTGATCAAAAAATGCAAATTTGGATATTTTATGAGTTTTGCATAATTTCTCAAGGTTTTCTTTTAAAGTGATAGGATTGCACGATATATAAATGATATTTTCATAATTTTTAATAAGTTCAATCACACTTAAATTAAGTCCTGCTCTTGGAGGATCAACTAAGACATGAGATATTTTAAAACCATCTAAATCTATGTCTTTTAAGCGATTAAATTCCCTTTCTTTTTTCAATGCTTGACTTAACTCTTCACTAGAAAGCCTTGTAAAAGTTATATTTTCAATAGAATTTAAAACGCAATTTTTTAAAGCAAACTCAATATTTTTCTTAGAAATTTCAGTTGCTAAAACTTTTTTAAAATTTCTTGCTAAAGCTATGGTAAAATTTCCATAACCACAATAAAGCTCTAATAAATCTTGCTTAAAATCACTCTCTATACAAGATACAACCCATTCGATCATCTTTTCATTAATAAAAGTATTGGGCTGGATAAAACAATCATTATTAAACTCATATAAAAATTCATTTGTATTGATGTTTAAAATTTGTCTTAAATTTTCTCCATTAAATACAAGTTTTTTACCCCTACTTCTTGCTATGAGCTTGAGATTTAATTTTTCTGCTAATTCTTGTAAATCTTGTGTGATTAGCTCTATATTTTTATGGAAAAGTAAAGTTATACTTAAATCTAATTTTGTAGCTAAAAACTCTACTCCAAAAAGCTTTTCTTTTAAATTTTCATTTAGATTATTTAATAAAATAGGCATATATTTTTGAATTTTTTCATCTGCTATATCAAAATTTTCAATAGGAATTTTTTTCTTATTTTCAAACATTGCATAAGAAATTTTCCCATTTTCATGATGATATATAGAAAATTCCGCCCTAGTTCTATAAGCTTTTAAAGGTGATTTAAAGCACTGAATTTCTCCATCATATAAAGAAGAAAACAATGCTTTGTTTAAAGCAATTTTTTCTTCAAAATGCATTTACGCATCTACCTTTTTGCCAACCACAAAAAGTAAAACTATCATAGCTAAGATTCCAAAAACAAGTCCTAGCCACACATTAAGTCCTAATGCTACCGGTAAATAACCACAAAGTATACTAATAGCACAAACACTCAAAGCATAAGGCATTTGTGTACTAACATGAGCTAAAAGATCACACTTACTTCCCATAGACGAAAGTATAGTTGTATCAGAAATTGGCGAGCAATGATCTCCAAAAATAGCTCCTGTTAAAACCCCTGAAATATTAATAATCATATATTGGTGTAACTCTGCTCCGCTTAATTCATTATGAACCCCAACAGCCATAGCTAAAGGAATAGCCAAAGGCATTAAAATACCCATAGTTCCATAACTAGTTCCCGTTGAAAAAGAAATAATAGAAGCAAAAATAAAAATTGCTGTAGGAAGCAAATAAAGAGGTGTTTTATCTGAAAATAAGTCAATTAAATATTTAGAAGTTCCCAAATCTTTAATCACAGAAGCTAATGACCATGCACAAAGTAAAATAATCACAGTCATAATCATAGTTCTCCAGCCATGAGTCCAAACCGCAATAGCTTCTTTTAAAGTAAATATTTTTCTATACATTCCCAAAATAATAGCTACTATAGTAGCTAAAAGTGCTGCTTGAAATAATACAACTGAAGCATCAGCTGCGCCAAAAGTCTCTCTAAAAGCAAATAAACTAAGCGGTGCTGCATCAATTTGTGCTTTAACACTCACATCATCTAAGGCATTATAACCACTAAAATAAAAACCTATAAATGAAAACACAATCAAGACAGCCAAAGGTATAATAGCATTAGAAGCTTGCAATTTTACATGCTCTTTTGGCTCTAAGACCTTATCTTCTATATTATCAATTTGTTCATGACCATGAGAAAATTTACCCGCTCTAGCTCTAAGCTCAGCTTTTAACATAGGTCCAAATTCCCTACCTGTATAAATAGTCAAAACAACAAAAATCAACATAAAAAGATTATAAAATCTATAAGGTAAGGTTTGTACAAAGATTTCAAAAGCGTTAATTTCTTCTTTTACTACACCTAAATGTGCAAAAGTTGCATTATCAATTAGATCATATCCGCTGCGAATTAAAGAAATTTCAAGTCCTATCCAAGTAGAAATGATAGCAAGACCGGTAATTGGTGCTGCAGTTGCATCCATTATAAAAGCAAGCTTTTCACGGCTTACTCTAAATTTATCTGTTACCGGACGCATGATAGGACCTACGATTAATGAATTGGCATAATCATCAAAGAAAATAAAAATTCCCATGCACCAAGTAGCAAATTGTGAGCTTTTTGCTTGTTTAGCTTTAGTAGAAAGCCAAATAGCTACTGCTTTTGTCCCCCCTGTTTTGGTAATAAGAGCTACAACACCACCTATAGTTAAAACTTGCAATAAAATTCCTGCATTACCCGGACTTGCCATGGCATTTACCACTTTGGAAATAAAGCCTGTAAAAGAAGCAATGATAGCATGGTAAATACTATTTTCAATAAGTCCTAACATAAAAGTACCACTTAATGCACCAATAAATAACGAAAGTACTACATCTTTAGTAACAAAAGCTAAAATAATAGCTATCACCGGTGGTAAAAGCGTCCAAGCTCCAAAAAGTTCTGCATTTGCTTGTGCATCAGCAAATAACAACAAAGGAGCCAATAATAAATAAAAAATTTTCATATTTTTCCTTAAGTTTTTATATTTTTTCGCTAAAAGTTCCTGCCCATGTTTGAGTCACAGGCATAAGCTCTATTTCATTAATATTAATATGCTCAGGTAAGCTAATGATAAAAGTAATAATTTTTGCTATATCTTCAGCTTTGATATATTTAGTATTTTCATAAACCTCATCAGCTTTTTTAATATCACCTTTAAATCTCACTTCACTAAATTCAGTTTTACAAAGCCCTGGAGCAATATTTGTTACTTTTATATTGCTTCCGCGCAAATCCGTTCTTAAAGCTTTAGAAAATTGTGCCACAAAAGCTTTCGTACCACAATAAACATTACCTCCATAATAAGGTACATTAGCTGCAATTGAGCCAAGATTAATTATGTGGGCATTTTTTACTTTTCTAAGTAAAGGTAAAGCAGCTCTTGCTACATATAAAAAGCCTTTGATATTAGTATCTACCATGGCTTCAATATCTTCAATATCCAAAGAATCAAATTCATTTAAACCTAAAGCAAGACCTGCGTTGTTAATAAGCAAAGAAATATTGCCAAAATCTTGAGGTAAATTTTCAATTGATGCAAAAACTGCTTGTTTATCTCTAACATCAAGTTCTATGGGATAAATTTTATCCCCATAAAGCTCTTGTAGTTTTTCTAATCTATCTTTGCGTCTTGCTATAGCTATAACTTTATAATCAAGTTCTATTAAAGCTTTTAAACTCTCTAGTCCAAAACCTGAACTTACTCCAGTTATTAAAGCAGTTTTCATGGTTGTGTCTCTTCATATAGCATCAAATTCTCATTTTCCTTTAAACCAAGTTTTTTTAGATATTTAATATTTTGTTCTTTTTTTGCAATTATGGCAAAATCAAGAGCGTTAAATCCCAAATCATCAATTTCTTTATAATTTGCTTTGTAATCTATAAGTAACTTAAGCATTTTTACATCTGCATAGTTTGCTCCATGCATAAAAATATTTTTAGAAGTATGCTCAAGTGCACATAAAGTAATGAAATATGGCGTATTACTTCCCATACTAGCAATAGAAAGTTTTTCATTATCGTTAATGTATTTTTGATTTACATTAGCTCCATTTTCTAATAAAACTTTTGCAACCTTATAATTGTTGTATTCAACTGCATAAAACAAAGGTGTTTTTCCAAAAGAATTTCTATAATCAATAATAGCCCCATTTTCTAATAAAAGCTTGACATTATCTGCACTATCTAATGCAAAAAACAAAGCAGACTCATAACCTTCATTTATTTTTACACCTAATTTTATAAACTCACTTATAATTTGACTTTCTCTATTGTTTAACAAAGCAGATTTAAAACCATTATTTAATTCTAAATTGCTAATTTTTTTAGAATAAATATATTCTTTTATTTGTTCTAAAGAGTTGTTTTTATTAGCCACAAATTTTTCAAAGTCCGAAATATCTTTAAAGATTTTAGTCTCGCCAACTGCCCAATTTAAAAATTCATTCAAAGCATTACTAGCAAAGTAAATAGCACTTGCTTTATCTAGATTAAATTCGTTTTGAAAATATTTTGTTAAAGGATTAATCGCATTATTATATTCTTTCCAAAATTCCTTAAAGAGCTTAAAATTTCCTATACTTTGATAAGCCCAAAATCTAAAATAAGCTTTTAATTTTGCAAATTTTTCTTCAAGTATTATAGGATCTTGTAAAGTTTTTTGATAAACTTGCGGATCAAGCGCAATTTCTAATAATTTAAAATCAAATTTTCTCAAATCGCTAAAATATTCCCCTCCCATACAGGCACTATTACTTCCTCTAATTTCATTAGCAAGCTCATATAATCTTTTTGTAATTTGACTATTTTTTAAAGAAAAATCGCAATTTAAATCTACTTGAGCAAAATCTTGAGAAACTTGTGGTTTAAACTCTTTAAAAAAATCCATCTTATTTTCTTTGACATACCCACAAGTGTAATCTAAAGCTAATGCATTTAAACTTATAATCAAACTAAATAATAAAATCCTCAAATATTTTCCTTTGATATAAATTAAATCACTATTTTAACTAAATTTTTGCTTTAATAACAATTAATTAATTTAAAATTCATACAATGATTATTTTAAAATGAGGAAAAAATGTATCAAAGTTTTTACAAAGCTAGTTTTGCTTATATTCTTTTGCAGAGCAATGAAAATAAACTTATCAATGTTGATTTTATAACATATAAGCCCAATTTTACTAAAGATAAACACGCTATTTTAGAACAAGCCTTAGAAGAGTTAGACCTTTATTTTAATAAAAAACTTTTTTTCTTTAATACACCCCTAGCTCTTCAGGGGAGCGAATTTGAGCAAAAAGTATATAAAGCTTTAATTAAAATTCCCTATGGACAAACTAAAACTTATCAAGAAATTGCTTCTTTTGTCAATCATCCAAAAGCTTTTAGAGCGGTAGGTAATGCAAATTCTAAAAACAAACTTGCAATTTTTATACCTTGTCATAGAGTGGTAGCTAAAAATCACTTAGGCGGATACAATGGTGGTTTATTTATCAAAGAAGCTTTACTTAAATTAGAAGGTGTGCTTTAAAATGCCAAGTTTATTACTAGCAAGTTTTATTTGGGCTTTTTCTTTTCCATTAATTGGGCATTTTATAACCTTAGAAATGGATAGTTTTTTTGCTGCATTTGCAAAAGTTTTTTTGTCTTTATTAGTATTTTTACCTTTTTTAAATTTTAAGCTGAATTTGCATTTAAAACTAAAACTCATAAGCATTGGAGCTTTACAACTTGGTGTGATGAATTTATTTTATTATCATTCTTTTTTATATTTAAGTGTAAGCGAAGTGGCACTTTTTACGATTTTTACACCTTTTTATGTTGTACTTTTTTATGGGCTTTTTTCAAAAAATCTTAGATATTTATATTTTATAAGTATTTTTATATGTATTGTAGGTGCTTTTGTAGTTAAATTTGATAATATTAACTCTAATTTTTTATATGGCTTTTTACTTATTCAAGGAGCTAATTTAGTATTTGGCACTGGACAAAGTTTTTATAAAATTTTATTAGAAAAAAATACAAATTTAAATCAAAAAGAAGCTTTCGCTTATTTTTATTTAGGCGCAACCAGTATAACCCTACCTGCTTTTTTATTTTTTGGAGATTATAATAATTTACCATCCAATTTAAGTTCTTGGATAGCTTTGATTTATCTTGGGACTATTGCTTCAGGACTTGGATATTTTTTATGGAACAAAGGCTCCACTGAAGTAGATAGCGGGGTTTTAGCCTTGATGAATAATGCTATTATACCTATAAGTATTTTTATCAATATGAGTATTTTTGGAGTAGATGTAGAGCTACTACCTTTTTGCATAGGAACCTTGATCATTCTTTTTTCATTTTTTATACATAAAAAAATCATGCATTATTATAATAAGAAATCTTACTCAAATACAAACCACTAGCAGGAGCTAAAAATCTACAATGAGCTTTTTTGGCATTGATTTGATCTAAAAGCTCATTTTTGCTCATTTTTCCTTCTAGTACTTTTAAAATACTTGCCATCATCATTCTAATTTGAGATCTTAAAAAACCATTTGCTTCAAAATAAAACACAGTGTAATTTTTATAAGCATAAACTCTAGTTTTATACATTTTTCTTATACTTGTTTTATTATCAGAGCCTTCTTTTTGAAAGAGTTTAAAATTATGCTCTCCTTCAAATAAAAAAGCAATTTCCTTGGCTAATTTAATATTTATTTTTGGATAAAAATACACATATGAGGCTAAAAAGGGATTATATTTTCCATGACTTATAATATAGCGATATGCTCTTTTTTGCACATCAAAACGCACTTGGAAATTTTCTTGCATTCTTTGGATATGCTTTATATGTATAAATGGGTGTGCAAAATGATTGATTTTATTTTTTAAATATACAAAATCTTTAAAATGTTCTCCCGCTTTTACGCAAGCGACTGCATTAAATGCATGCACACCTTTATCAGTTCTTGAAGCAAATAAAGGCTTTTCATAAATACCCAAATGCGACAAGGCCTGCGCTAAGGTATCTTGAACACTAAGCTTATGTGGCTGGGTGGCTGAACCTTGAAATTTAGAACCATCATAAGAAAAAGTTAATTTTAAAAGCATTAATACTTACTTGCAATTTTTGCTTTAAAATAAAACAAAGAAGTAATTAAAAAGCTTGAAAAAATCACAGCAATAGCTACAAAAGGAGGATTATAAAAACTAATCAAAAGCGTAAAATAAGCAAAAATAATCACAAAAATTCCAAAATAAGCAAAACCTTTTTCATAACGATAAGTTACTATACCAAAAGAGAGTGCAAAAAGCACGCTAGCTAAAGGAAATAAAGCTATAAGAATATAAATAACAAATTCTTTTGCTTTTTCTTTATTGCTTGTTACATCAGACCAATACCCATAAAAACTTTGAGTATTTAATTCTTTAGAAGAAAGTTTGCTTTTAATTAATAAATTTTTAAAACTAGAAATATGCCAATCTTCTTCTTTAATCTCATAAGCTTTTCCTTCGTCTAGTTTAAAAGTAATAACACCATCATTTGTTTCTAACTTTCCTTCTTTGGCTAAAATCACTTGTTCTTTATCTTGTGGGTTTTTCTTTGGATGATACATTATGATATTTTTATAAGTTTCATCAGAATTTTTAGCATCAATAAAAACAAGCCATTCTCCATATCTTTGTCCAAATTCCCCTGTTTTTATACTTACTTTAGCACTAATTTTTTTATAATCTACAAAATTATCAAAAAGTTCAAAAGATATAGGTATAAAAACCAAAACCACCACAAGCATAAAAGCACTTACCAAAGCTGCAATTTTTGCAAAAAAACTTGCTATCATGCTTGGAGCTATACTCAAAGCAAATAACACTGTGCTTTCATTTTCCCTAGAAAGCCTATAAAAGGCCAAAGTCAAAGCTATGAAAAAAGATATGGGTAGAGTAAAAATTAATATCTTTGGTAAAAGAAAAATATATAATTTGATTAATTCAAAAAAAGTAATTTCAATATAAGCAGTAATTTTAGCAAGTTGTATAAAAAAAATAATCGAAACAATAATAAATAAAGTAAAAAATAAAGATAACATTGTGCTTAAAAACTGATTAAGCAAATACTTATAAACTAGTTTCATAATATACTTTCTACACTTAGATTAATCAAAATTCCACAAAATAAAAAAGGAATCATAGGCATTTGATAATCTTTCTTGGCTATTTTTATAAACATCAAAAGACTTAAAAAACTTGCAATAAATAAAATCAAAAAGCCTTTTTCATAGCCAAAAATTCCAAAAATCAAAGCTATTATTATAACATCACCTTCCCCTAAACTTTCTAAAATTTCATCTCTTTTTTTAAAATTTTTAATAAAATTAATCACACTTTTTAGTATGAAAATTAACCCCGCCCCAAAACA
This sequence comes from Campylobacter sp. IFREMER_LSEM_CL292, assembly GCF_025771615.1. Taxonomy (NCBI): domain Bacteria; kingdom Pseudomonadati; phylum Campylobacterota; class Epsilonproteobacteria; order Campylobacterales; family Campylobacteraceae; genus Campylobacter; species Campylobacter sp. IFREMER_LSEM_CL292. The sequence continues at coordinate 240,377 of NZ_JAKMQP010000001.1, forward strand.
CACTCGAAACAAAAAGCTATCTTGAAAATCCTCTAAATTTAAACCATTTTGCAAAAAATCAAAACAAAAAGCTAAAACAAACAAAATCCAAAGCCAAAGCTCACTCACTGCTTTTAGATAATAATCCATCCAAGAAAGTGCTAATAATACAGCTAGCATACAAGCAAAAATTAAAATTTGAAAAACATCTTCGATTAAATAAAAAGCAAAGACAAACAAACACGCACAAATAAATTCATTAAAAGGATAAATCAAAGAAATTCTTTCTTTACAAAAAGCACATTTGCCTTTTAAAAATACAAAAGATAACAAAGGAAAAAGATGATAAAATTTCAAAGTTTTAAAACACTTAGGGCATTTTGATCTTGGGCTTATTATGCTTTCTTTATTAATCGTTCTTAAAATCAAAACATTGACAAAAGAACCCACACAAAGCCCTAGTAATAAAAATAAAAATATCATTTACCAAAGGTTCTTTTGCGTTTTTTAAACTCAGTAATGATATTTGTGATTTCTTTTTTAGTAAGTGCAGGAAATAAGGTTTGACTAAAATAAATTTCTGCATAACTTGATTGCCATAATAAAAAATTTGAAATTCTTTTAGCACTCCCTACCCTTAAAAACAAATCCACATCTTCACTTAAGTCAAGATTTGCTTGTATATTTGCTTCATTAATTTCAAGATTTTTTTCAATCACCTTTTTAACCGCTCTAACTATTTCATCCTTACCTCCATAAGAAATAGCTAAATTTACGCATAATTTTGTGTAATTTTTAGTTTGCTCTTGAAAATTTTGTATTTTTTTCAAGGTTAATTCATCTAAAAGACTTAAATTTCCTATAGCCTTAAAACGCACTTCATTAGCTATAAATTTATTTAAAGATTCATCAAGATATTTATTTAATAGTTTAAAAAGAAACCCCACTTCTTCTTTTGGTCTTTGCCAATTTTCTGTACTAAAAGCATAAAGGGTTAGATTTTGAATTTTTTCATCTATACATACTTCTATAATTTTTTCAACAACTTTAGCACCTTGACTATAGCCAATTTTTTCTAAAAGTCCATTTTTTCTAGCCCATCTTCTATTGCCATCCATTACTACAGCAAGATGCTTTAGCTCATTCATTCTATCCCTTTATATCCATCAATCTTTTAAAAACAAACATAGGATTGAGCGTATTAATTACTTCAAATTTAAAATACTCGTTTAAAAAATGTGCTACTTTGGCAAAAGGTGTTTGTATGCGTATGATTTTACCATTATCAATTATAATTTTTAAAGCACCAAAAATTTCAAAATACAAATATACCTCTAAAATATTTCCATTTTTCTTAGCTTCAAATAAAGCTCTATTTCCCTCATAAACAAAAGGTATATGATAAATTCCTTCAAAAAATGCAAAAAACATTTCCTTATAAATTTCAAACTCATATGCGCTTTTGCTTTCCATAAGTTTTTGGATAATGAATTTTTTATACCAAGCTTTTTCATCACCTTCTTGTAAAAGCTTTTCTATAAGTTCAGCTCCCTCTTCAAAAAGTCTAATTTTAGGCTTTTTTAAAAGATTTTTAAAAGAAATCACGCCTTTATCTTCATAAACTTCAGCTAAATACTCCTCCCCTACTTCAAGCTCTATCAAACTTTTTGTTTCAAGCTTTTTAGTGTTTAAAAGCAATACATAGCGATTATATGCGCGTTTTTCTAAAATTTGCATTCTTACAGGTAAGGTTGAGTTGATGATATTCACCAAAGTTTCCTTAATTCTTGTGCTAAAATAAAACCAAGTTTTTCTTTGCTTTGTTTGGAACTTTGAGAGATACTATCTTTAGTGATAAAACAAATGCTATTTTCATCACTTCCAAAGTTCATTTGCTCATTTAAGACATTTAAACACACCATATCTAAATTTTTACTAACTAAAGATTTTTTAGCATTTTCTAAAGCATTTTGCTCATCAAATTCCATCTTAAAGCCTATTTTTTTGCCTTTAAAATCTAAATTTTTTAAGATATCCTCATTAAGCTTTAATTTTAAATCAAGTCCGTTTAAATGCTCATTTTTCTTAATCTTACCCTTGTAAGCCTCAAGAGTAAAATCACTCACAGCAGCAGCCATAATTAAAGCATCAAAATCTTTGTATTTTTGCAATTTTTCTTTTAGTTCTAAAGAAGATTCAAATTTTTCTAATTTATAAGGTGTTTTAAACCCTACTGAGCTAACTAACACTACTTTAGCACCTAAAAAATACAAGGCATCAGCAACCGCCTTTGCCATTTTTCCACTTGAGAAATTACTAATACATCTTACATCATCAATTTTTTCTTTAGTGCCACCACCACTTACAATAAAACTTTTATCTTTAAAAAAATCTTCTTGCATTAGACTTCTTTTTAAAGCATTTATAATACTATCAAGCTCAGCTAAAGCTCCTAGGCCCTCATCTTTACAAGCTAGAGTTTTAACCATAGGATCAATGATAATATAACCTTGCTCTTTTAAATTTTTTAAAGAATTTTGAGTGCTAAAATGTAAATACATGTTTGTATTTGCAGCGGGTGCGATTAAAAATGGTTTATTTTTATCTACTGCTATTAAAGTTTGAATAAATAAATTATCTGCTATACCATAGTTTAATTTATTAATAGAATTTATACTAGCAGGCGCAAAAAGCACACAATCGCAAGTCTTGCTAAAAGCTATATGATTATTAGTATTTTGCCAACTTTCATTATCTTCACATAAAATTTCATCCGCTAAAGCTTCAAAGCTAAGCTTAGTGCCAAATTTTAAAACTCCCAAACTTAGTAAAACTTTAACCCTAAAACCTTCTTTTTTTAATAAAGAAATCAGCTCATAAGCTTTATAAAAGGCTATGCTTCCACTTACTGCTAGTAAGATTGTTTTCATTTTTTACCTAGTTTTTTATAGTAAAAATCTTCTATAATTTGCGTCTTTGCTCTATTAATATACAAAGAGCCTTTTTCTACATCCTTACACACGGTGCTTCCTGCTGCGATGATTACCTCATCTTTTATCTCAACCGGAGCGATAAATTGCGTATCTGAACCTACAAAAACATTTTTACCTATTTTGGTCTTATGTTTTTTAACCCCATCATAATTACAAGTGATAGTACCACAACCTATATTAGTTCCCTCGTCTATCTCACAATCCCCTAAATAACTCAAATGTCCTGCTTTAACTCCATTTAATAAAGCATTTTTACATTCTACGAAATTTCCTATATGGGTATTTTTAAGCTGGCATTTTGGACGCAAATGTGCTAAAGGCCCTACATCGCTATTTTCTACTATACTATCTTCAATCACACTTGAACTTTTAATGATAGAATTAATGATTTTTGATTTTCCTTCTATACGCACATTTTCATACACCTCACACTCACCTACAAACTCAACTTCATCTGAAATAAAAGTCGTCGCAGGCATGTGAAAAATCACTCCTTGCTTCATCCATTCTTTTTTAATCGCTTCTTGCATAAGATCTTGAGCTAGGCAAAGCTCAATTTTATCATTTACCCCCATAAAATCTTGCTCATTTACAAACACCGCATCGATTTCATAGCCCTTTTCTTTTGCTAAATAAACCGCATCGGTTAAATAATACTCTTTAGCTTTATTATCATTTTTTATCAAAGGCAATACTTCTTTTAAAATTTGTGCTTTTATAGCATAAACACCACTATTGCAAATGTTTATAGTAAGTTCTTCTTTGCTTGCATCTTTTGTTTCTACTATTTTTTGAATTTTATTTTCTTTTAAAACTATTCTTCCATAACTTTTTGGATCTTTTGCCTTAAAAACTGCCACATTAAAATCACTCTCATTTAAAGCTATTTTTTCTAAATCATCTGCTTTAACTAAAGGCATATCGCCACATAAAATCAACACTTTTTCATGCTTACTCTCATAATTTCTTAAAGCCCCTGCAGTACCTGGAAAATTTTGCAAGTCTTGTTCTAAAAAGCGTGTATTTGGAAAATGCTCTAAAACAACTTGTTCAACCTTTTCTTTTTGATGAGAAAGCACCACACATACATCATCACTAATTTTATATGCTTGTTTTAAAACATGTAAAATCATTGCTTTTGAGCAAATTTTTTGAAGCACTTTTGGATTTTGTGATTTCATACGCGTGCCAAGTCCAGCAGCCAAAATAAGCACAGAAATTTTCATAATTTACCTTTGTTTTAAAAATTATTGCTTATTTTAACAAGCTAAAGTAAAAATTCTTACTAGTTGTTATTTGTTTTTTACAGATTTTCATTTACTTTAAACTTAAATTTATGGGGGGGGTATAATGCTTTTTTCAATTTAAATTTACAAGGAGTAATCAAATGAAACTTTCTTATTACACAAGTAAAGTTTTAATGGGAGTTAGCATTAGTGCTTTATTAAGCAGTGCTGCTTTAGCTCAAGAAATAAATCATGAAAATTTTTCTAGTTATTTTAGTTATAAAGATGGAATTTGGAGTTTAGATTCTAAACAAAACATAGAATTAAAAATAAGCCCTTCAGATATTCAATCTTATTATATTGGAGAAAATAATGATAAGCCTATAAATGAATTTAATATCAAAACAAATGGTGTTTTAACCATAGGATCTGATTCAGATTGGGTAGATCTAGGTGAAACTTCAACTAATGAAGCACGATATGATTTATATAGTGTTAATTTAGAAGCAAAAGAAATTATTTTAAATAAAGATCAAACTTCTTTAAAAGCAAATAAAGCTTTTAATATAAAAGGAAATGTTACACTAAAAGGTAGCTCACCTATAACAAATGATAATATAAGCAACGAAGAACTTGATAGACCTAGTTTAGATGTATGGAATGGATATGGCGAAAAAGATGGCTATATGAGCATACAAGGAAATTTAAATGTAAATAATTCTTTTATTGGTATATTTGATGCAAATAAAAAAGGTGGCTTAATCTCTGTAGATGGAGATGTAAATATAAAAGATTCAGCTATAGGTATAAGCACAAATAGTGTTTCAAATTTAGGTATAAACAACTATGTAGCTATAAAAACAACAGGCAATTTTAACCAAGATATAGATAAAAACTTAGTAACGGCACTATATACTAAAGATATAACGAGCATGCTTGAAACAAGTAATTTACTTCCAAAAAATGTATTTTTTGAAGATACTGATTTGGCTCAATTTACAGATTATAAACTTAGTGTTTCTAATGATGGCAAAAGTCTTTTAATTAGCGGTGGTGCTAATGAAAATGTAAGAGATTTATCAAAAATATTAAAATCTGAAATTGATATTAGAAAAGAAGCTTTAGATAGCTTTAATAATATAAAAGAAGATATTAAAAGAAATGAAAATTTAGAAAATTCTGGATTTGGAACCTACCAAAAACCAGGATATATTGGCGATGATGCTATGCTTGAGGCCATAGCACAAGCAGAAAAAGAACTGCAAGAACAAATTAAAAAATTAGAACAACAAATCCAAGATATACAAGATAATGGTGGAAAATTTGATGGTGGTGATTTAGTTGAAAATATGAAAGATATTAGCTTAGAAAATAAAAATTTAGCTGTAAATATGCTAAATAGTATTTTAGATTCTAAACTTAGCAATGATGCTATCGCAGCACTCACTCTAGATACCACAGGAAAAAATCTAAACACACTTACCACAAATACAAAAGCAAGTGCAAAAGCTATAGTAAATAATGCTCAAAATTCTTCTGTTAATTCATCTATAGGTGTAGCAAATGACCTAGCAATTGGAACAAGAATAGCAAAACTTTCAAATCCTTATCAAGATAAAGCTTTAGTAGAAAAATTTGCTACAACCCATATAGCAGCACTAGCAAGCGATGTTTATAATTATTATGGAAATTCTTCATTTAATAATAGCTTTTGGGGTAATGTTTTTGGTGGTGCAAATATCATAGATGGAGATAGTGGTGCTTTATATGGATTTACACTAGGTGCTGATAGAAAAATCAATGATAATGCTTTGCTTGGTTTTTACTTTACTTATGCTGATTCAACTATCAAAGATGGAGTTATGGAACAAAAATCAGATAACTATCAATTTGGTATTTATTCTTTAATTAATCCAAACGATCAATGGGAAATTAATCTAAGAGCTTACGGGCAAATTTCTCCAACAGATCAAAGTGTTGTAATGTTAAATGATTCTAATAAGGCTGATTTTGATAGTAAATTCTTTGGTTTAAGTGCTAATGCCGGTAGAATTTTTAATCCAAATTCATCATCATTATTCATCAAGCCTTTTGCTGGTATAAATTACTACTACGCACACACTCCAAGTTATAAAGAAAGTGGTATGTTTGCAAAAGATGTTCAAAGTATGACAAATAATTCCATATCTTTAGAACTCGGTGCTGAATTTAGAAAATATATGAGCGAAACATCATATTTATTTATCACTCCAAAAATAGAACAATATGTAATGAATAATGGAGATGATTATGTAGCTGGATTTGTTGGATCAAATTCAAATTTTATCATCAAAGGTAATGATAAGAAAAAAACTTATGGACAAATCATCATAGGTGGAAATGTAGATATTAGTGAGCAATTTAGCTTAAATGCAGGTGTTGGAGCTAAACAAATACTAGCTGGTAAAACAGATGGTAAAAATGAAACTTATGTAAGTGGTCAAGTAGGTTTTAAATACAAATTCTAAAAAAAATATTTTTTGAGAAACTCCTAAATGCTAGAGTTTTTCACTCTAGCATTTTAAAAATAAACCATTAATTCAATCATATAAATTGCATTTTTAAGAGTAAAATTGCTAAAATAATGCTTTTAATTTTAACCAAGGAAATATTTTGAGGGTTTTACTAGTTTTATTTTTATCAAGCCTAGCTCTTTTTGGCGCTGAAGCAACTATACCAACTGTAAATTTAAGCCTTAGTGCCCCAAATAGCCCTCAACAGCTCGTAACAACTTTAAATATAATTATAGTTTTAACTATACTAGCACTTGCTCCAACTATCATCTTTGTAATGACTTCATTTTTAAGACTTATAGTAGTTTTTTCTTTTCTAAGAACTGCTCTTGGCACACAAACCATGCCTCCGAATACTATCTTAGCGACACTAGCTTTGATTTTAACTTTTTTTATTATGGAACCTGTTGCTACAAAATCATACAATGAAGGCATAAAACCCTATATTGCTGAACAAATAGGCTATGAAGAAGCCTTTGCTAAAGGCGTTAAACCTTTTAAAGATTTCATGTTAAAAAATACCAGAGAAAAAGACTTAGCACTTTTTTATAGGATCAGAAATTTAGAAAATCCAAAAACCATAGATGATGTTCCTTTAACGGTTTTAGTGCCTGCTTTTATGATAAGTGAACTCAAAACTGCTTTTGAAATAGGCTTTTTGCTTTTCTTGCCATTTTTAGTTATTGATATGGTAGTAAGCTCAGTGCTAATGGCTATGGGTATGATGATGTTACCACCTGTTATGATTTCCATGCCTTTTAAATTGCTTATTTTTGTTTTGGTAGATGGATGGAATTTGCTTATACAAAATCTCGTCAAAAGCTTTTTAACTTAGCAATTTAGAGCAAAAATATGTGTATTACTAGCTTTATTTGTATTTTTCTAAATCAAAGATTTTAAATGGCATTTGCTATATTTGGAAAATACCTTTATGATGATCTTGCCTTCACTCTTAAAGCTCACACTCAAAAAGAAAGTAAAAAAGCTTTCAAAATCATAGAAAAATATAAAAATCAATATTATTTTTTAGGCTATATTCAATATGAATTCTATAAATATCTAGAAGATAAAAATTATAAAAGCAAAGAGCCTTTTTTATATTTTTTTGCTTTTAAATCAAAAAAAATCTTTACAAACGAAGAAAAAAATTTAGACTTTTATCCAAGTTTTTCATCCAATTTAAACCAAGAAAAGTATTTTGAAAACTTTGACAAAGTCAAAGAAGCCATAGCTAAAGGTCAAAGTTATCAAGTTAATCTTACTCAAGAACTACATTTACAATCAAATCTTAATGTGTATGAGAGTTTTTTAAGCCTTTATCCTAAGCAAAATACCCCATATAAAGCTTATATGAAAAATGAATTTTTAGAATTGGCTTCATTTTCACCTGAACTTTTTTTTAAAATCAAAAATAAAAAAATCATCACAAAACCCATGAAAGGCACAATCAAACGCTCAAATAATCCAAAAGAAGATGAAAGTCTAAAAAACTTTTTAAAATGCGATGAAAAAACTATTAGTGAAAATGTAATGATAGTTGATTTATTACGCAATGATATTTCAAAACTCATCAAAAAACATTCTTTAAAATGCGAACTTTTTAAGGTTAAAACCTACCCTACCTTACACCAACTCATTTCAAAAATAAGTGGGAAATTAAAGCCAAAAAATGATTATTTTAAAATTTTCAAAGCCCTTTTTCCATGTGGATCTATCACAGGTGCACCCAAAATAGAAACTATTAAACTCATAGAAAATTTAGAGCAAAGAAAACGCGGGATTTATTGTGGAGTGATAGGTTTAATCCATAAAGATAAAGCAAAATTTAGCGTAGCCATACGCACTTTAGAGAAAAAAAATAATGATGATTTTTTAAGATATGGTGTGGGAAGCGGACTTGTATGGGACTCACAAAAACAAGATGAATTTGAAGAATTAAAACTAAAAAGTAAAATTTTAAAACCTAATTTTTATTTATTTGAAACAATGTATTATAAAAATCATTCTATTTTATTTTTCAAAGAACATTTGACAAGAATTTTAAACTCAGCTAATTTTTTTGGCTTTGATACTCAAAGATTAAAACATGATTTTAAAAATATACTAGAGAGCAAAGATAAAAAATTCCATTTTAAATCTTTACAAAATTTTAACAATTTTGTTTTCAATCATCATCATTTTTTTACAAAAAGTAATTTTACTCAAAAAGGCTCAAAGGCTATTAAATTAAAACTTTTTGAAAATGGCCTCTATGAGTTTGATTTTAGCAATATACAAGAAAATTCAAGCAAAAAACTACTCATAAATAAAGACATCATAAAAGTAAATCTTTTAACACACCATAAAACTTCTCTGCGTAGTTTATATGAGACAAATTCTCATCTATGGAAAGAAAATATTTGCTATGACATAGTTTTTTTTGATGAAAAAGGCATACTTTGTGAGGGTTCAAGAAGTAACATTATTATAAATTTAAATGATGAGTATTTTACCCCTTATGCTAAAAACTGCCTAAATGGTATTTATAGACAAACACTCTTAAAACACAAGCTCATCAAAGAAAAAGATATCACTAAAGATGAGCTTTTAAATGCTAAAGAAATTTATGCTATTAATTCTTTAAGAGGCTTAAAAAAGGTATTTTTGTGAAAGTTTTGATTATAGATAATTATGATTCTTTTACCTACACCATAGCCTTTTATTTAAAAGAATTAAACATTGCTTATAAAATTATTAAAAACGATAAAATCAAAAATCCAAAAAAGCTTAAAAAATATGATTTTACTCATCTTTTAATCTCCCCTGGACCAAATTCTCCAAAAGAATCAAAGTTAAGTTTAAAAGCTATAAAGTATTTTAAAAAAGATAAAAAAATTCTTGGAATTTGTCTAGGACACCAATGCATAGCACATGCTTTTGGTGGTAAAATTTCTAAACTTCCAAATCCAACTCATGGTAAGGTAAAAACTATAAAATTTAAACCAAACCCACTTTTTAAAAACCTTGAGCAAAATTTTAAAATTTGTTTATATCACTCTCTTTATGTTAATCATATAGGTGAAAAATGTGAAATTTTAGCCCATAGTGAAGATAATATCATCATGGCTTTAAAACATAAAAAATACGATATTTATGGAGTTCAATTCCACCCTGAAGCCATACTGAGTCAAAATGGCAAAAAGCTACTTAAAAACTTTCTTACTTTGCAATAATCTAATATTTATATTTTTTTCATTTACTTTAAACTTAAATTTATGGGGGGGGGGTATAATGCTTTTTTCAATTTAAATTTACAAGGAGTAATCAAATGAAACTTTCTTATTACACAAGTAAAGTTTTAATGGGAGTTAGCATTAGTGCTTTATTAAGCGGTGCTGCTTTAGCTCAAAATATTGACATACAATATACAGGTTTTGATCAAAATAATGCTAAGAATTATTTTAATGAAGAAACCAATGGAAATTTTACATTAAAAAATGAATACACCAATAATGATTTAACATTAAATATTAAAATATGGGATATTCCAAATGAATTATTAGAAAAAAAACTCTCAATTATATGATAAAGCTGGTGTTAAAATTGACTTGGGAAATAACAATCTTACAATCAACAACATAGATATGCATTCTAACACTTCTACAGATGAAGATAAAGCTGCTTATATAGGAAATTTCAATATTAGTGCAAAAAATATTTATGCAAATGATATTATTTTTCAAGCATTACATAAAGAATCTGTTATCAATGGAAATATCTATTTACAGGGAAGTAAAGATGTTGATATAAAAAATATAGCTGGTGCTCATGATGATAGACGAGGTTCTACTATTTTAATAGGAAATGGTATAGCTGGAACAAGTGGCTCCTTAAGTATAAATGGAGATCTAAATGCAGATAAGACTGGTTTTGTTTATCAAAGTGATAATAGAAATCAAGTAGCTATAAAGGTTAATGGCAATGTTAATATCACAAATTCTATTTTTTCTGTGGGAACATCTAGCTTTAGCAATCTAAAATTAGATAACTTTACCTTTATACAAGCAGACAACTTCAATAAAAACATCATAGAAAATCAAATAACAGCTAGCCTTGGTAAAGATATTTATAGTGTTTTAGAAAATAAAGAAAAACTTGAAATAGATGAAACACTTGTGCATATATTAGATTTAAGTAAATTTGTTAATTACAACCTTTCTATTTCAAATGATGGAAAACATCTTTTAGTAAATGGAGGAGCCAATGATAATATAAACAATAACAAAATGATTTTAGAATCTGAAAAAGAATATTTATCTTATTTCAAAGAAAGACTAAAAGAAGAATTAGAAAGTGATAAATGTAATAATGATATAAAAAAATGTGAAAATATTTATAACGCACTTAATGAAATTAAAAATAAAATACAAAATATTAATGAAATTATAGCAAGCAATAGCAATGTTGGAAGTGGAGAAATCTCTAATGATGATTACATTAAAAACGATTCTAGTGTTTCAACTTCTAACAAAGACTTTGTTTCTAAAATTTTAGATGGACTTAAAATTGGTGGAGATTTAAATGCAATAGGTAGTATTAAATTTGATAAAGTCGGAGAACAAGTAGCAAATGATATAAAAGATTCAGCTAAATCTATCTCGAATGTAAATCAAGCCTCATCGGGTATAAACTCGACTATCAATGTATCAAATGATGTATCCATAGGTTCTCGTGTAGCTATGTTAAATAATCCTTATGGAAATTACGCTACAAAATTATCTCAAATAAGATTTGCTACTAATGATTATAGAGGAAATTATGTTGATAATTATAATAACAGCATTTGGGGTAATGTAATAGGCGGTGCAAACATCATAGATGGAGATAGTGGTGCTTTATATGGAGCCACTATAGGTATGGATAGAAAAGTCAATGATGATGTTATTATTGGTGCTTATTTTACTTATGCAAACGCTGATATAAAAGATAATCTTTTAACCCAAAAATCAGATAATTTCCAATTTGGTGCTTATTCTAATATCCATATAAGTCCAAAGGTAGAAGTTAATGTTAAGGCTTATGCTCAAATTTCTCCAACAGATCAAGATATTGTAAATAGAGGATTTAACACTACAAATAGTGCTGACTTTAATAGAAAATTCCTTGGTTTGAGTGCTAACATGGGATATATTTTTGATTTTAGTAATAATACCTTATTTATCAAACCTTTTGCCGGAGCAAACTACTACTATGCATATACCCCAAGCTATAAAGAAAATGGAATTGCAGGAAAAGATGTCAATAGCGCTAGCAATAATTCTATTTCTTTAGAACTTGGTGCTGAATTTAGAAAATATATGAGCGAAACATCATATTTATTTATCACTCCAAAAATAGAACAATATGTAATGAATAATGGAGATGATTATGTAGCGAGTTTAAATGGAGTAGCGCTACCTAGCGTAAAAAGTGATGATAAGAAAAAAACTTATGGACAAATCATCATAGGTGGAAATGTAGATATTAGTGAGCAATTTAGCTTAAATGCAGGTGTTGGAGCTAAACAAATACTAGCTGGTAAAACAGATGGTAAAAATGAAACTTATGTAAGTGGTCAAGTAGGTTTTAAATACAAATTCTAAAAAAAATATTTTTTGAGAAACTCCTAAATGCTAGAGTTTTTCACTCTAGCATTTTAAAAACTCTCATATTCTTTAGCTATAAAAACTTCATCATCTTTTACAATTAATGGGCGTTTTATAAGCGTTGGATTTTGCAAAATCATCACTTTAATTTCATCTTGGTTTAAATTTTGAAGTTTTTCTTTATTTAACCCTAATTTTCTAGCACTCATACCCGCTGTATTTACAAGCTCTAAAACACTCTTTTTACTAAGCCAAAAATTTAAAGTTTCTTCATCTAGCTTTTTAATATCTAAAAATTCAAATTCAATTTGCTTAGAATTTAAATAATCCATGGCCTTTTTAACACTATTACAATTTTTAATACCATAAAATTTTAACATTTTCTTGCCTTTTTAACTAAGTCTGCTATGATAAATGCTAATTCTAAAGCTTGGTCAGCATTTAATCTTGGATCACATTGTGTTTCATAGCGTTTGGAAAGTTCTTCTTGAGTGATATTTAAAGAGCCTCCTACACATTCTGTTACATTTTGCCCTGTCATTTCCAAATGTACCCCACCAGGATACGCTCCTTCACTCATAGCTATCTCAAAAAACGCACGCACTTCTTGAATAATTTTATCAAATTCTCTTGTTTTAAAATTACCTGATTTAACCGTATTTGCATGCATAGGATCTATGCTATAAAGTATATTAAACCCTTCTTGTTTTAACTCTTTAAATAATTTTGGCAAGGCATTTTCTATCTTATCACATCCCATACGGATGATGAAATTTAATCTTCCTGCTTCATTATGTGGATTTAAAATACTTACTAGCTTTTTTATCTCACCTAAATCATAATTAGCACTAAGCTTAACACCGAGTGGATTTTTTACTCCACTTAAAAAATGTACATGTGCTTCATCTGCTTTTCTAGTACGCTCACCTATCCAAAGCATATGTGCTGAACAATCATAAATTTCCCCGCTTAAACTATCTACTCTAGTTAAAGCTTCTTCATAAGGCAAAAGCAAGGCTTCATGAGAAGTATAAAAGGCTGTTTGAGAAAGATTTGGGGTATCAGTGATACCACAAGCTTGCATAAAAGCTAAAGCTTGAGTGATTTTTTCACTAAGTTCATTATATTTTTTCCCAAGCTCTGCTTTTTTTAAAAAACCCAAATTCCACTTATGCACTACTCTTAAATCTGCTAAACCACCTCTTGAAAAAGCTCTTAATAAATTTAAAGTTGTAGCACTTTGATAATACGCTTCTAGCATTCTTTTAGGATCGGCTATTCTTGATTTTTCATTAAATTCAAAACCATTAATAATATCCCCACGATAACTTGGAAGTGTTACTCCATCTACTTCTTCAAAATCACTACTTCTTGGCTTTGCAAATTGTCCTGCAACACGCCCTACTTTAACAATAGGACAAGATCCTGCAAAAGTAAGTACTATGGCCATTTGAAGCATAACTTTAAACATATCTCTTATATTATCAGCACCAAAATTTACAAAACTCTCTGCACAATCTCCTCCTTGGAGTAAAAATGCTTGAGAATTTACAACCTTAGCAAGGGATTTTTTTAACTTATCTACCTCACCTGCAAAAACAAGTGGTGGTAATTTTTCTAATTTTTTAACAACATCTTGTAATTCATTTTCATCAGGATATTGCGGCTGTTGCTGAATTTTATAATTTTTCCAAGAATCTTTAGTCCATTTCATAGCTTAACTTCCTAATTTTAAGTAAGCTAAAATTATACAAAATGAGACTTAAATTAAGATTTCAAAACGCTCTCAACGCGTTCAAGGCTATCTTGTTTATATAGAGTTAAACGCACTATAGAATCTTCTAGTGCTAAAAGATTATGAATTTCATTAGCTTTCAAACTAATGCTATCTAAAGATTTAAGTAGAATTTGCTGATTTAAAACTCCAAAATCAATAGAGCCTTTTAATACTTGTATAGTAATATCAAAAGGTGCTTTATGATCTTTCATAAAGCTATCCTTTGACATATTTATGCATATTTCCTTAGCATAAGCATTTTCTATTTTTTTAGATATATTTATGCCATTTTCAATTTCTTGTTTCCAAGAAATTACTTCATGCATTTGAGTTCTAAATTTCATTTTATTTTTTAAGTTCTTTAATACGAGCAGCCTTACCTCTTCTATCTCTTAAATAGAATAATCTAGCACGGCGTACACGACCTCTTCTTAATACTGTAATACTTTCTAAACTTTCACTATAAATAGGGAAAATTCTTTCAACACCTACATTGTTAGCGCCTATTTTACGCACAATGAAAGTTTCATCTACACCATTTCCTCTACGCGCTATACAAATACCTTCAAAATTTTGAATTCTTGTTTTATCGCCTTCTTTAATGCGAATAGCAAGTCTTAAAGTATCTCCAGCACGAAATTCTGGAACATTTTTACCTTCAATTTGTTTTTGCTCAAATTGCTCAATGTATTTATTTTTCATAACGATATTCCTTAAAATTTGCGTTCATGCTTTTGATACAAATCAGGACGAAAATATTTCGTTTTGCAAGACGCCAAAGTAGTTTTTAAAGCTGTGATTTTAGCGTGATTTCCCTTTAAAAACTCTGAAGGAACATAAAATTTTTTATTTTCCTTTTCAAAAACAAATGGCTTAGAAAATGATGGTGCTTCTAATAAATCATTTTCAAAACTTTCTTCACTTAAACTTTCACTATTTCCAAGAACATCTTGAATATTTCTACTAATAGCATCACACATCACCAAAGATGCTAACTCTCCACCTGTAAGTATAAAATCTCCTATAGAAAACACTTCATTAGCAAATTCTTCCACAATACGCTCATCTAAACCCTCATATCTACTACATACAAAACAAATATGCTCTTTGACGCTTAATCTTTTAGCATCTATTTGCTTAAAAGTTTTAGCACATGGTAAAAGAAAAATAAAATGCGTATTTTTATCTTGGCTTTTAATATGCGTTAAACAATCATATAAAGGCTGAGCTTGTAATAAAAGTCCCGCACCACCGCCTATTTTATAATCATCTACTTTTAGATGTTTATTTGTAGTAAAATTTCTAGGATTAACAAAATCAAATTCTAAAATTCCTTTTTCTTTTGCCCTTGCCAAAATAGAAGTTTTAAAATAAGGCTCAATAAGCTCTGGGAATAAACTTACAAAAGTATATTTCATGAATTTTCTAAAATATCTAAAGCAGATTGTGTGAATATTTTTTTATTTTCTATATCAACTTTTTGAATATATTTATCAACATAAGGAATATAAAAGTTTTTAACCTTTGTCTGTAGTTTTTCATCGCATTTTATACAGAATAAAAATCCAGCTCCATTTTCTAAAATATCTTCAACTATACCTAATTTTTGTTCATTTTCAAAAATTTCACAGCCTATAATATCAAAATAAAAATACTCATCTTTTTTTAACTTACAAGTTTCTTTTGTAGTTTTTATGCTTTGAAATAGTGTAATATTAGTTAGTTTTTTTGCAGATTCTAAATTCTCAAAATCTTCAAATAAAACCAAAGATCTTGTTTTATCGAAAGCTTTTATGGTGTAAATTTTTTGATTACCATCAAAAAATTTAGCACCTGCTTTAAACTGCTCATAAAAATCACTTAAATTATGTAATTTTACATAACCTTTCAAACCAACACTTTTCCCAAGTTTAGCAACTTGGACCAAATCATTCTTCAATAGCTTTTACCGTTATACGATATGAAGTTGCATCTTTAACTTTATAAGCCATAATAACTGTTTTTATTGCGTTGATTAATTTCCCATTTTTTCCGATCAACTTACCAGTGTCAGTTGGATCAACATAAATGATAATTTCAGCAAAATTGTTTTCTAAATTTTGTTTTTGTATATCAACTTTTTCAGGAAAATCAACAATTAATTTTGCGTATTCTCTTAAAAAATTTTCAACCATTTTTACTTGCTTGTAATAGCTGCTACTCTATCGCTTAATTTAGCACCTACGCTCTTCCAATAAGCTAAACGCTCAGCATCAAATTTTACTACTTCAGGTTCAACCATAGGATTATAATATCCAATGCTTTCTATCCAACTACCATCGCGTCTTTTTCTACTATCAGTTACAACTATACGATAAAATGGTCTTTTTTTGCGTCCCATTTTTGTAAGTCTGATTACTGTCATTTTAATACTCCTAAAAAAATTAAAATTTTGTTATAGATATTTTAACTCATATATCCATAAAAAAGCTTTAATTATTGCGGTCTTTTAGCTTGCTGCAACATATTCATAAAATTTTCCATTCCTTTTTTGTTTGAAAATTTCTTTGCCAACTTAGCCGCATTACTAAATTGTTTTAAAAAGCGATTTACTTCCATTTGAGATAAACCAGCACCCTCTGCAATACGACGCTTTCTTGCGTTGTTTAACAAATCAGGATTTTCTCTTTCTTTTGGCGTCATTGATGAAATCATTGCTTTAATATGAATAATTTCTTTAGAATTATCCAAATCAATATCTTTAATATTTGCTGCCATAGATGATAAACCAGGTATCATACCAATGATTGATTTCATACTACCAAGTTTTTTAACACTTTCCATTTGATTTAAAAAGTCATTGAAATTAAATTCACCTTTTTTGATTTTTTTATTAAGTTTTTTTGCTTCTTTTTCATCTATAATAGCGGCAGTTTTTTCAGCCAAAGTCGCCAAATCACCTTCACCCATGATACGATTAACAATCCTATCAGGGATAAATACTTCTAAATCAGCTACTTTCTCACCAACACCAATAAATCTTAAAGGCACACCAATTTGTTTAGCTATACCTAGCGCAACACCACCTTTAGTATCTGCATCAAATTTACTTAAAATAACCCCAGTGATTTCTAAAGCTTCATTAAAGCTACTTGCTGTTTTAACTCCATCTTGACCACTCATAGCATCAGCTACATAAAATACTTCATCAGGATTTAAAATAGCTTTTACTTCTTTAAGCTCATTCATCAAAGCTATATCAATTGCCAAACGGCCGGCAGTATCTACAAGCAAAACATCATACATAGAATTTTTTGCTTTTTCTAAAGCTTGTTTAGCTACATTTAAAGGATTACTTTCATTTTCTATGAAAAATAAATCAAGCTCATTAGCTTGAGTGAGTTGTCTTAATTGCTCTACCGCAGCTAATCTTTGCAAGTCACATGCAGCAATTAATACTTTTTTATTTCTTAGCTTTAAGTAATTAGCAATTTTTACCGTAGTAGTAGTTTTACCACCACCTTGCAAACCACACATCAAAACAACCGTAGGTGGCTTACTAGCAAATACAAAACCTTGATTTTTACCTTTAACACTAAGAATTTCTTCTAAATTTTTCTTAATTGAGTCTAAAAATTGCTTTTGGCCTATGCCATTAGTTTTTACATCATTTTCTACCAAAGTAAGTAATTCTTTCGTAACTTTATGATGTACATCTGCTTTTAAAAGGGCTTTTTTTAAAGTGTCAAGAGCATTTTTTAAAGCTTTTTCATCATCAACAAAACGAAGTTTATTAACCGCGGATTTAAATGACTCACTAACTATTTCAAACACTTTATTTTCCCTTTATTAAAATTTTAAAAAGCTAAATTATAAACCCTTTTAGCTTTAAACGCCTTTAAAAATTTAAATTTTTTATTTCAAAACCATAAGCATTAAAACTCTCATCAAGTAAAGCTTTAAATTGATAATTAAAAATATGCGTTTCATAAGAATGCAAATACATTCTAGGAGAGCTATTTTTTGCATATTTTTCATCGCCAATAATACCATGTTTTATATGATTTAAATGCACTCTGATTTGATGTGTTCTACCTGTTTTAATGACTGCTTTTATTAAAGTTTTTTTTGCATTTACCATTAAAGGTATAACCTGAGTATGAGCTTCTAAGCCAAATTTATCGATTTTACTAAAAGCTCCGGATTTATTTTTTATAGTAGTTATTTTTTCACAAATTTCAAGTTCTTCAGCAATTACTCCATCGACAATAGCTAAATAGCTTTTATAAACATTTTGTTTTTTATACTCTTGAATGCATTTTAGTCTAAATTCCTCATCTTTGCTTAAAAGCAAAACTCCACTTGTTTCTTTATCAAGCCTGTTAATTAATTTAGCATTATAAACACCTTCTAAATTCTCGCTAATTTCCCCATAAGGCTTATTTAAAACTATGATTTTATCATCTTCAAAAAGTATTTTTGCTTTTTTTATTTTTTGCACGACAAATCTTGTTTTTGAGCTCATCAAAGCTCTAGCTATAACAACCTTTTTTCCCATAGCAAAAACACAACCTTTATCAATCAAATCTTTTGCTGCATTATTAGAAATTTTTTCTTGCATTGCAAGCAATTTATAAGCTTTTTCTTGCATCTAAACCTTCTTTTATACTTAATATAATTTCATTTAAATCATTTTGCTCTTTGACTCGTGCTTGTGATAATTTTTGCTTTAAAAAATCATTTATATCTTTTACACTCTCACAAATATACAAATCATCAACTTCTTGATATAAACTTTCTTGATTAAAATAATATTTCCCCGAGATAATAACATTATTCCATCTAGCCGCTTCTATAGGATTATGCCCACCTATATTATTTAAAAAAGAGCCGCATAAAAAAACCACATCACTAATCTTATAAAAACTTTCTAGCTCACCCAAAGTATCTAGTAATAAACACTTGGTCTTAAAAAAATTTGCAAAATCATTTTCACTTAAAGTAAAGTCTGAAAATTTTTGCATATTATAATGATTTTTTTGGCAAAAATCTTTTAAAATCCCCTCAACCTCGCCAAAACGCTCCGGATGTCTTGGAGCGATAATTAATCTATCATTTTCTTCTAGTTTAATCTCATTAAGCAATAATAGTTCTTCATTTTCATGCGTACTAGCAAATATAATAACCCTAGCCTTAGGTTTTGAATAATTTTTCACTTGTTCTTGTTTTATATATGCTTTGATATTTTTATATGCTGCAACATTTTTAGCACCCAAACACTCTAACCTTTCTTTGTCTTTTTGACTTTGCGCAAACACAACATCAATATATTTAAAAATCAAACGATAAAAAAAGCTAAAACGCTTGTAGTTTTTTAAAGATCTATCACTAATCCTAGCATTTAATAAAATAACTTTTGCATTATAAAATTTAGCCATCAATACAAGCATAAGCCAAAGCTCTGCTTCAAAAATAATCAAAACTTTGCAAGGTTTCATCCAAAATGGTATAAAAATTTCAAATGGTAAAAAATTTACTTTTTTAGAATGTCTTAAAGCTTCATTAAATCCGGTTTGCGTGATAGTTGAAATTTTACAAGTTGGAAAAAGTTTTATTAAGGGAACAATGCTTTTAATCTCCCCAAAGGAGCAAGCATGAAAATATATATCTCCTTGTTCTTGTTTTAAGTTTTTGTAAAGAAAAAATCTAGATTTTAGAGATACTTTATATTTTTCTTTACAAAAACTTAAAATCAACAAAAAAGGAACTGCGATTACATATATAATCACAGCAAAAATGTAATAAAAAAAAATCAATTTTGATTTTCTTCTTTTTCTTTATATAAAATTCTTCCACAATGCGGACAAGTTACGATTTCATCACCTTTTAAAACTGCTAAATAAGTTTTATCATAAATTCTCATAAAACAGCCATAACAAGCATGTTTTTTCACAGGAACTACAGCACTATTTCCCGCCCATTTTCTAATTTTCTCATAAAAAGTTAAAACTTTTTGATTTATTTCGCCAACCAGCTTTACTTTTTTATCATAAATCTCTAATCTTTCTTTTTCAATATCAACTAATACAACTTTTGTTTGAGCATCTATTTGATCCACTTCATTTTCAAGTTCAGTTCTCTTAGTTTGCAATTCTTGTATAAATTTTTCTTTGTTTTCTAAAATTTTATCTAATCTTTCTATCTCTTCATTTGCTGCATCAAGTTGCTCTTTAGCTATATCTTCTTCGATTTTTAAAGCATTTGCTTCTTTTTCAGTTTTCACTGCAGCACTTTTTTTGGCTATTTCTTTAATTTTCACACCAAATTCTGCAATATGGTTATTGTTTTGTATTTTTTGATTTTCTATATCTTTAATATCTTTTTCAAAACCTGCAATTTCTTCTTCAGTTTTATCAAGCAAATTACGCTTTTCTTTTAAATCCTTTGTAGCATCTTCTACTTTATTTGCAAAACCATCTAACTCTTTATCAATTTGCGATAAAGCTATAAGTTGTTCTAAATATTTATTCATTGATTTTTTCCTTAAAAATATTGAAATGGATTTTTTGAAACTGATATTATAACTTCTAAATGAAATTTTTGCAAATCTTTTGCTAAAATTTCACCAAAGTATGACTCACTTTCATAGTGACCTATATCAATCAAATTGAGTTTATTATGATAACTTTCTAAGGCCTGATGATACTTAAAATCTCCACTTAAAAAACAATCTGCTTTTACACTAGAAATCAAATCTCCACCACTGCCTGTACATATTGCTAAAGTTTTTATTTTTTCTTGATGAGCATTAACAACCCTAATATGATTAAGCTTTAAACACTTTTTAACATGATCAACTAATGTATCTAATTGAAAATCTACATCACAATAGATCAAAAATTCATTTTGTTCTTTGATCTTAAAACCCAAAATTTCGCTAGTAAAATAAGTATTTAAATGACTTAAATCAAAATTTGTATGCATAGCAATCAAGGCTATATTTTTTTGTATCATTTTTGTAAGAAGATTTTGCGGATAAAGCACTCCACTTAAATTCTTCAAACCTTTAAAAATTAAAGGATGATGGACTATAAAAAGTGAATTTTCGCTTGCATTTTCAATTGAATGCATATCTACATCAAGCGCAAGATAAATCTTATTTACATCTTGATCGAAATTTCCAAGCAATAAACCACTATTGTCCCATGAACTTTGCGTATTAAATGGACTAATAGTATCTAAATAATCATAAATTTCTTTAATTTTCATCTAAACTTTCTTTATATACTAAAGCACAACTTTTAGATAACTCTCTAATTTTAAGCATAAAATCTTGTCTTTGAGTTACTGAAATAGCTCCTCTTGCATCAAGCAAGTTAAAAGTATGTGCTGCTAACATACAATAATCATATGCTGGTAAAGCAAGTTTTGCATATAATGCATTTTTACACTCATTGTAAGCATTTTCAAATTGTACATTTAAAGTTTTTACATCACTTACTTCAAAATTATATTTACTAAATTCAAACTCGCCTTGCTTATGAACATCTTTATAGGTAATTTTTTCGCCGTTAAATTCATTCCAAACTATGTCATATACATTATCTACATCTTGTAAATACATTGCAAGTCTTTCCAAGCCATAAGTAATTTCAGCACTAACTAAATCTACGCTTATACCACCAACTTGTTGAAAATAAGTAAATTGTGTAACTTCCATACCATCAAGCCAAACTTCCCAGCCCAAACCCCAAGCACCTAAACTTGGACTTTCCCAATTATCTTCAACAAAACGAATATCATGTGATTTCAAATCAAAGCCTAAATTTTCTAAACTTTTTAAATATAATTCTTGGATATTATCAGGACTTGGTTTAATTAAAACTTGAAATTGATAATAAGCACCCAACCTATTAGGATTTTCACCATATCTTCCATCAGTTGGTCTTCTACTTGGTGCTACATAAGCAGCCGCCCAAGATTTTTTACCTAAACTTCTTAAAAAAGTTGCCGGGTGAAAAGTCCCTGCACCTGCTGGAAAATCATAAGGTTGCATAATAGCACAACCTTGCTTTTGCCAAAATTCTTGTAAATTTAAAATCATTTGAGAAAAAGTCATTTTTCTTCCTTTAATTCTTCAGACTTCTCAGGCGAATTTGCATATAATTCCACTGTTTTATTCCACATCATTTTATATTTTCTTTTTAGAAATTCAACTTCATTACGCGCATATTTAAGTTGCTCGTTAAGATTTTCTATAGTTTTTCTATCCTCATCATAAAGCTCTTGCATAGAATAAAGAGCATCTTTTAAAAATTTATTTTCACCCTTTAAAGCTTCTAAGGTTTCATCCTTAGCATCAAGAACTTTTTCATGTAAATTTAAAATAGTCCCTATAGTTTTTTCTACAAAACTTTCTCCTGCCAAGGTCATAGAATTTACCATAGCAGGTTGCTTTGAACTTGAAGGAACTACGCTAAAAGTACCTTGATTAGCTTCTATATAAATTTTACCTTCTTCTTCTTTGAAATTTAAAGCACCATTTGCTATCATTCCTTTTACAACATCTTCGGATAAATGAACTAACTGACAAAATTCTTTTAATTCCAAGTAAGTTTGCATATACGCTCCTTAAAGAAAAACTTCAATTGTATTAGAATCTTGGATTAATTTTTCTTGTTGTTTTTGTCTATCTTCTAATAATTTTTGTGCTAAAGACTCATCTTCTATTGCTAAAATTTGCACTGCCAAATAAGCTGCATTAATAGCCCCTGCTTTACCTATAGCCACAGTTGCTACAGGAATTCCACTTGGCATTTGCACAGTAGAAAATAAAGAATCCATGCTAGCTAAATTACTTCCTGGCATAGGTATACCTAAAACAGGTTTTGTTGTATGTGCTGCAACAGCTCCTGCTAAATGAGCTGCCATACCCGCTGCAGCAATAAATACTTTTGCGCCTTTTTCTTCAGCATTTTTGATGTATTCTTGGGTTCTTTGAGGGCTTCTATGAGCTGAAGTGATCAAGACTTCATATTTTACATCAAATTTTTCCAAAATTCCTAAAGCTTCTTTTACTATATCATAATCACTCTTACTTCCCATCAATATGGAAACAAATTTCATTCAACACTCCTTCTTAAAAAGCTAAATTCTGGAAGTTTAAATGGCAAAGTAATTTCATTTTCATTACCACTATGAATTTCACTAAATTCTTTATTGTTTTTTGCTAATAATTGTTTAAACACTATGAATTTTTTTCCTTCATTTTCATATACTAAACCTAGTTTATTTTCCCCTAATTCTATATTAGAATCAACCGGAGCTAGAATTTCATATTCTTTGTTTAATTCTATCTTACCCTTACATTTAAAAAATTCACCATCTTCGCTAATAGCATGCACTTGATGGGTTCCTTCTTCTATGCTTGTATTATGATTTATTGAATCGGTTTTTTCATAAGCTCTTGAAACTAAATATCCATCTGTAAAACCTCTGTGTTTTAAAGTATAAATTTCTTTTTCATACTTAGCCGCATCAAAAGTATTTTGCAATACATCTTGCACTGCCATTTTATAAGTTCTTGTAGTCAAAGCTACATAATACTCACTTTTCGTTCTTCCTTCTATTTTAAAAGCATGAATGCAATCTTCTTGCATAATTTTTTGAATATACGAGCTTAAATTTAAATCTTTAGAATTAAACACATGCGTGCCATTCTCATCTTCTTCAAGTCTAAAAAGTGTATTAGTTTCTGGGTTCTTTGCATAAAGTTCATAGTTAAATCTACAATCATTTGCACATGATCCACGATTACTCATGCGTCCACTTTGCACTGAGCTTATCAAACATCTGCCAGAATACGCAAAACACATAGAACCATGGACAAAACTTTCAAGTTCTATGTCACAATTATTTTTCAAATCTTTTGCATCTTTTAAACCAAGTTCCCTTGCTATAACAACACGCTTAGCTCCCATATCTTTATAAACTTGAGCGTCTAAGTAATTTAAAATATTAGCTTGGGTTGATACATGAAGATTGATTTCAGGTGCAAGCTCTTTAACCAAACGCATAGCACCTACAGAAGCTACTATAAAAGCATCGGGTTTCATTTCTTTTAATTTTAAAATATGCCTTTTCAAACCTTCAATTTGTGAGCTAAAATGAAATCCATTAATCGTTACATAAATTTTTTTTCCTTTTGCATGCGTGTACTCAATAGCTTCTTTAAAAGTTTCATAATTAAAATCTCTAGCAGTTCTTGCTCTTAATGAAAAATTACTCACTCCTGCATAAACAGCATCAGCTCCATAAGCTAA
This sequence comes from Campylobacter sp. IFREMER_LSEM_CL292, assembly GCF_025771615.1. NCBI lineage: Bacteria > Pseudomonadati > Campylobacterota > Epsilonproteobacteria > Campylobacterales > Campylobacteraceae > Campylobacter > Campylobacter sp. IFREMER_LSEM_CL292. The sequence goes on from NZ_JAKMQP010000001.1 coordinate 264,829, forward strand.
AGCTATTTTTAATTTTGTAAAATTACCTGCAGGAGCTACTATTTCAGGAATAATCATTTTTTTCCTAAACTTGCGATTAATGCCTCAATATCATCATTACTTACAACATCTGCAGTTGTATCTCCTTCGATATGCACAGCAGATCCCACGCGTTTTTCATCATCAATTTTACCTTCAAACAAACTACTCATATATCTACTTAAAGCTCTCATAACATTAATAACACGCTCAATTTTTTGACGATGAATATCTTGATATTGCATAGCATCCATTGCCATCATAACTTCATCTTGTCCAGTTTGCAAACAACCTGTAATCTCATCTATGATATTTTTAGCATTGTTATTTATTTCAATAGCTTCTTTAAAGCTTACCACATTAGGAAATTTTGCATTTAATTTTTCAAAAATTTCTATATTTTTATTTAAAGCATCACTGATTACACAAAGATCACTCTCAGAATTTGCAAAAAAGTCGTTAATAGCTTCTAATTTTTCCATCATCTCTGTGGCTTTTATTTCACTATCTCTTGTAACATCATCAAGTTGATGTACAACTTTATGTTCTTTACTAGGTGGTGGTGGTGGCCAAGCCATATCCGCTCTTGCTTTATAATCACCATTAATCATATCATTAACAATTTGCTTATTTTTTTCCTCATCTTCATAATCTGTATCTGGTTTTTCTTCTGTTTCTTCTACAGAATCAAGATCTAAGTCTTCAGTGCCATTCATTAAAGCATCTAATTCTTCTTGAGTCATTGTTACACCTTTTTTAATAAAAAAACTAATGCGAGATTATATTACAAAAAAATATAAATCAACATTAATTTTACCAATTAATTATTTTTTTACACAAAATAATCTTTTTTTTAATTTGATTATAAAAAAAATATTAATTTAAACTTAATTTAAAAAAAATATACTACAATCTATAAAATAAATTAAAAAACCCAAAAAATAAAAAGGAGAAAAAATGGGTAAATTTGTAAATAACATTGATGAGTTTTTTAGTTATTGTCAAGAACATGAAGTTTTATTTGTTGATTTTAGATTTACTGATATGATAGGCACTTGGCATCACATCACTTATAATATAAAAGCAATTGATGATAAAACCTTTGAAAACGGAATTCCTTTTGACGCAAGCTCTTTGCATGGTTGGCAGCCTATAGAAAAATCAGATATGATTTTAAAACCTGATGTGGAAAGTGCGTTTTTAGATCCTTTTACAGCTGATCCTACTATCATAGTAATTTGCGATGTATATGATATTTACAAAGATCAAATGTATGAAAAATGTCCAAGAAGTATTGCTAAAAAAGCAATGCAACACTTAAGCACAAGCAATATCGCTGATACTGCTTATTTTGGTCCTGAAAATGAATTTTTTATTTTTGATAATGTAAAAATAGTTGATTCTTCTCACTGTGCAAAATATGAAGTAGATACCGAAGAAGGTGAATGGAATGATAATAAAGATTTTACAGATAGTTACAATAGTGGACATCGCCCAAGAAATAAAGGTGGATATTTTCCTGTAAGTCCTATTGATTCTAGTGTGGATATTAGAGCTGAAATGGTACAAGTTTTAGAAAGAGTTGGTTTAAAAACTTTCGTACATCATCATGAAGTAGCACAAGGACAAGCTGAAATTGGTGTAGAATTTGGAAATTTAGTTGAAGCTGCTGATAATGTACAAATTTATAAATATGTAGTTAAAATGGTAGCACATTTAAATGGAAAAACAGCGACCTTTATGCCAAAACCACTCTATGGAGATAATGGAAGTGGTATGCATGTACATATGAGCCTTTGGAAAGATGGAGTAAATTTATTTTATGATAAAGAAGGATATGGAAAATTAAGTGAATATGCGATTAATTACATCGGTGGAATTTTAGCTAATGCAAGAAGTGTTGCCGCATTTACCAATCCTAGTTCAAATTCTTATAAAAGAATAGTTCCAGGTTTTGAAGCACCTTGCATACTAACTTATTCTTGCCAAAATCGCTCTGCAAGTTGTCGCGTGCCTTATGGTATTAATGAAAAAAGCGCAAGAGTTGAAATAAGATTTCCTGATAGCACTTCCAATCCTTACCTAGCTTTTACAAGCTTGCTTATGGCAGGACTTGATGGTATTAAAAATAAAACCATACCGGTAGGTCCTATGGATGAAAATTTATTTGCACTAACCCTAGATGAGATTAGAGAAAAAGGTATAGAGCAATTACCTCACACTTTAAGAGGATCTTTGGAAGCACTCATTAGAAAAAATGCCTTCTTAAAGCCTGTTATGAGTGATGTATTTATTGATGATTATCAACATATGAAATTTGAAACCCAAGTATGGCCTGTAGAAGCTAGACCAACTGCATATGAGTTTAAAACTTGCTATTCATGCTAATCTTGATGCTTTTTAGCATCAAGATTAAAATACTATTGTTTTATTATCGTATATAAAAATCCTATCATCAAACACTAAATCCAAGGCCTTAGAAAAAACATTTTTTTCTACATTACGCCCTGCTTGTTGCATAGCTTGCCAAGAATATTCATGAGTAACTGGTATAACATCTTGGGTAATAATTGGCCCCTCATCTAAGTTATTATTTACAAAATGTGCTGTTGCACCTATGATCTTTACCCCTCTTTCATAAGCTTGCTTATAAGGATTAGCTCCTATAAATGCAGGTAAAAAAGAATGGTGGATATTAATAATCTTCCCCTCAAAATTCTCTACAAAAGATGGAGATAATATTCTCATATATTTTGCTAAAACAATATAATCAAACTCATATTGTTTTAAACACTCTAGTAGTTTTTTTTCATGCTCTTGTCTGCTTAAATCCTGTGCTAAAATAGTATGAAAAGGTATGTTAAATTTATCCACTAAAGGTTTTAATACATCATAATTTGCAATAACTGCCTTAATATTTGCATTAAATTCTCCACTAAATTGACGGATAAGTAACTCACCTAAACAATGAGTTTCTTTAGTAGCTAAAACAATAATATCTTTTTTTCTTTTTGAGGTAATTTCAATTTGTGCATTATCAGGAAGCATAGCTTCAAGCGTTCCTTTAAAAGCTTTTATATCAAGCTCACCTTCTAAATGCGCCCTAAAGAAAAAACGATTTTCTCCAACAAATTCATCATTTTTTATAATATTAATTCTATATTTAAAAATAACATCTGAAATTCTATAAATCAATCCTTTTTCATCGCTGCATGAAATTTTTAAAATATACTCATTCATTTTTACTCCTTTATATAGTTTTTTAATTCTTGTAATTTTCTTTTTTCAAGTTCAATTCCAAGTTCTTTCCCGCTAAATCCTTCCTTTAGTAAGTCATTGGCGCTAATTTTACTTTCAAAAGCATGATAGTATAAATTTATTTTTTTTGCTTGTGTTATACGCTCATTATTCCAAAGTCCAAGCCATTTGCAAAGTGGTATTTTTAAAGCAATTTTAGCTAAATTAAAATCATCAATTTTACCTAAAATAAATTCTTGTTCACATTTTTTTAAAAGCTCTTTTTTTAATTTTGTTTTTTTAAAAAATTCCTCTTTATTTATATGAAAAAAATTCAAATACAAATACAAAAACAAAGCCTCATCACAAATTAACTTTTGGCTATACTCTAAAAGTCTCTCAAATTCTTTATTACAGCTTTGATAAAAAAAGATTTTTTCTTCTAAATTTAAAATTTTAAAATACTCATAAGCTTTATTCAGTCTTGAAGTTTTAAAAATTTTATAAAGTTCATTATTAATACGCTCTTTAGATAAATCGCTTATATCCATAGTTTGCATTAATTTTAAACTTTCTTTTGCAATTGTTAAATCAAACCTACATGCAAAAGAAATTCCACGAAGCACTCTTAAACTATCTTCAATAAAACTTTTATCATCAATATGTCTTATAATCTTTGCTTGCAAATCTTGCAAACCATTAAAAAAATCCAAAAATTCAAAATCAAAAATATTTACCATCAATGCATTAATGGTAAAATCTCTTCTTCTTGCTCCTTCTTGCTCATTATTACAAACTTTAACTTCAAAACCTCTATGGCCTGTAAAAATTTTATTTTCATAGCGTGCTAGAGCTAAATCAAATTTTTTATATTTATATACAAAAAAACTTTTTCCTACTCCATTTGCACCAAGTTTTTGCATAAGCTCATCAAAAAGCATAGGCTCAATATCATAAATTTCTATATCATAATCATCACTAGATAAATCTAAAAAAGAATTCCTTACACAACCACCTACTAAATAAACCCTTTGTGTGTAAGGCTTAAGTATATTTTTAATTCTTAAAAAATCTTGGTCATTTTTTAAGTCTATCTTCAATCTTTGCAAGTAAAAACTCTAAAAAAGTAATGGTCATATCTAGTCTTTTTTCCATATGCTCATCTTTGGTATTTTTTAATCCTTCAAATAAAACCAAAATACGCTCTCTAAGATTTTTCAAGAAAAATTCTTCATTATTTATAATGCTTTCTTCTTTTTCTTCTAAAGCTTCAACCTTAATAGCGACATTTTGTTTATCATCTTTTACTTTTACTTCTAAATCATCTAGTTCTTGGATTAGCTCTTGTGCAACCTTACTAATTTCTTCTTTGATTTTTTTCTCTTGAGTATTAACATTTTTTTCTTGAGTAATTTCTTCTACCATAGGGGCAAATTCATCGTTTTTATTTTTTTTATTATCTAACTCTGAATTAACTTCACTAATAGCCATTTTTGCTAAATCTTCTATATTCATAGTTTTATCAACCACCTTTTAAATTCATTAATTTCTTCTTCACTTTTCATATTGACAAAAAAATCAAGCATATCATAATTTAAATCTTCATGATTTGAACGCAAGCCACTCAAACGCCTTATAGCATCAATGGCATTTTTATTTTGCGGATCTTGTTTTAATATATTTTTATAAATCTCCAAAGCCTCATCTTTTAAGCCTTGTGCTTCATAAATAGAAGCCTCTGTTACTGTATATCGCATTATTAACTCACAAAAATAAAATCCTAAAATTCTAACAAAAAAGGCTTTAATTTATTTTTAATTTTCACTTAATCACAGGAGCCTTATATGCCAAAAATACAAAAATGTTAAGTATTATAGCTACTATAATAAGCATAATAAAGCCTGAAGTGAAATTTCTAAAATTATCATGAAGCATGCCTATAATCCAAGGTGATTGAGCAGCTATTAAATACCCTATACCTTGTGACATAGCAGAAAGTTTAGCCGCTATGATAGAATTTGAGCTTTTGATAGCAATAAATAATAGCGAAATTGTAAAAACTCCACTAGAAGCAAAACCTAAAAAAATAGCCGCTAAAAACAAAATCGCTTTTACTTTAAAAAGAAAAATCATCATAAAACTTAAAAAATACAAAAACCCTAACATCACTATAGCAAAACTTTTAGCACGAGATCTAAGCTTTCCTAAAATGATAGGTAGTAAAAATGCCACGGGCATTCCTATGATTTGAGATAATAATAAAACATTAGAACCAAAGTCAATTCCAAAGCCCTTTTCACTAATCATCACACTAAGCCATGCAAAAAGACTATAAGATAAAAAACTTTGTAATCCCATTACAATAGTAACTTTCCAGGCTGTTAAGTTTAAAAAGATATTTACTTTATTAATATTTTTCTTTTTAGGGCGTAATAATCTTTTATTTTTCAAATGCGGAAAATAAAAAATCAAAGCAATTAAAGCCAATATAGCCCAAAAAAACATAGCTTGAGGTACATCAAAAAATTTAAGCAAAGGAAGCGATAAGGCCACGCCAGCAATTGAAGATAAGCCTATAATTGATCCATATAAACCCATTATCTTATAAGTATTTTTAGAAAATTTTTCTTTTACAAAAGAAGGTAATAAAACATTAGCTATTGCAATGCCTGCTCCTATCAAAAAAACCCCAGAAAATAAACCTATAGTTCCCCCATAACTTCTAATAACTTCTCCAAAGACAATCAAAATTAAGGCAAAAAACAAAGCTTTAATTTGTGAAAAATACGCTACAAAAAACGATATAAGACCAAAAGCTATTAAAGGTAAGGTTGTTAGCATACCTGCTAAAGTAGAATTGATATTGTAATATTCTTGAATATGTTCTATCATAGGACCTATGGAAGTTATAGGTGCTCTTAAATTTAAAGCAAGAGTAATCACAACTAAAATATTAATCCAAAAGAATTTTTTATATGAAATTTGTGTGTACATGATTATTTTTGATTTAATATATTTTCAAGATATCTTTGTTTATCAGAATCGGTATTTTTTTGCACTACTTGTTTTTTTTCTTTTACAACTTCATTCTCTTTGGAAAAATAAAAGTGATCAATGATAAAAATAGAAGAAATAATCACAATTAAAGGAATTAAAAAAATCATAATCAATACTTTCTAAAAACATTACCATAGTATTCTAAATTATCTTTTTTTAAATTTTCGTCAAAAGTATTTGCCTCAAAATTTGCTTTTAAAATTTTTTCTCTTTCTTCATCCAAATCTTGATACGAAAATACCATATTAATACTTATCACCCCATCAAGCTGTTCTAATTGTTTATATGCTTTTAATTCATCATCTAAATTTTCACTTTCTATTACCACTATAATTTTTTCTTCTTGAGCTAATTCCACACTACAACATGGTGTTTGTTGAATTTGTTCTTTAAGTTTTTCTAATTTTTCCTCTTTAGTTAAAATCAATACACTAGAAAGATTCATCTATACTCCAAAATATAATTTTATCTTCATAACCAGCACTAATAAATTCATGCTCGTTTAAAAATATAAGATATTCTAGCAAAAAATCTTTATTTTGGAATTTTTTTATTGTTTTTAAATTTTTAGTATCTATAAGCTCTATAATATTTTTTTCATTATCTCCAAAAACCGCTATAGAACCACTTTTATTTAGACTACAAGCATATATTAAAAAGTCTCTTTCTATGCTTTTTTCTTGATCATTTCGCACTATGCCTAATTTTCTATCAGTGCTACAACTTGTAATAATTGCATTTTTAAAATCAAGTTGATAAATATTATCTTTATGAAGATTTTTATAACTTTTTATTTTTTGCCACTTTTTCACATCAAAAAGTACTATTTCACCACTTTCAAAACCTGCTACTAATTGAGTTTTTGCCTCATTTAAAACCACATCACTTAAACTTGAGTTAGAGAAAGTAAAATTTTTTATAATATTTTTTGTTTTTAAATCAAAAAGCTCTATATTAGAACCTAGCAAGGCTAATAAAATAGTATCATCATCTAAAAACAAAGCTTTTTTTACTCCATCACTTAAAAGCTTATAGTTGTAAAGTTGTTTATTTTTATAAATACTAAGCCTTTTACTACCAAAATCACCTTCACTTAAAATCAAAATAGCCCCATTTAAGTAATCAATACTATAAATTCTAGGGCTAAGATTTTCTTCATAAAAATTTTTAATCTTATCAAGTTGAGTGATTTTTTGCATTTTTTTGTCTTTAATAAAGTACTGATTTAATTCTCCATTATCAAGTCCTATAAGCAAACTACTATCAACAAGTTTTAAGGCATTTAAATTTGAATCAAGTTTAAGCTCATAACTAAATACATATACACTCATTAGTAAGATTAAAAATATTTTTTTCATAGTTTTATTTTACGCCTTCATTTAAAACATCTAAAAGATTAGATTTTTTCTTTAGTTCCTCATTTTTAAATTTAGCTTCAAAACTATTTCCTACTAAAGGTTTTGCATCGCTTTGTGGCACATGGCATTGTGTACAATTAAACCTTGCATCACTTATCATATCTTTAGTAGATTTGTTTTTTCTTAAGTCAAAATAATGGCTACTTGGAAGCGGAGTGGCTCCAACATCTTTAGCTATAGCTTTATCATGACAGCTTAAACAAATATTATTATCCTTAGTAATTGGAAGCATATCCTCTAAAGTATGTGGAATTAATGGCGGAGCATTTTCAAATGATCTCTCAATTAAAACAGATTCTCCAGCCATTGCTTGAGAATACTTTGCATCCAATAACTCTACATTTTCACTTTCTAAACTTGTTTTTCTTAAACCTATATCTTTTGAATCAACACTTTTAACAGCAAGTCCGCAAGCACTTATTAAAACAGCTGCTGCTAAGGATAAAAAGATTTTATTTTTCATTTTCTCTCCTTAAATTTATTATACTAAAACCTAAAGCATCATCACCGCAAACATCAACACATTTTCCACATCTTATACACTCACCTGATTTTACATCTTGATTTTCTTTACCTATCATCCAAAGCACTTGCTTTTCAGGGCATACTCCAAGGCATTTGTAACACTTGGTGCATTTTTGTAAGTTATATCTTACTTTTAGTAATGAAAAATGCGAACTTAAAGCCCAAAAAGCTCCTAAAGGACAAAAATGCGAGCAAGTAAATCTTGGACTAAAAAATGTATCTATACAAAAAACAATCAAAGCTACAAAAAGCCAAGAAATACCGCCGAAAATAATTCCTCTTTGGATTATTCCTATATAAGAAAATTCCTCAAAAACAGGAAAGGAAAAAAGAAAAGAAAAAATCAAAACAAAAGCCAAAACATAATAACGCAAATTTTTATTTACATTAAAAATCCTTGCTTGATTAAAACCTAATTTACTTCTAATAAAATAAGCAAAATCAGTAATGATATTTACAGGACAAACCCAAGCACAAAACGCTCTTCCAGCAAAAATAGCATAAAATAAAAATACTATCAAAGCACCACTTAAAGCCATTAAATCTACTTGCAAACTTGCTAAAGCAAGTTGAATAAACGCAAAAGGATCACTTAGCGGCACCGAAGAAAATAAAACTGAAGAGCTTAAATTTCCTTTTAATATAAAATTAAATACACCAAAAGAAAAAAAAGTTAAGATAGACAATTGCACTATTCTTCTTAAAATAAGATATTTCATAACAATTCTCCATCATTAAGATAATCTTTAGCCTTGTTTTTATTGAAATTTTTATCTGTGTTTACATCTTGCAAGCGTTTTTCATCTTTTTCATCCCAACCTTTGATGTAATTATCCCCAGCTTTTCCCAAGACAAATTCTCTAGGTAAAACTCTAATAGCAGCTTTTTGCGTTATACAGGCTTTCTCACAAATCCCACATCCCACGCATACTTCATGATCTACTACAGGTAATAAAAATGCGTGCTTTGCAGTTCTTTCATTGCGTTTTATTTCAAGCTTTAATGCCTTATCTATCAATGGACAGGCTCTATAACAAGCATCACATTGAATTCCCCAATAAGCAACACAACTTGCACTATCAATTATAGCTATACCCATTTTTGTTTTATAAATTCCATCATTTTGCTCTAAATATTTATGATCTAGCGCATTTGTAGGGCAATCTCTTATACAAGGTATATCCTCGCACAATCTACAAGGATTTTCTCTTGCTATAAAAAAAGGTGTGCCATTTTTAGCACTATTTTCTAAATTTGCTAGTTTTAAAACATCATAAGGACAAGCTTTTACACAAAGTCCACATCGTATACATTTTGATAAAAATTCTTTTTCATCATCTGCCCCAGGAGGTCTTAAAAAATACTCCTGATTTGAGCTAAATGCTAAACTTGCTAAAAATGCACTTCCGCTTCCTATACATAAAAGCTTAAAAGTAAAGGCTAAAAATTCTCTTCTATTTTTCATTTTTATGCTTTAGTAATTTTTACGGCACATTTTTTGAAATCTGTTTGATTAGACAATGGACAAGTTGCATCTAATGTAACTTTGTTTATATATACATTTTCATCAAACCAAGGCACATACACAAGCCCTTTAGATGGTTTATTTCTACCACGAAAATCTACTCTAGCTTTTACTTTACCACGGCGTGATTGTACCCATACGATATCACCTTGATTAATTTTCATTGCCCTAGCATCATCTTCATTCATATAACAAAGTGCTTCAGGTACTGCACGGAAAAGCTCAGGAACTCTCATAGTCATAGTTCCACTATGCCAATGCTCTAAAACCCTACCAGTACATAACCAAAATGGATACTCTTCGCTCGGTCTTTCAGGAGCTTTCATAAATGGTCTAAAGAAAATTTTCACTTTGTTTTTCAAGCTATATTTTTCTTTAGTCTGCGGAGCCAGTAAATCTCCTTTTGGTAGTTCTTTAGCGAATTCACCATAAAATGCAAAATCTGAATTTGGAGCTGCTTTTTTAGCATAATAATCAAATTTAGTATTAAATCTCCATTGTGTTTCTTTACCATTTACTACAGGCCATCTTAAACCTCTTACTTTATGATAAGTATCAAAATCCGCTAAATCATGGCCGTGTCCTAAACCAAATTTACGGTATTCTTCCCAAAGGTATTTTTGAACGAAAAAGCCATAGCCGGTAAATTCTTTACCATCACTACCTATAATTTTTCTTTCATCGCCATTAACATCACTATTATCAAATCCTTTTGCAATAGAATCGTTTGCTTTGAAAGATTTTGCTTCTTTGTTTGCAAATAATACATCATATAAAGTGTCATCTTCACTATAACCCATAGCTTTAGCTTCTTCTAAAACACTTGGCAGAGTAAGTTTATCATTTACCTTAGTTTCACCCCAAACTTCTTTTAATTTAAAGCGTTTTGCAAATTCCATAATTTGCCAAGTATCACTCATAGCCTCACCTACAGGCAGCACTTGCTGTTTCCAGTGTTGAGTTCTTCTTTCAGCATTACCATAAGCACCCCATTTTTCATAAATCATAGCACTTGGTAAAATTAAATCTGCCACCTTAGCACTAATTCCTGGGTAGCAATCACTCACAACGATAAAATTATCCATTTCTCTAGCCGCTGCTATCCAGTGATTTGCATTAGCAGTGTTTTGCCAAGGATTATTTACTTGCACCCAAGCAAATTTGATATTTCCATCTTCTAAATCTCTCATGATTTTTAAGTATGGAGCACCTGGTTTAGGATTGATTGTTTTTGCCGGAACTTTCCAAATTTTTTCGCTAATTTCTCTGTGCTTAGGATTTGCAACGACCATATCAGCAGGTAAACGATGCGAAAAAGTCCCTACTTCTCTTGCAGTTCCACAAGCACTTGGTTGCCCTGTCAATGAAAACGCACCGCTACCTGGCTTAGCTTGTTTACCAAGTAAGAAATGCACCATATAAGCTTGTTCATTCACCCAAGTACCTCTTGTGTGTTGATTAAAGCCCATAGTCCAAAAACTTACAACTTTTCTATTTTTTTCTATATATAAATTTGCTAATTCTTGAAGTTTTTTCTTAAATTCTTCAATGCTTTCATCTTCATTACCTTTAGCAACTTTAGCAACATAATCAAGCGTATAAGGCTCTAATGCTTTTTTGAAATCTTCAAATGAAATTTCCCAATGCGCATCAGGAGCACTTTGGTGTTTCATTTCAAATTTATCACCTGCTTTTACTCCTAAATAAGCCAAAGATACCGCTTCTTCTTCATCTACAATAATAGCATTTTGTTTTGCTACTGTATCTTTCTCACTTGCTTTAAATTTAGGATGGTTTGGATTATTTCTCATTCCATAACCAATATCAGCATAGCCTGTTGCAAAGATACAATGTTTTTCAATAAATTCTTTATCCATAGCTTCAGGATGATTATAAACAATCTCTCTAGCGATATAATTCCAAATAGCTAAATCAGTATTTGGCTTGAAGATGATTTCAGTATCTGCTATATGAGAAGTTCTATTAGAAAAAGTAGATAAATTTACAATTTTGACTTTATCTAAATTACTTAATTTTCTATCACTTACCCTTGACCATAAAATCGGATGCATTTCTGCCATATTTGCACCCCAAGTAATAATAGTATCAGTAAGCTCTATATCATCATAACAGCCAGAAGGCTCATCAACTCCAAAAGTTTGCATAAAACCAACAACTGCACTAGCCATACAATGGCGTGCATTTGGGTCTATATTGTTTGATCTAAAACCAGCTTTTACTAATTTTGCAGCAGCATATCCTTCTTGTATAGTATATTGACCGCTTGCAAAAATTCCAATTCCTTCAACACCTTTTTCTTTGTAAGCTTTTTTAAATTGTTTTTCCATTTCATCAAAGGCTCTTTGCCAAGAAACTTGTTGAAATTTTCCATTTTTATCAAACTCACCTTTTGCATTTACGCGAAGTAAAGGTGTTACTAAGCGATCTTCTCCATACATAATTTTTGCATTAAAATAACCTTTAATACAATTTAATCCACGATTTACAGGAGCTGCTGGATCTCCTTTTACAGCAACAATTTTACCATCTAAACTTGCAACTAAAATTCCACAGCCTGTACCACAAAATCTACAAACAGCCTTATCCCAACGCCATTTATTCTCAGTATTAGCAAGTACACTACTTGGAACACTAAGACCTGCAACACCACAAGCACTAGCAATAGCGGTGTTTTTAATGAAGTCTCTTCTGTTCATTATATCCCTCGTTATTGTTTATTCAATGTATTTTAATACATCTAAAAAATATTACTACATTAATGATAAAATTTAAATTATAAAAAAGAATATTTTATAAGTATTTATAAATAGGAGTTTTTTAGTATATTTTTAAATATTTTTACATATTATAAACGCTAGTTAATTCTAGCGTTTTAATTGATTTACAATTCCAAGCATATCATCACTTGTAGTGATTGCTTTTGAGCCTGCTTCGTAAGCTCTTTGTCCTGTAATAAGATCAGTCATTTCCTCTACAAGTTGAACATTACTAAGCTCCACAAAGCCGTGTTTGATGACAGAAAAACCGTTCTCGCCCGCTATACCTGCAATAGGCGCCCCACTTGCATCAGTTTCTACTAAAAGATTATCCCCTAAAGCATGTAAACCTGCAGGATTGATAAAATTTACAAGTTCAATTTGTCCTATTTGAGTTTCAGCTGTATTTCCTGGCTGCATTACTGAAACTGTCCCATCGCTTGCAACATTTATAGCAATAGCATCTTCAGGTATAGTCATTTCCGGTAAAAGTCTATAACCATCTGAATTTACTATGTTTCCTTCAGCATCTTTAGTAAATTGACCATTTCTAGTATAAGCTATAGTTCCATCAGGCATTTGAATTTGGAAAAAGCCATTATTACCAGCAATTGCCATATCAAGACCTGAAGTTGATGTTTGTTTTAAACTACCTTCACTAAAAATTTTACTTACAGCTGTTACTCTTGCTCCAAGCCCTACTTCAATGCCGCTTGGATGTTTTGTGGTGCTTGAGGTTGAAGTTCCTGCATATTTCATCGTTTGATACATCAAATCTGCAAATTCTGCACGCGATTTTTTATAACCTACTGTATTAACATTTGAAATATTATTTGAAGTCACATCAATTTGTGTTTGTTGCGATACCATCCCTGATGCTGCTGTGTATAATGATCTTAACATTTTATCTATCCTTAGTTTATTTAGTACTTGCTAATTTATTAATAGCTTCTTGATTTAAATCATCCATATGAGATGTCATAACTTTTTGATACATCTCAACCATTCTATTTGCCTCAATTAATCCTACCATTTCTGTAACTGGATTAACATTTGATCCTTGAGTAAAACCTTGCTTAATGGCATTTGAATTTGGTAAATCTCTAATCTTGTTTAAATTATCAATTTTATACATATTATCGCCATCTTTTTGTAAATCTCTTAAATCATCAACTTGTGCTACAAATAATCTTGCAATATTTTGATTAGCTGCACTGATGATTCCATTTTTATCCACATTAATAAAAGAAGTGGAATCTCCTATGCGTATGCCATCATTTTCGGGATTATTAAAATAATCACTACTTAAAACTCTGTATCCTTGACGATTTACCAAATAACCCTCATCATCAAGTTGGAAATTTCCATCTTGACTTAATCTTATTTCACCATTATTTGTTTTAATCAAGTAAAAAGTATCTTCGCGAGTAAGAGCTAAATCCAAAGGATTATGCGTCATTTTCATAGAACCTACGCTAAAATTTGTATAGACATGATTAACCTGCGGAACTCTATCTATAGTTGTATTAACAAATCTTGCAGCATCTCTTGTGTGATTTTGTATAGGTAACTCATCTTGAGTTTCTTTAAAAATCCTTTTAAAATCTGCAATAACAACATTATCTCTTTTATAGCCACTTGTATTTACATTTGCTAGATTGTTAGTTACAACATCTAAACGGTTAAATTGCGTAACCATAGCACCGGTGGCTTGATAATACCCATTTTGCATTATTTTTCCTAACTAAAATCTTAATTTTTCACTAACAAAGCAAAAGTCGTTCCAAAATATTTTTATTTGTTTTTAATTAATTTTTAGGCACAATATTTAGTTTTACACTCATTACTTAAATACAAGGGGTATCCATGGCTAATGAAACTAATGTTTTAGAAGAACTTTTCAAAGAAAATTCTAAAGATTATATCACATATGAAAAACTTGTCAAGTATTTTGCAAAGCTTCCAAACGCAACAAGTGCAAAAAAAATCCGTGATCTAATGGATAAATATAAAGTAGAATTAATCTCTTCAGCTGAAATTGCCAAAAAAAGAAATTTAGAAGAAGCAAAAAAGCTACAAGAGGAAAAACAAAAATTACAAGATACAAGTTTGGAAAATGAATTTGATTTAGCCAATGAAAATGATTTACTTGAGTGGAGCAGATCAGACTCTCCTGTAAGAATGTATTTAAGAGAAATGGGACAAATTGCTCTTTTAAACAAAGATGAAGAAATTGAAATTTCTAAAAAGATTGAGCTAGGCGAAGATATTATCATCGATGCTTTTTGTTCTGTGCCTTATTTGATTGATTTTATACTTGATTATAAAGAACCTTTAATTAATAGAGAAAGAAGAGTGAAAGAGCTTTTTAAAAGCTTTGAGGATGATGATAAAAGCGATGATGATAAAAGCGATGAAGAAATAGATTCTGAAGAAGAAAACGAAAATGAGGAAAATGAAAATTCTAATGAAAAAAAACCTAAAAAAACAAATAAAAAAGAAGATGAAAGAACTTTAAAAGTCATAGAAAGCTTTAAAGCATTAGAAAAAGCAAAAAAAGAATGGTTAAAAACTATATCTACTATTAATGCAGAAAAAAATGATGATGAACTATTAGATAAACTCATAATTGCTTTTAAGAAAAATATACTAAAAGAAAAACTAATGGATCTAGGTCCAACATCAAAACTTATTTCTGAAATAGTAAAATCTATGGAAACAGCATTAAAAAGTGATGAGGAATTTGATAAAGAATTAAAACGCTTGGAGTATCGCTTACCGATGTTTTCAGAAGAATTAAAACAAAGACACCAAGATATTTTAAAAGATATTACCAAACTTAGCAAAGAAGAAATAGCCGAGCGTGCTTTAGAAACTACCATGGTAAGCACTTATATGGAGATTAAAAAACTTATTCAAACTAAAGAAGCTAGTCAAAATTCTTTTGATTTAGAAAAAGATCAGTTAAAAGAAATTCTAGAGCAAATCAAACGCGGTAAAAAAATATCTGATGAGGCTAAAACTAGAATGGCAAAATCAAATTTACGCTTAGTTGTAAGCATTGCCAAAAGATATACTAACCGCGGATTACCATTTTTAGATTTAATCCAAGAAGGCAACATAGGCTTAATGAAAGCGGTAGATAAATTTGAATACAAACGCGGTTATAAGTTTTCAACCTATGCAACTTGGTGGATTAGACAAGCTATTTCAAGAGCAATTGCTGATCAAGCAAGAACTATAAGAATTCCTATTCATATGATAGAAACTATCAATCAAATCAATAAAATCATTCGCGAGTATTTACAAAAAGAAGGTAAAGAACCGGATGTAAGTATTATTGCAAAAGAAGTAGGACTTAGTATAGATAAAGTAAAACAAGTTATTAAAATTACTAAAGAACCAATTTCCCTAGAAGCACCTATTAGCAACGAGGATGATGGTAAATTTGGAGATTTTGTAGAAGATAGAACCTCAATTTCACCTATGGATCACATCTTAAAAGATGATTTAAAAGAACAAATTGATGAAGTTTTAGATCAGCTTAATGATAGAGAAAAGGCTGTTATTAGAATGCGTTTTGGCTTAATGGATGATGAAAGTGATAGAACTTTAGAAGAAATCGGTAAAGAACTAAATGTCACAAGAGAAAGAGTAAGACAAATAGAAAGCTCAGCTATAAAAAAACTTAAACACCCAAAAGTTGGTAGAAAACTTAAAAACTACATAGAAGGTTGGAAATAATCCTTGCCAAAAAAGCAAGGATTAGCTATCCCTAAAAAGCTTCGTTGCTAAGTGCGTCGCCCTGCTGTGATCAGTATCTTTTTTCAAGGTATTAAAAATTCTACTAATATACTCTTCTAAAGTTTGTTGAGAATTGTTGATTTTTTCTGTCTCATTTAAAATAACCTTACGATATCTTCCCTCGTTGTCTAACTCATAAGCTAAATCATTGTCGCTTAATTGTAGTTTTAAAATTTGAGCCAATTTTGCACGAGAATGCTCATCAAAAATAGGAGTCATTAATTCTAGTCTTCTTTCTAAATTCCTTGGCATCCAATCAGCGCTTGAAATAAAATAATTTGGTGTTGTATGTTTAAAATATAAAATTCTAGCATGCTCTAAATATTTTCCCACTATACTTCTAACTCTTATATTTTCACTATATCCTTTTACTCCAGGTCTTAAACAACAAATTCCACGCACAATAAGATCTATTTTAACACCTTTATTTGAAGCCTCATATAAAGCTTTAATCACATCACCATCTACCAAAGCATTCATTTTGGCTATGATTACTCCATCTTTTCCATAGCTTGCTTCAGTAGCTATCATATCTAAAATTCTTTCTTTGATTTGCTTTGGACTCATTGATAAAGTCTTTAAACGACGACTTTTGCTATATCCTGAAAGTATGTGAAAAAAAGTTGTAGTGTCTTGAGAATATTCTTCTTTTGAAGTAAAATAACTCACATCAGTATAAATTTTAGCTGAACTTGCATTGTAATTACCCGTACTTAAATGATTATAAATTTTTAATTTATCCCCTTCTTTTCTAATCACTTGAGCTACTTTTGCATGCACTTTAAAACCAGTGATTCCATATACCACATGAGCCCCTGCATTTTCTAATGATTTTGCCCAATGCAAGTTATTTTCCTCATCAAAACGCGCTTTTAATTCTACCATTACAGTAACTTGTTTGCCATCGCTTGCTGCATCAATTAAAGCTTGAACTATGTTTGAATTTTTTTCTACTCTATAAAGAGTCATTCTTATAGAAACAACCTTAGGATCTTTACTTGCCTCTTTGATAAATTGATATACAGGCTCAAAACTCTCATAAGGCTGTATAGCCAAAATATCTTGTTTATCTATTGCACTAAATATAGATACATTATCCCCAAAAGGTGGTAAAATTTTTGGTGTATACATAGGATTTAGCAAATGTGTAAATTCTTTGTTGGAAATGATTTGCCATAATGAAGCTAAATTTAAAAGTATATTATACTCATAAATATCTTTATGAAAAATATTCATATGAGAACTTAAAAATTCAATCAACTGCTCATCTGCGCCTTTTTCTATTTGCAAGCGTATAAAAGCACCTTTTCTACGAAGTTTTAAACCCTGCTCTAAAATCAACATAAAATCATCAGCTTCTTCTTCTTCTATTTCCATATCTGCATTTCTAGTTACTCTAAAAGCAGCAGAAGATAAGAGCTTATAGCCAGGAAAAATATGCTCAGTATGATAGCGTACTATACTTTCTATAGGCACATAAATATTAGAACTTACTTGATAAAATCTTGGTAAAACCCTAGGTATGCGTATCATGCCAAATTTTAAAAGTTCAGGGTGCATAGGATCACAAAGTTTTACCGCTAAAGAAAATGAAAGGTTATTTAAATGCGGAAAAGGATGAGTTGCATCAACTGCAATAGGCACTATCACAGGAAAAATATTAGAAAAAAAATGCTCATTACATTGCTGTTTTAAATCCTCATCAAGTTCTTCGTATGAGCGAATAAATAAATTTTCTTTTTCTAAATCTTGGGTAATTTTAGTAAAATACTGCTCTACTACATATTTTTCTTCATGTAGATAATTTCTAATAGCTTTAAGTTGCGCAAGAGGAGTCATTTCATCATTGCTTGTTGTGCTTATTCCTGCCACAAAAAGTTGTTTTAATCCAGCCACTCTTATCATATAAAACTCATCTAAATTTGTACAGTATATAGCAATAAATTTAAGTTTTTCAAGCAAAGGAAGATCTTTAGAGCATTGATCTAAAACACGAGAATTAAACGCAAGCCAAGAAAGTTCTCTGTTAATATACATTGATGGTTGAATTTGCATGATATACCTACCTTTATTTCTAGATATTTATATTTTAGTATTTCTTTCATTAAAATTTATTTTATTTGTATAATAGTAAATATAATTATATAAAAAAATAACACTTTTTTTATCTTATTAAAAAAATAATAAATGATTAATAAATATATATTTACTTTTTTACCTTTATGGTGTTATATAATTATACACAAGTTCTTGTAACTTAAACTTCATTCAAAGGAGAGACTTTGAAAAAAGCAAACTCAAAACTTTTTGCTGTTTTCCTCTTCTTACTTGTAATTTTAGCAGGAGTTGGAATGTATACTTTCCATAATGCTAAGGGCACTTCTTATTTTAGCGATGCTAGTGAAAGCTGTAATAATTGCCATATTATGAACGAGGTTTATAATGATTATTTAAAAGCTTCGCACTCTAAAGAAGTTGATGGTAAACCAAGAGCAACCTGTAATGATTGCCATTTGCCACATAGCTTTTTTGAAAAATGGATTGCTAAAGCTCAAAGTGGCTTAGGACATGCTTATGCATTTACTTTCAAACTAGATTCTTTACCTACACATTTGAGTGCAAATGCAAAAAGTAAAGAAATAGTCCAAAATAACTGTATAGAATGTCACAAAGAAATTGCGAGTAACACTATCAACCCTACCCTAGATCCACATAAAGATAATGCTTTAAGTTGTGTATCTTGCCACCAAGGTGTTGGTCATAAGAGAGGATTTTAAATGAAAGGAGTATTTAATGAATAACAAAGGCATTTTATATAGTGCTATAAGTGCTACTATAGTAGCTATTGCAGGTGTATTATGGCTTAATCAGGACATTACAGCTAAAACAAATGATTCAGTAGGTGGGATCATTTCACAAGAAATTGTAAAACTTGGTGATGAAAATCCTACTTTTGATTACTGGGGAAAGAACTTTCCTGATTATTTAGACATGCACACAGCAGTAGAAAAACAAACACCTAATGCAACAGAATTTGGTGGAAATTTAGCTTATTCAAAGCTTATTCGCTATCCACAACTAACTGTTCTTTGGGCAGGTTATCCATTTAGCATTGATGCCAATGAAGAAAGAGGACACTTTTGGGTTCAAGTAGATCAAATGGATACAGCTAGAAATAATAAAGATTTCTTAAATGCACATGGTTTTACAGGATTTGGCGGTCAACCAACAGCTTGTATGAACTGCCATAGCGGATGGACTCCATGGCTTTTAAACAACACTGCAAAAGGCGATTGGGTAGCATTTAACTCTGCAAAATATTGGACTATGGTTAAAACTATCCCAGCTGTAAATGGAGCTAAAGAAAACTCACCTGAACACAGCGGACCTCATGGTGGAAAAAGAATGGGTGTAACATGCGCAGATTGCCATAACCCAACAGATATGAGTTTAAGACTTACAAGACCAGCTTTAATTAAAGCATTAATTTCAAGAGGTTATGAAGCAGACGAAAAACAAGGCATTAAAGCTTCAAGAAGCGAAATGAGAACTTTAGTATGCTCTCAATGTCATGTTGAATACTACTTCAAACCAACAGGCGCTAAAGTGAAAACTATAGGCGAAAGTATTGCTAATGATAGTTCTAAAAAATGGTGGAATGGCACTCAAAAAACTTATGATGAGTTTGATTCTTGGAGAGATGGTAACAAGCCAGTTGAAATCGAAGTTGATGGTATAGAGCTAGCATTTCCATGGAGTGAGTGGAAAAAAGGCGAGCCATTTAGAATAGAAATGATTGATGATTATTATGAAAAAAATAGAGAAAATTTTCCAAGTGATTGGGTTCATAAAATCACAAAAGCACCAATGATTAAAATTCAACACCCAGAAAGCGAACTTTATAGTGGTGGAGTGCATGCTGCAAATGGTGTAAGTTGTGCAGATTGTCATATGCCTTATATTAGAAAAGGTGCAAAAAAAGTTACTAACCACAATATTACTTCACCTTTAGTTGATATTAACTCAGCTTGTAAAACTTGTCACACTCAAAGCGAAAGCTATCTAGCTAAACAAGTAAAAGATATTCAAAATTCAGTAGCTCATGATTTAAGAACAGCTGAATATTCTTTAGTAAGCTTGATTAAAGATGTAGAAACTATTCGTGCAGAACTTGGAAAAATGCCTAAATTTCAAACTGATAGCAAAGCAGATGATGCTAAAATTTCGGCTGAATTAAAAGAAGTATTAGAACTACATAGAAAATCTCAAATTAGAGCGGACTTTGTAGGTGCTGAAAACTCAACAGGTTTCCACAATCCTAGAGAAGCTTCAAGAATGCTTTTACAATCAGTTGATATGTCAAGACAAGGACAAACTAAGCTAGCAGAAATTGCGGCCAAAAATGGCATTAAAGATTTCAAAACTTCAAATTTAGGTTTTGAAGATATTCAAAAATTAAATCCAGGTGAAATTCACTATAAAGTAGATCTAAATGGCAATAAAGCAGGTGATCGCTACTATAAACACCAAGAAGTAAATGGTAATCCACCAGCAAAACTTCTTGAAGATGATAAAAATCTAAAACCTTATAATTATAAAGTAATAGATTAATCAAAATAAACCCTCACAATCGAGGGTTTATTCTTTTATCAAACTTACATCCTCACCTTTTAAAATTTTATTCATAGTATTCATAGCACACATTTTTCCACACATTGAACAAGAATTAAGCTCTTCAGGTTTTCTTTCATTAAACATTTTCTTAGCCTTTTCTCCATCAATTGCTAATTTAAACATTTTTTCCCAATCAATATCTTGTCTTGCTTTACTCATTTCATCATCTATTTTTCTTTCTTTGGGAAGCTTGGCTATATCTCCTGCATGAGCTGCTATTTTAGTTGCTACTATACCATCTCTTACATCTTCTAAATTTGGAAGTCTTAAATGTTCAGCAGGAGTTACATAACAAAGTATATCAGCGCCAGCTGCTGCTGCAACTGCTCCACCAATTGCTCCACTTATATGATCATATCCTGCACCTATATCAGTAACTAATGGTCCTAAAACATAAAATGGAGCTCCATTGCAAATTCTTTTTTCAAGTTGCATATTAGCTTCTATTTCGTTAATAGCCATATGACCGGGTCCTTCTATCATCACTTGTACATCTTGAGTCCATGCTCTTTTGGTTAGCAATGAAAGTTCTATAAGTTCAGCAATTTGAGCTCCATCACTTGCATCATGAGTACAACCAGGTCTTAGTGCATCACCCAAAGAAAGTGTCACATCAAATTCCTTACATATAGCAAGCAAATCATCATAATATTCATAGAATGGATTTTCAGCATCATTCATTTGCATCCAAGCATAAAGAACTGAACCTCCTCTTGAAACTATATTAGTAATCCTATCACACTCTTTAAAAACCCTAGCAGCACGAGAATTTATCCCTGCGTGAATTGTCATAAAATCCACTCCACTTTTAGCATGATGATATACTACATCTAAAAAATCTTTTGCTTTAATATCTTTTAAATCTTTTTCTAAAAAACCTACCGCATCATAAACAGGCACAGTACCTATCATAGCTTTTGAAGTAGCAATTAGCTCATCTCTAAAACGACTAGTTTTACCATAATTACTAAGATCCATAATAGCTTCTATATTAAATTTGTGAGCCAATTCTACCTTTTTCATCTCTTCACTATAATCTACACAATCATTTGAAACACCTAAATTCACATTTACCTTTGTTTTAAGTCCATAGCCAATACCATTTGGATCTAATGCTTTATGGTTGATATTTGCAGGAATGATGATTTTTCCACATGCTATATTTTCAAGTAAAAAACCTTCACTTACTTGTTCTTTTTGTGCAACAATTTGCATTTGCTTTGTGAAAATTCCTTCTTTTGCATAAGACATTTGAGTTTTCATTTGAATTTATCCTTGAAATAAATTTGGATAAATGAAGGGTATGTGAGTAGTTGATAAATTATCCCAACGCTAGCATTACCTAGTTCTGGTGCGGTCTAAGCTTTTAGCTTACTCTCAGCCTGTATCACAAGCTCCCGTCATTTATGCAAAAGAAGTATAGCAATAAATACAAAACAAAGTTTATTTTTTTGTTTGATTTTTAGCTTGCTTGCTAAAATGTAACAATTCTTCAGTAGTTTTAATGTAAAAAGGAATTTTTTTAAGACAGTATTTCAAAATTTCACTTGCGGCCAAAGCATCACTTAAAGCTCTATGATGCTTACTTTCAATACACAAAAACTCTTTTAGAGCATCAAGGCCGTATTTGGGACTTTCAATGCATTTTTTAGCTAAATCAATAGTACATAATCTTCTATTTAAAAGCACTCCAAAATCATTTTCATACATAGCTTTAGATATAAAATGATAATCAAAACGCACATTGTGTGCTACAAAAATGCTATCTTTTAAAAATAACTTAAAATCATTTAACACAGCTTTCAAAGAAGGAGCATTTTCTACCATATCTAAACTAATCCCAGTTAATTCTGTAATATTTTCAGGTATGCTTTCTACTTTTACAAAACTCTCAAATCTATCAATTTCTTTATAATTTTGAATTTTTACAGCACCTATTTCTAAAATTTGACCACTTTTTATCCCGCCAGTACTTTCAATATCTACAACACAAAATATCTCATCTTTTATTTTTGTATTTTTACTTTTTAAACACAAACAATTTTGTGCATTAAGCTCTACCCCTAGTCCTAAAAGCTCAAAAATATATAAATCAAAATCATAGTGGTTTAATTCTTCTATTTTTGCAAGTTCTCTTAAAACCCAAGGAAAAGGTTTATTTTCTTTGCTTAGTTTGATGATTAAATCATCGATTTGTTGTTGGCTCAAAATTCAAGCTTTAAAGAATTAATTGCTGTTTTTTTATCTTGCGAAGAAAAAATATAACTACCCGCGACCAAAATATCAGCTCCTGCTTCATCCAAATCAGGTGCATTTAAGCCATTTACCCCACCATCAACCTCTATAAAAACTTTAAGATTTTTCCTATCTATCATTTCTCTCAACTGGCGAATTTTATTATACACCAAAGGTAAAAAACTTTGCCCGCCAAAGCCTGGATTAACACTCATTAAAAGCACCATATCTACAAATTCTAAAATATATTCTATGCTTGAAACTGGAGTATGTGGATTTAATACAATAGCAGGATGAATGCCGTTTTTTCTTATATACTCACACACCCTAATAGGATGGTTTTCAGCTTCTAAATGAAAACTAATAAATTTTGGTTTCATAGGTATAAATAAATCTACAAAACTACTAACATTATGCACCATTAAATGCACATCTAAAGGTACTGAAGTAATTTTTGAAATATTTTCAATCACACAAGGACCAAAAGTAAGATTTGGCACAAAATGTCCATCCATCACATCAATGTGCAACAAATCAGCTCCCGCTTGAGATACTTCTTTAATCTCATTTTCTAAGTTTAAAAAATTTGCAGACAATAAACTTGGCGCTACATACATTATATATCTCCAATAAAATAAAAAATAATTTTATCATACTTATTATCAAATTTTCTTTATGTATTTTTAATAATATTTGATTTTTTTAAGCTTGCTTTAGATATAATGCTAAAAATTATTTTTATTTCATAAGGAAAAATTTATGTCAAGAATTTGCCAAATTACAGGAAAAGGACCTATGGTAGGTAACAATGTTAGCCATGCTAACAACAAAACTAAAAGACGCTTTTTGCCAAATTTAAGAACAGTTCGTATTACTTTAGAAGATGGAACTACTAGAAAAGTTAGAGTTGCTGCTTCAACTTTAAGAACACTTAAAAAACAGAGTAGCAAATAATCCTTAATATAAACGAGGAATTATTATGTCTTTTTTGAAAAAGCTACAAAAATTCCTCAATTGGTCCCCCTCTCCAAAACCTTCAATCAACCTCAATGACGAGCTTTACGAGCAGCTTAGATTTTTAAGAATCCCTCTTATTGCTGTCGTAATAATGACACTAATTGGAGCTTTTGGTTATATGCTTACAAGTAATTATAATCTCAATGATGCTATTTACCAAGCTGGTATGACATTTACCACTTTAGGCTACACTGAAGTCAATCCCATACCAACAGCGGGTAGAATTTTTACCGTTATATATGTATTATTAACTTTTACAATATTTACTTTTTGCATGGGTTTAGTGATAGAAATAGTAAAAAAAGGAATCTTGTCTAAAATAATCAAGGAGAGAAGAATGCTTCATAAAGTTGCAAGATTAAAAAATCATTTTGTAATATGCTATCACAATGATTTTACCATAGAACTAGCACAGCAATTCAAAGAAAATCACATTCCTTTTGTTGTTGTTGATGAAATAGAAAATTTTAGCGAGATAGCTGAAAAATATAATTATCCTTATTATATAGAAAGTGCTCCACATACAAATATAGCCTTTTTAAAGACCAATCTTTCTAGCGCAAAAGGTGTAATTACTCTTAGCAATAACATAGCAGATAATATAGCCATCATTGCTTCAGTGAGATTGTTTGAAAAAGAATTACAAAGAATCAATCCTTATTTTATACTAGCTAGCTCAAGCAATGAAGACGAAACTGAAAAACTAAAAAAACTTGGAGCAAATTCCATAGTTTCTGCTACAAAATTGGTCGCACAAAGACTTAGTGCTATGTCAGCAAGACCTGATATGGAAAATTTATTAGAAAATTATCTTTACAAAAAAAATAGCCCTATTGATTTAGAAGAGGTTAAAATTCCTGACGAGTCATGGGTAAGATTTAAAAGACTAAAAGAAATCCATTTAAGAGATATGGCAAATGTTAGCATAGTGGGAATTTTGGAAAATAAAAAATTTACCCCTATGCCAAGAGGAGACACTTTAATAGGCACTGGTGCAAAATTGTTAATCGTTGGTACAGCAGATAGTATAAAAATAGCTAAAAAGATTATTAAAAATAAACAAAAACCTGACGAGTTAAAATACATTTAACTTATTTAAGCTATAATCAATAACAATAAAATTTCAAAAAAAGGAGGCTTACATGCTACATGAATTTAGGGATTTAATCACCGAGTTAAAAGGCAAGGATATGCATTTTGATAAGTTGTTTGAAGAGCACAACAAACTTGATCACAAAATCAAAGATGCAGAAGAAGGTAGAATTCATCTAGATAGCTTAGAAATAGCAAATCTAAAGAAAGAAAAGTTAAAATTAAAGGATGAATTAAATACTTATTTATCAAATTATAAAAAATAATTTCTACCGATTTTTTTAACTTTTAAGGATTAAATATGTTTGGGAAAAAAAGTCAATTATCACAAGACTTTGAAAATTTACAAAATAAAATCAAAGAACTAGAAGAAGAAAACAAAAGACTTCTTTCAGAAAAACAAGAATTAATTAAAAATTATGAAAAACAACTTCAAGGAAATTGCGGAAAAACTGAACTTGAAACAAATCTTTTGGAAATGCTATTAAATGGTGTTTTAAAAGGTATTGCAAATGTTCAAAGTGATATGCAGGAAAATGTTAATAAAGCGGAAATGATTTCTCAATATTCTGATTCCTCTTTAAAAGATATGCAAGAGTTAAATTCAATAACTCACTCTATCATATCTTCACTTCAAAGCATTATAGAATCAGCTAATCGCTCAAGAGATACAGCGGGAAATTTACACCGCAGCGTTGATGAGATTACTAATGTTATTAACTTAATCAAAGATGTATCCGATCAAACCAATCTTTTAGCACTAAATGCCGCAATCGAAGCTGCTAGAGCAGGAGAACACGGCAGAGGCTTTGCTGTTGTTGCTGATGAAGTAAGAAAACTTGCTGAAAAAACACAAAAAGCAACTTCTGAAGTAGAATTAAATATTAACCTATTAAAACAAAATGCTGATGAGATGTATGGACAAAGTGAACAAGTAGAAAAAGTATCATTAGAATCTAATGAGCATATAGTAAAATTCTCTAGTAATTTTGCTCAATTAATTTCTAATGCAAATTCAACTAGTTCTCACGCTAAAAGCATTACCTCTGAAATATTCATATCACTAGCAAAACTAGATCATATTGCATTTAAATTAAATGGATATAATGAAATTATTCATGCTTCAGGAAAAACTTTATCTGATCATTTAAGTTGCAGACTTGCAAAATGGATTGCTGGTATTGGCAAGGAAAGATTTTCTGGCGGAAGAGCTTTTGGTAAGTTAAATTTACCACATCAAAAAGTACATGAAAATATGAACCAAGCCGTTGCTTTAGCACATAATGAAGATACAAGTGATAAACTAGTACAAAATCAAATTTTAGATAAATGCTCTAATGCTGAAAAGGCTTCTGAAGATTTATTTGGAATCTTTAAAGAAATGCTTGATGAAAAAGATCTAAATATTGAAAATAAAGAGGAAAAATAAAAAGAGGTAAGATTAATTCTTACCCTTAAACCATAAATACGCATACTCAAGTAAAGGAGTTTTTATAGGATTTTCTTTAGAAAACTTTTCAAAATCTTTTCTTTTTATCCATACTGCTTGGATATCTTCCCCCTCAATTCCACCACCCTTGCCAATTTTATCATTTTCATTAATTTCAGCAAAAAATAAAAATTGTCTACTAACACCTGAACCAAAACCTGTATAAAATTCTCCTATTTTTTCTACAACCTTAGGAGCATAACCTAGTTCTTCAATACATTCTTCTTTAGCTATTTCCTCTAAACTCAAATCTTTATCAACAAGACCTGAACAAAGCTCTATACTAAACCCCATCTCGTTTAAATTTAAGTTGTTGCGTTTTTGATAATCCCATAAAGGAATTCTAAATTGCTTTACAAAAATAAAAGAATCTTTTTGAGTATGATATAAAAAAACAGAAACACTATCTAATGCTTCTATAAAATCCCAAGTGTATTTTTTGTTATCTTTACCTATATAAGTATATCTTTTAGGTTTAATATATTTTGAGTTAGAAAATTGCTCTTCTTGTAAATTTTTCACTTTATGATACCTTTTGCAATTAAATTCTTTTTAAAATTTCTTCAGCTAACACATTAGCTCTTTTGTCTAAAAACAAATTATAGTCTACAAAATCATCGTGTATAATAAAATGAGATTTTAATGCCTCATCGATATTACTATTTTCTTTTTCAAAATATTTTATATACTCTTGAGGATTTCTATCCCTTATAATTCTTTTATTTAAATAATCATCCACTAGCGTTATGTTAGCTAATGCATTTGCATTATCGGTATTGTTTATTCTTTTCAAATATGCTTTTGGAAAAAAATGATGATAATTTTTAGAAGAAGCTATACTGAGATAAGAATTATCTAATCTTACTTTTGAATTGTCGCTAAATTTTTTAGGTTCATTATAAGCTAATATACAAAGAACTGCTTTATCAAAAGCATTTGATGATGAAAAATCTTCTTTTAAAAGTTCAATAAAATAATCTTTTTGTTTGTTTTGCAATGGTAATTCTTTATCAAAATTTACATTTATATTGTTTTTGATATTTTCAATTATTTTTATATCAGAATTTAATTTACTTTCAACAGAAGAAGAAAACCTCCAACTGATTGCACATCTAAAAAAATATCTTTCAATTTGTTTTAATTGAGTATTAGTTGGAGGTTTAAAATCATTAATTCTATAAAAATAAGCAATTGGAACTATTAAAACATAATAAGGCAAAAGTTTTGATACTTCTATTTTAAAATAATCTCTTATTTTATCAATCGCTAATTTTAATGCCTTAATTGTATTATCCCATTCATCTATAAATTGATTTTTATTTATAGATAAAATTGCACTTGTTTTAGAATTTTTTATTAAATTTAAAGATAATAATTGCAAAATAATAGTTTTATTTTCGGCTATTGTTTCATATGCACTAATTTCTAATTCTCTTATGAGATTATTATAACTATCTTCTAAATCAAATTTTTTATTTTCATCATAGACTTTAGCATTCATTATTTCAAATAATGTTAAATCTTTTCCCGTTGTATTAATTCTTGTAAAAATTTCAGTTATTCTTTCTATAGAAGTATCATCAATCTCTATAGTTGAAAATTCATACGATTTTATCCAATCTCTTATTTTTTCTATTTTATGTATTTTATCTAAGTCTTTATTAAAATTATTTACCAAATCCACAATAGAAGCATTCATTAAATCATAAAAACTTATATAATTTCCCTTGCCTTTTTCTATACTGCAAATTTCTTCATTTGTTTCAAGTTTATCTAAATTAATATAAAGTTCTTTGTAATCTTCTTTTTCTATTTGAACGCCATTTATGGCAAGATATAACGAAGTCATTCTTTGTTGGCCATCTAAAACATATAAAACAAAATCACCTTCTTTTATATCATTTAGAAAATAATTACCAATTTTTTTTAATGATCTTAACCTTTCTTTGGTTTTCCACAAAATAAAACTTCCTATAGGAAATCCCTTGATTAAGCTATCAATTAATTTAGCAACTTGCTCTTTTTTCCATACAAAATCCCTTTGAAATTTTGGAATTTGATAAAAACCTTCATTTATATTTCTAATTATATCTTCATACTTTCTTGTAATAGGTTTTGGTTGAATAAGCATTTTAACCTCAGAGATAATACAAATAAAGCAAGGAAAATCCTTGCTTTTAAAAAATTAAGAATGGGTTACATCATACCACCCATGCCACTCATACCACCCATGCCACTCATATCAGGCATAGCAGGTTTGTCTTCTTTAATTTCGCTAATTGTAGCTTCAGTTGTTAAAAGCATGCTAGCTACTGATACCGCATTAAGCAAGGCTACTCTTTCTACTTTAACAGGATCGATAATACCGCTTTCAAGCATATTTACATATTCACCTTTTGCAGCATCAAAACCAGTATTTTCTTCTTTACTATTTTCTACTGTATTTACAACTACACCAGCATCAAATCCAGCATTTTCAGCAATTTGTCTTAAAGGTGCTCTTAATGCTCTTTCTACAATAGCTGCACCAATAGCTTCATCACCTTGCAAATTCAAGCTGATTTTTGATTTTGCTTTGATTAATGCAGCACCACCACCTATTACTATACCTTCTTCAACTGCAGCTTTTGTAGCACTTAATGCATCATCAACTCTATCTTTTTTCTCTTTCATTTCAGTTTCAGTAGCCGCACCAACTTTAATCACCGCTACACCACCGCTTAATTTAGCTAATCTTTCTTGTAATTTTTCTCTATCATAATCTGAACTTGTTTCAGCAATTTGAGCTTTGATTTGGTTAATTCTTGCATCAATATTTGCTTTTTCACCTGCGCCATTTACAATAGTTGTATTGTCTTTATCAATAATCACGCTTGAAGCTTGACCTAAATCTTGAATACTAGCACTTTCTAAAGTTCTTCCAA
Source organism: Campylobacter sp. IFREMER_LSEM_CL292 (assembly GCF_025771615.1). NCBI lineage: Bacteria > Pseudomonadati > Campylobacterota > Epsilonproteobacteria > Campylobacterales > Campylobacteraceae > Campylobacter > Campylobacter sp. IFREMER_LSEM_CL292. The sequence continues at coordinate 294,621 of NZ_JAKMQP010000001.1, forward strand.
GCTCTTCAGAGATCACTTCACCACCTGTTAAAATAGCAATATCTTCAAGCATAGCTTTTCTTCTATCGCCAAAGCCAGGAGCTTTAACTGCTGAAATATTTAAAACACCTCTTAATTTATTTACAACTAAAGTTGCCAAAGCTTCGCCTTCAATGTCTTCAGCTATAATTAAAAGTGGTTTTCCTGTTTTTTGAATTTGTTCTAAAATTGGTAATAAATCTTTTAAGTTGGCAATTTTTTTATCAAATAACAAAATAAAAGGATTTTGCAATTCAGCTGTCATTTTTTCAGTATTTGTAATGAAATATGGGCTTAAATAACCTCTATCAAATTGCATACCTTCAACTACATTTAATTCATCATTGATTGATTTTGCTTCTTCAACAGTGATAACACCATCTTTTCCAACTTTTTCCATAGCATCAGCGATTAAATTTCCGATTTTCTCGTCTGAATTTGCAGAAATTGTCGCAACTTGAGCTATTTCTTTTTTATCTTTAACTTCACGAGAAAGTTTTTTAAGTTCAGCTACTATAGCTTCGCAAGCTTTATCCATACCTCTTTTAACTTCGATAGGATTAGCACCTGCTGTAATATTTCTCAAACCTTCTTTAAAAATAGCATGTGCTAAAACTGTTGCTGTTGTTGTTCCATCGCCTGCTTGATCAGCTGTTTTACTAGCTACTTCCCTAACTAAAGAAGCACCCATATTTTCTAAAGAATCTTTTAATTCCACTTCTTTAGCTACACTCACACCATCTTTTGTGATAGTTGGAGCACCAAAACTTTTTTGGATTAATACATTACGGCCGCGTGGTCCCATAGTGACTTTTACAGCATCATTAAGTTTTTTAACACCTTCATAAAGTTTATTTCTTGCTTCATCTGAAAAAAATATTTCTTTTGCCATTTTTTATCCTTTTTTATTTAATAATCCCTAAAACATCTTCAACATTAAGAACTAAATACTCTTCATTATCAAGTTTAATTTCAGTTCCACCGTATTTTGCAAACATTACTTTATCATTTACCTTAATATCTTCTATTTCTTTGCTTACTGCAACAACTTCACCATTTAATGGTTTTTCTTTAGCATTATCTGGTATAATAATCCCAGAAGCAGTAGTTTTCATTTCTTCTAAGCGTTTTACTAAAATACGCTTTCCTAGAGGTTGAAAATTCATTTTTTATCCTTTCTAAAATGTGCCATTTTTAGCACTCTTTGTTTTTGAGTGATAGAATTATACATTAAAGAAAGTTAATTGTCAATAAATTAAGTAAAATATATCATATAAGTTTAGTCTATATCACTAAATTTATATGATATATCATTATAAAGGTTTCTCATGAAAAAAATTCTTTACATTCTTTTAGGTGTAGCGTGTATAGCATTTCTAGCTATATATACATTATTATTTACAAGCATGGGTAATGCTTTTTTAAAGCCAAGAATCGAAACGATTATTGCTCAAAAAAGCGGTATGAATGTTAAATTTGAAAATTTTAAAATTAGTTTTTCACAACTTGACATTAAAGCAAATATTGATGATAAATTTTTTGCTAACATAGAAGGTGGTATATCACCTTTAAGACTAGGATTTGATTTAAACTATCTTTTAGGACTCAAACAAAATTATATTCAAGAACTTGGCTTAAAAAGCGATAAAGATTTTACATTTAAGGGCAATGTTGTAGGTAAAAGTAGTAATTTTTCAGTAAAAGGCAATGGATTTTTGTTTGATTCTAATCTTAGCTTAGATGCAAAAATTGTTGATTTTTCTCCTATAAATCTTGAATTTATTGGCAAAAATATAGATTTGGCTCAAATTTTAGATTTTGCTAATCTACCAAGATATGCTCAAGGAAAAATTAGTATTATAAGCGATATACAAGCTAAAAATTTAAAACCAAATGGTAATGCTTTGATTAATTTTTACACAAGTTCTATCAACAATACTCTAATTGAAAAAGATTTTAATCTAAGCTTACCAAAACAAAGCTATATAAAGGGTGAAATAAGATCTTTAATCCAAAACAATGAAGTTATTTCTAAAAGTGAAATTTTAAGCAACTTCTTCAAACTTTATACACAAAAAAGCATTTATGATATAGCAAAACAAAGCTTAACTAGTGATTTTGATATCAAAATAGATGATTTTAATCAATTTTCATCTCTAGCTAAAATGAAACTCCAAGGCAAAAGTCAAATTCAAGGTAATTTACTTTTTGCAAACAATCAATTACAAAGATTAGATGCTAACTTGCTTGGATTTGGTGGTAGCTTAAAAGCTGTTTTAGAAAATAATAATCTTAATATCAATACAACTAATATAGAAGTAGCAGAACTTTTAAAGACTATCTCTATGCCTGCTTTTATTAATTCTAAATTAGTTTTAGATTTAAAAGCACAAGGGCTTGATTTTAAAAATTTCAATCTAAATACTAGGTTAAATAATGCAAATATAAATGTTATAGAATTTAAAAAACTAAGTAATCTTGATTTTCCAAAAACAACTTTTAACTTACAAGCTAAAGCAAATGCGAAAAATTCTTTAATTGATTATGAAGCTTTACTTGATTCAAACATAGCAAAAATACCTCAACTAAAAGGCTCATATAATCTTACAAACAAAGATTTAAATGCACAAATTAGTGCTTTTGTAGATAATCTTAATAAATTAAAACCTTTAACCAAACAAGATCTCAATGGACCTTTAAATTTAGATGCCAAAGTTGATCTTAAAGCAAATCAAATTCAAAATCTTGATGCAAATATTAAAATCATGCAAGGGCTTATCAATGCAAAATCCAATGGAAAAAGTTTACAAGCAAAGATTGATAATATAAAATTAGAACAACTTTTTCCTTTGATAGGACAAAAAGTTTTAGCATTTGGTAATGTAAATGCAGATATTGACTTAAAGTCACTTGATTTTAACAATATTAATGGTGATTTTAAAGCAAATATTAATTCTTCTTTTAATGAAGTAGAATTATCCAAGCTTTTAGAGAAAAAATTTCCAAAGAATACTTCAGCAAAAATCAATCTTGATGGAAAAATTTCTAAATCAATCATTGATTTTAACGCTAAAGTTTTAAGTTCATTTGCAAATATTAATTCATTAAAAGGTAAATTTGATCTTAATCAAATGGCTCTAGCAAGCACTTATAATATATCATTACAAGATTTTTCTAAGTTAGGATTTTTAGTTGATAGAAACTTAAAAGGCAAGGCTGATTTTGAAGGAAAATTTGATTTTAAAAACGCTTTAATAGATGCAAGTATTAATAGTAAAAATATATTTAACGGCTCGTTAAATGCCACTTTAAAAAATAATATTTTTAACGCTAAAATGCAAAATACCGATCTTTCAAATTTAACTCAAAGCTTAGATTTACCTGATTATTATCAAGCAAAATCAAATTTAAGTATTGACTATAATCTTTTAAAAGAAAGTGGTGTGGTGCTAATGAATTTAGCCGATGGGCAACTTAAGAAAAATCTCATCACTGGTGCTTTAATGTTATTTTTACAAAAAGATATCACTCAAGATGTATATCGCAACGGTGAAGCCAAAATAAACATCAACAAAAATCTTATAGATTTAAATTTAAACCTAGTGGCTGATAGAAGCAATATAAATATTAGCAAAGGTAAGGTTGATATAAAAAGTACCAAATTAAATATTCCTTTTAATATCGTCATTGATAGAGCAAACTTCAAAGGTACTATAAAAGGAACAACACAAGATCCTAAAGTAAGTCTTGATACAAAAAGTGTTGTAAATTCCATTGTTAATACAATAGGTGGAAATGCTAGTGATGGTGCTAAAAATACGGGTAAAAAAGTAGATCAAGCAATAGATAAAATCTTTAACAAACTCTTCTAATACATCTAGCCTTTAAAAAAGGCTAGATTTTTTAAAATAAACCAAATTTACCATCTTTTTTCTTATATAACACTCTCATTTTTGCATCTATGTCATTAAAAACTAAAAATATATCTTTACTTGCTTTTAATTTTTCCAACGCTTCTTCAATTTCCAAAGGCTTATATAGCTCAAGTTCTGTTGGAACTATCTCATCTTCCTCAATCAAGCTCGGTAATACTAAATTTTCTTTTATCTCATCTTGATGTTTATGGGTAATATTTTTATCATGCAATCTTCTTAAAACCTTAGAAATTCTATCAGTAGCTAAATCTATAGCAGCGTATAAGTCTTTATCTTTTTGCTTTACAACCACTGTATTAATACCGGCTAGATTAATGCTAAATTCAGCCCAAAATCCTTTCTTTCCATGCCTTTCATCAGCACTTATAACACAACGCGCAGAAATCACATCTAAGCCATATTTACTTAAAGCATCAAAGCTTTTTTCCACATACTCTTTTATAGACTCAGTTAGCTCAAATTGCTTTCCAACTATACTTGTATTCATTACTTCTCCTTTTTATGAAGTTAAATACATTATAGCACTTTAATCGTAAAAAAATAACTTTTTAAATAAAAAATAAATTTAAAATTTTAAAGGATCTAGAATAAGCACACCATTCTCTGAAAGTTTTTTACCTTGAAAGTGTGTTTTACAAAAAGAAACAATTAAAGCATGAAAAATTTGATAAAGCTCATATAATTTACATTCTTTTTTTAATAAAACACACAATTCTTGTTGATTTTTAGCTATGTCTTTTTTTAAAAAATCTGCCAACTCATCATAACTTTGACACTCATAGCCTAAATAATTAGCTATTTTTGCACTATAAGCATCAACTACTAAAACTTCTTTTTTGCATATATAATTTAAAATTCCATCAGCACTTTCTTGACCAAAACCCTTAATATCCAAAAGCCATTCTCTATCAACTTCTTCTTTAAAAAGCTCAAAAGAATTAAAATATTGAAAATATTTTTGAGTAAAATTTTTAATATATTTTGCCTTAGTATTATAAAATCCACTTGGCTTTATTAAAAACGCTAAATCTTGAGTATTTAAATTTGATAAATCTTCTATCTTAGTAATATTTGCTTGTTTTAAATTTATCAAAGCTTTTAATACATTTTTCCAATTTGTATTTTGAGTTAAAACTACAGAAATTAAAATTTCAAACTCACTTAAAGTATTATTTTCTAGCCATTCAAAATCTTTATAAACAATATTTGCATTAACTAAAGCTTTAAAAATTTCATATCCACTCATGCTTTTTCACTCTTTCTTAAATGCATCAAAATAGCCTCAATTACATCATCATCGTCTTTACTTTTTGCCTTAATGACTTCCTTGCTCTCATCATCTTTTACAAAACAAATATTTTGTTCATAATTACTCACTAGTTTATAATGCTTGCTAGCTAAAATTTTTATGATGATTAAATCCAAAAACTGCTTAGTAAAAATATCAGGCCTTCCAAAACGATCATTCATCTCACTTTCTATCTCATAAACTTCATTAACACTCATACATTTACTAAGTCTTCTATAAAGTTCTAATCTCAAACGATCTTCACTAATATACTCACTATTTAAAAAAGCATTGATATTAAGCTTTAGATCTATTTTTTTCTCTTTAATTTCTTCTTTTTTACTTAATTTATTAATCTCATCTTCTAACATTTTAAGATACAAACTATAACCAATTTGTTCTATATGTCCACTTTGATCTACGCCTAATAAATTTCCACCACCACGAATTTCTAAATCATGATAAGCAAGCACGCTTCCTGAACCTAAATAAGAATTACTCTCTAAACTCGTAAGTCTTTTTAAAGAATCTTTTGTGATTTTTTCCTTATCTTCAATCAAAAAATAACAATATCCTTGCTTAGCACTACGCCCTACTCTTCCTCTAAGTTGGTGTAAATCAGCCATACCGAAGCGATCTGAATTTTCTACTATGATAGTGTTTGCATTTGCCAAATCAATACCACTTTCAACTATAGAAGTACAAAGCAATAAATCATATTCTTTATTTTCGAATTTAATCATTTCTTCTTCAGTAGTTTTTGCATCAATTTTAGAATGCAAGATTAAAATTTTTAAATTTGGAAACAAATCTAAAAGATATTTTTTACACCCATCAATACTTGCTATATGATTGTGTATATAAAAAATCTGTCCTGCTCTTCTTAATTCTCTTGAAATAGCTTCTTTAATCAAAGCGTCATTACTTTCTCTAACAAAGGTACGCACATCCAAACGATCCTCAGGTGGAGTTTGTAAAACACTATATGATTTTAAAGAACTAAGAGCTTGATTTAAGCTTCTTGGTATGGGCGTTGCCGACATAGATAGAATATGTGAATTTTTACTTAGTTCCTTGAGTTTTTCTTTTTGTTTTACACCAAATTTATGCTCCTCATCTATCACGACTAAACCCAAATTTTCACACTCAACCCCTAAAAGAGAATGCGTTCCAACCACTACACAAGGCTTATTTTCTTTTAAAAATGCTAAAACTTGTTTTTTTTCTTTAGCACTAGTAAAACGATCTAGCTTAAAAACCTCTATATCAAAAGAATCAAATCTTCGTTTTAAGGTTTTAAAATGCTGGGCTGAAAGCAAAGTAGTTGGCACAAAAAATAAAGCCGTATAACCACTTTTTACACAAGTAAATATAGCGTTCATAGCAACTTCTGTTTTACCAAAACCCACATCGCCACTTAAAAGCCTATCCATCACCTGCATACTTTTTAAATCTTGAGTGATTTCTTGACAAACTTGACTTTGATCTTTAGTGTAAAAAAATCCTGCCTTATTGATAAATTCATCTTGTAATTCTTGAGAAATTTTTAATTCTTTTGCTTTTATCAAAGCTCTAGTCGCTGCTAAAGAAACTATATTTGAAGCAATGGCAAATAATTTTTCTTTTAATCTTTCCTTGATTTTTAAAAAACTTCCTTTTCCAAGCTTATCAAGTAAAGGCACACCACCACTTACACCGATATATTTATCAATCATATATAAATTTTCAACAGGTAATAAAAGCTTATCGTTATTTAAATACCCAAGAGCGACAAATTCTTTTTTTGCTCCTGCTATTGCAATAATCTCAAGACCTAAAAATTTAGCTACACCATAATCTTCATGCACAACAAAATCCCCAACTCTAAGTTCATCTATTACTAAACTTGCTTTTCTAACTCTTTTGTTTTTTTCTTTTTTATTTAAAGATATGATAAGCTCATCTTGAGTACTTAAATTAATTCTTTCTTGGGATATTTTTAATTTAATATTTGAAAATTCTTGTAAATTTAAAGCTTTAAACAAAGCTTCATTTTTTGCCAAAATAGTAATTTTTTTATCTTTGTGAAAAGTGAAAAAATCATAATTATAAGAACTTACTAAATCTTTATAAAATTTTGGTTCAGGTAAAATATTTTGATTGATTTTACTAATATCTTCTTCAAAATCATTTACATCAAATTTTTTTATGCTTACAAAATTTAAATCTAAATAATCACAAAAATCATCAACACACCAAAAACCTAAAGAATTAACATCGTTTATAATACTTTGGCTTTGGAAATTTTGAATTTTTTCTTGTAAATTTTCATATTGTTCTTGACTAAAAGCACTCAAAAAAGGACAAATTTCTATATTAGAGAGTTCAGCAGGGATTGATTTTTGCGTATGTATATCAAAATATCTTATACTTTCTATCTCATCTGAAAAAAGTAAAATTCTAAAAGGTTGTTCTTCGTTAATCGCAAAAATATCTATAATATCCCCGCGTATTGAAATTTCACCCTTATCTTGAACTATATCTACAAACTCATATCCACTATGTAAAATTTCTTCTTTAAATTTCTCTAAAGCAAGAAGTGAATTTCTTTTAAGAATAATGTTTTTTAGATGCTTTTTACCTGGTAACTTTTGCAAAATTGTTTTTATAGGAGATATTAAAATTTTATTTTCATTTTCTTTATGATAAGCATTTAATACTTTACAAATTTCAAAAAGTTCTTTAGAAAAAGAGCGTAAATCGCTACCAAATTCTGCTCTAAAATCAGGTAAAATAAAAGTTTTTAATTTTAAAAATAAGCAAACTTGAGCTAATTCATCTGCTTCTTTATCATTCTCACAAATTATTAACTCAGTTTTATTACTTAATAAATATTCATATAATTTAGCTTGCATTTTCTGAATTTTCTATACTCACATCAATAGTTGCAAGCTCTTCTTCTTTTTCAATTATTTTACTACTTCCGTTAAATTTCCCACCATTTTCAATACTTAATTGTTTAACTATGATATTACCATTAAGTACACCGCCGGATAAAATTTCTAAAGAATCAACTTGCATTTCTCCCTCAAAAACTCCATTGATTACTATCTTACTTGCCTTAACTTGTCCTTTTAAAACACCACTTTTACCTATCACTATCACATTAGAAGAATTAATTACTCCTGTAATTTCTCCATCTAAATGAAGCATAGAATCAAAATAAAATTTTCCTTCTATTTTTGCTCCGTTTGAAATGACTGTAGTTTCGGATACTGCAGCAATAGAGCCTTTATTAAAGATTGCCATGGCACTCTCCTTTCTTTTTCAAAAATTTGTTCATAGTTTTTTCGGTTTAAATCTATAAAAATCTTAGGATCTAAAAGTTTATTAATAAATCTAACCTCATAATGCAAATGCGGCCCCGTAGAAAGACCTGTATTTCCTGTATAACCCAACAAATCACCTTTTTTTACAAATTGCCCTGCTTTGACAACATCCTGACGCGTCATATGCGCATAAACCGTTTTAAAACCAAAATTATGGATCAAAATCACTGAGTAACCATAACCATTATTGCTATATGCAGCGTATTCAACCACTCCATTTGCAGGCGCATAAATAGGAGTTTTTAAAGCTGCTCTTAAATCAATACCTGGATGAAATTCTTTTTTATTTAATATAGGATGATGACGCCATCCGAAATTACCTGTGACTCCATTATCTTCTATCACATGACCATTTGGAATTTGTGTTAAAAATAAATAAGCTTGATCATTAGTAAGTTTGACTTTTTCTAATCTTTCTGGTATATCTAAACTTTCATCTTGCTTTAAGCCTAAATTATCCTCAATATCTGCAAGTTGGGTTTGGAGTTCATCATATAAGGCTGTTTTTTCTTCTAAACTTTTTTGCATACTCTCATTTTGAGAAAACAATTTAGTATTCTTTGAAGATAATATTTCTTGTTCTTTTAAAAGCTCTGAACGCTTATCTGCTAGATAATTAATATATAAAGCACCTAAAACTATAACAACAAAAACAAAAGTAGTAAAATAAATTATTACTTTTTTTATAATCTGACTTAATAAAAAATGTCTAGAACCATTTACATCTGTAATAGTTAGCGTAAATTTATCTTTCATTATAGCCTCTTAAAAATTTTTCTACCAATACAAAAGAACCAAAAACTAAATATAACTCATCTTTTTTTATTTGTTCAAATTTTTGATAAACAATATCTAATTTTTCTAAATTTTCTAGCAAAACAGAACCCGCCAAGGATCTATCTTTACTTTCATAATCATAAATTTCAACTATTTTTATTATAGGTTTTAAAACCTTTAAAATTTTATAAGAATCTTTATCTAAAAAGCAATTATAAACTAAATGAACTTTTTTTTCCTTGAAAATTTCAACTAAAGCTAAAGCCGCCATTTCATTATGTCCTACATCAATAAAAATATTTTGACTTATTTGTTCGCACCTTCCTTTTAAATCAAGTTTTGGTAGATTTTTGATACTTTGAATCAATTCTTTTTCATTTTTAGCACAAATTTTAGAAAAAGCTTCTAAAGCTAAAAAAAGATTATCTTTTAAAAAAGTTGCAAAATTGTGCTTTTGAATATATTCTTGCACATAAGGATAAATAAAATTATTTTTTTCTAGCAAACTGATACTTAAACTAGCTTGTTTTAAATTTGCTATTTTTTGAGCCAAATTTAATACTTTTGCTTCTTGCTTATGATTAATTAAAGCTTTAGCACTCATGGCTTTTAATTTTGTTCTTGCTATTTCTTCTAAATTTTTACCTAATAAATCTTGATGATCAAATCCTATTTTAGTAAAAATACTAAAATCTATTTCAAAAACACTTGTCGCATCATACTCCCCACCTACTCCGGCTTCTAAAATCACATAATCACAATCTTTAAAAATAAAAAAAGCTAAAAAAGTAGCGTATTCAAAATAACTAAGTTTTTTCACATCTTCCAAAAAAACACTTTCTAGTTTTTCATGCGCTTTTTCTAAAAGTTCATTGCTTGCAATTTTGCCATTTAACCAAAATCTTTCATTAAATTCAAAAATATGTGGACTTGTATAATGACCTACTTTATATCCTTGCTCTAAAAGTAAAAGCGCTAAAAATCTACCCGTACTTCCTTTACCATTAGTGCCAATAATTTGGATATTTTTAGTTTTTGGAATAAATTTTTTATACTTCTCATACATGCTAAACATAAAAAATCTACTAATTTTTTGCACATACATAGTTTTTTGTGAAAGTGTTTGTTGAAATTTCATGCTAAGCTTTTTGGATTAATTCTTTTAAAATATCACCATCTGGAAATTCTTTTTTTTCTATGCAAGAAGATGATAAAATAAGTTTAACTACTTCTTCTTTATAAATGAATTTATAATCATCTATAAGCTTTAAGGCTTTTTCTATAAAAATCTGAGCACTTTCTAAATTTTTACCTGGAAGTATAACCAAATAAGAACTTTCATCTAAAATCCAAATTTCACCCATATCTTTACATAAATCTTTAAGTATCTTTTTAAACTTTCCACTAATTGCCTTAAAACTATCAATACCATAAACATTAATAACATGCTCTATATTATTAATTTTAAAAAAACATAATGCATAATTAACAGCATAAAGCTTATAGTTTTCATCAAGTTTTTTAAGTTCTTGAGCAAGACTCCACTGCTCTCTTTGCTCATCATCACTTGTAGCTTGAATTTGAGTTTTAATTTGCGCTATTTGCTCGTTTGCATATAAAAGTTTATCTTTTAGTGTATCAAAATTAATTTGAACATTACCATTTTCATCTTTAGTTAAAGCATTAATAAATTTCACATCTTCTTGGCTGTTATCATACAGCTTTGATACCATTTCATTTAAGCTTTCTAAGTGCTGATTAAAAAAAGAAAGGTTTTTTTGTATATAATATTTATCTGTTGCTTCTTTTTTTTGCAACATTAAATAATACTCATGTGCAAATTCTTTCCTGGCAATTAATTTAGGATTTTCTTTTAAATTTTGTTTAAACTGCTCAAGCTCTTTACTTGCTCCAAACAAAGACTCCAAAGAAGCTAGTAAAAGTTCAGCCTGCTTCTCATAAGATCTCTCCTTTAACATAACAATGAGTTTTTCAACTAAAGTGTGAAAATCCAAAAACGCTCGAATATTAAATTCTTCTAATTTTTTTAAAAGCTCATAATCCTCATAAGATTTTTCAAGCTCTCTCCATTTAGCCCTTAAAAGATATATGGTTTCTAAATCCATAGCTTGAGATAATCTGTGTTGAGTAATTTTTGCTAATTCTTTGATTTTTTTATCTTTGCTAATACTAAGCTGTTGCACAATCAAATCAAGCAAAGCATAAACATCTTCATATTTTCTACTTACTTGCCTATTAAGCCTAGAAACTAAAAACATCAAAAACTCATCAATAGTTCGAATGCTTTTTCCTTTTAGCTCTTGCTTATAAATATCATCTAAAAGATTAGTATATTTTTCTATCCTTGCTTTATTAAAACTCATCACCCCCGCTTTTTTAGCACATTCTTCAAATACCTCACTATAATTTTCAGGAGTTGGATGCAACTTACGCTCTTTTAATTTTATCAATGTTTCTTTTGCAATCTCATTGATATGACTTGCCATTTATTTATAACCCCTAATAGCTATAATAGAAACAAATTCATCAAAAGCTTCACTTGATGCATTTTTAATTGCTTCAAATCTAGCTTGATCGCTAATAATAGAATTTGGATTAATATCAAAATTATAACTTCCCTTGGTATTTACAACTTCTTCTTTACCATTTTTATAACGCATAAGAAATTCCAAGTAAAGCTCTGCTTTATAATTAACTACATAACCATTTCTATCATACACCATAGGATGAAATTCTAACTTTTTCATCGTAACTATAATAGAACTATCTGCATTATGCTCATCTGTGACTTTTCTGCCAAGCTTATTAAGCATAGCTTCTCTTAAAATATCTGTTATATAAACACTATTTTCGGGATCTTGTTTACTAATATTGATTTTCAAAAATACATTTTCACCCAAAACCCTACTTGCCATTTGAGATGATGGGATATATCCACAAGATATAATAAAAAAAGCAAAAAAAGATATTAAATATTTTTTCATTTAACCACCAAATTTACCAATTTCTTATCAATATAAATTTCTTTTACAATGGTTTTTCCTTCTAGCCATTTTGCAACATTTTCTTTAGCCAAAGCTAAAATCTCATCTTCTTTAGCCTCTGAATTTATTTCAATCTGCGCTCTTTTTTTACCATTAACACTAATAGCTATATTAAAACTATCTTTTACAAAAACTTCTTCTTTTATTTTTAATACTTTAAAATTTTCACATTTAAACAAATGCTCGCTAAGCTCAAAACAAACATGAGGGATAATAGGCTCTAAAATATTTAAAATAATATAAAAAGCTTCTTTTAAAACTTCTTTATGATTTATAGCATTTAAGGCATTTAAAGCTTCCATACATGCAGCTATTAAGGTATTAAAGGCAAAACTTTCTTCATAAACTTCAAAAGATTTTTTCAAAGCTTCATATACTTTTAATCTAGCATATTTTTCTTCTTTATTTAAACTTTGATGATCAATTTCTTGTAATTTTCCACATTCTAAACTCATAGCCTTTTCATAAAGTCTATTGATAAATTTAAACGCACCCTCTAGCGCACTATCGTTCCATTCAAGTTCTTTAGCAGGTGGTGCAGCAAACAATATAAACAATCTTGCACTATCTGCTCCATATTTTTCTATAATATAATCAGGATCTACTACATTACCCTTAGATTTACTCATCTTAGCACCATCTTTAGTGACCATTCCTTGGGTTAAAAGTCTATTAAAAGGCTCATCATCTTTTAAATAACCCAAATCTCTAAGTGCTTTTTGGAAAAATCTAGCATAGAGTAAATGCAATATTGCATGTTCAATCCCGCCAATATATTCATCAACATTCATCCAATAATTAACACTTTTTTCATCTACCGCTTTTTCTTGCCATGTTTTATCATCACTTGCAAAACGCGCAAAATACCAAGAACTTTCAAAGAAAGTATCTAAAGTATCGCTTTCTTTTTGTGCTTTTTTACCACATTTTGGACAAATGCACTCTTTCCATATTTCATGCTTATCAAGTGGATTTCCCTCTCCATTTATAATCACATCTTCAGGCAAGGTAATAGGTAAATTTTCTATTTTTTGAGGAACTATGCCACAAGAATTACACTTAATCATTGGTATAGGAGCACCCCAATATCTTTGTCTAGAAACACCCCAATCACGAATTTTAAAATTGGTAACCTTTTTACCAATACCCAAAGATTCAATTTTTAAACTAATTTTTTCTCTAGCATCATTACATTCTAATTGATCAAATTCGCCACTATTGGTTAAAACACCTTCTTTTAAAGTGTAGCATTGCGCATCATTTTCATCTTTATAAATTACTTTTTTTATAGCTAAATTATAAGTTTTTGCAAACTCATAATCTCTTTCATCATGAGCAGGCACACTCATAACAGCCCCACTACCATAATCACTTAAAACAAAATTAGCTACCCATAAAGGAATTTTTTCTTTACTTAGTGGATGGATTACATGAAGATTTAAAAAATATCCCTCTTTTGGCGCAGCTTGTCTTTGGCGGGGTGTTTGATTTTGTATATTTTGAATTTTTATGATAGTATCTTGATCTAGTAATTTTTTATCAATTAATTCGTTTACTATTTCATGATCAGGCGCTAAAGCAATATAAGACACTCCATAAATAGTCTCAGCTCTTGTTGTAAAAACATTGATCTTTTTTGAACTGATTTTATCATTTTCTTCTATATCAAAATCAAAACTAAGCCCTATGCTTTTACCTATCCAATTTTCTTGCATAGTCAAAACCTGACTTGGCCATTTTCCTTCTAATTTTTTAAGATCTTGCAATAATTCATCTGCATAAGCGGTAATTTTTACATAATATCCTGGCATTTTTTTTCTAATGACTTCATGTCCACAACGCCAACATTTGCCATCTTCAACTTGCTCATTTGCTAAGACCGTTTTATCATTCTCACACCAATTAACTTCAGCTTCTTTAGTGTAAATAAGTCCTTTTTCATACATTTTGATGAAAAATTCTTGCTCAAATTTAGTATATAAAGGATCAGAAGTAGCAAACATTCTTTTTTTAGAAAAGGAAAAGCCCAAAGAAGCAAGTTCATTTTGCATATAATCAATATTTTCATAAGTCCATTTCTTAGGATGAATACCGTGTTTTATCGCAGCATTTTCAGCAGGCATACCAAAACTATCAAAACCTATAGGATGTAAGACATTAAAACCTTTTTTTCTATAATATCTGGCCATAGCATCACCTATGCTATAGTTTCTCACATGTCCCATATGAATTCTACCACTTGGATATGGAAACATAGATAAAATGTATTTTTTTGGTAAAGAAAAATCGTCTTTTGGCTCAAAATATTCTTTTTCTTGCCAAATTTTTTGCCATTTTTTTTCTATTTTACCTGCCTCATATGCCATTTTAACTCCTAATTTTCTTCTTGACTTTTTACTGAATCAACTATAACTAAAATCATTGAAAAGATATTAGCTATCAAAGCACCAATTGCTAAAGTATAAACCATAACATTAGCTTCTGGATTAATTTGTATTAAAGCAAAAGCTGGAATTAAATGCAAATCAGCCACTAAAGAACTAGCAAATAATTCAGCTGCTAAGAAATTTCTAACTCCGATTTTCAATAAAGTAGAAATTAAATTCACACAAGCTGCAATAAATAATGCAACTTCATTTTGATCATATAAAAATCCTGCGGTTGTAGTTAAGCTCATTAGAGCAAAAAAGATATAAATAACCTTACCCCAATTCATTTTTACACCGTTCCTTTTTCATACATCGCTCTTAATTTCTCTTTTTCTTGTTTTTTCTTTACTTTTTCTAATTCTTTTTGACGATACTGCGTAACACTAAATTTAAACCATAAAAGTGCTGGACTTGCTACAAATATAGAACTTGCAGTACCTGCCACAATACCCACTATCATAGTTAGAGCAAAACCTTCTATCATAGATCCACCAAAGAAATAAAGCACTACAACAGTAATTAAAGTTAAACCCGTTGTTAAAGTAGTTCTTGATAAAGTTGCAGAAACTGATTCATTAATAATTAAATCAAGTTTTGAATTTTTACTTGTTTTAACACCTTCTCTAATCCTATCAAAAATAATAATCGTATCATTTAAAGAATATCCAAGCACAGTTAAAACAGCCGCCAAAATATCTAAATTTACATCTATTTCAAATAATGCAATAGCACCTAAAGTAATGACTATATCATGAATTTCACACACAATAGAAGCCATAGCAAAACGCCATTCAAATCTCACTGCCAAATAAATCAAAATAGCAATCAAAGAAATTCCAACCGCCATAAGACCTTTATTACGCAGTTCATCTCCTACTTTTGGACCTACTACATCCACGCGGCGCACTTCAAATTTACCTGTATCTTTTAACAAATTTGCAATACTTACTCCAATATCACTTCCCAAGCTATCACTACTTCCTGAAAAACGAATAATAACTTCATTAGCACTACCAAATTCGGTAACACTAGCTCCTTTTAAATTTTCATTTATAGATAAAGCTTTACGAATTTCAGCCAAGGGTGCTTTTTGCTCATATTGAAGTTGTACCAAAGTTCCACCGGTAAAATCAATACCAAAATTCAAACCCTTAGTAAAAAGGATAAAAATAGAACCAAAAAATAAAATAAAAGACAAAGAGATGGCTGCAAATCTCATTCTCATAAAATCATAAATATGCTTTTGACTAAAAAATTGCATTAAGGTCTCCTATATCCAAACCATAATCTTGTATTATTGCTTTTTTCCATACGGTTCATAAACATTTCAAACATACCATGAGTTCCAACAATAGAAGTAATCATTGAAACTAAAATTCCAATGCTTAAAGTCACCGCAAAACCTTTTACCGCACCTGTTCCATAAGCATAAAGCACCACTGAAGTAATAAGCGAAGTAATATTAGAATCTAAAATCGCGCTCATTGCATGCTTATAACCATTTTCAACACTTTGCCTTATACTAGCACCCTCTCGCAATAACTCCCTAATTCTTTCATTGATAATAACATTAGAATCTACTGCCATACCTACAGTAAGCACAAGTCCTGCCATACCAGGTAAAGTCAAAGTTGCACCAAACATAGCCATTACAGCAATAATCACTAAAATATTTGCCACTAAAGCAATATTAGCAAAAATTCCTGCTATACCATAATACATCACCATAAATGCAATAACTAATATAGAAGCACCTACTAGGGCTATCATACTCATTTTAATACTATCAGCACCCAAAGATGGTCCAACACTTCTTTTTTCAAGCATTTTAACCGGTGCTAAAAGTGCCCCACTTCTTAAAGCAATGGCCACATCATGAGCTTCTTCAACGGTAAAATTACCACTAATTTGACCACTACCTCCACCTATTCTTTCATTAATTCTTGGAGCTGAATATACTTTATTATCTAAAACTATAGCTAAGCGTTTGCCTACATTATTTCCTGTATAGTCTCCAAATTTTTTAGCACCTTCTGAATTTAAGGTAAAATTAATAACAGGAAGATTATTACTTTGCGCAAAACCCACTTTTGCGTCTGTTAACATAGAACCATCAAGAATAGGTATAGATTTTACTAGATATTTAATTTGAGGATTTTTTGCATCTTCAAAAATTAAATCTCCATATTCAGCAGCCTGAGCTGGAGCAAGATTATTTACCTGATCCATTCTAACATCATCTACTTCCATTAATTGCAAATGTGCAGCTTTTGCAATAAGTTCTCTAGCTCTAGCCTCATCTGCAGCAGTTTTAATACCTGGAAGTTCGACTAAAATTTTATCCTCACCTGATCTTGCTACATTTGGCTCTGCAAGACCAAATTGATCAAGTCTATTTCTAATTGTTTCTACAGCTTGCAAAATAGCTTGTTCATGAGTTAATTTAATTTCTTCTTGGGTTAAAGAAAGTGTGTAGTGTAAATTTTCATGTGTAATAGCCAAGCCTTTAATGTCTTTTAACAACAAATCAACCTTAGCTACATCATTTTCATCCAATAAACTAAATTCAATACTAGTATCATTTACTTTGATTTTATCAACAATAATATCTTCTTTATTGATAGAATAACTAAGAGAAGAGGCTATGGATTTAACCTTTGACTTAACTGCCTCTTCCACTTCTACACCTAATAACATATGCAAACCACCTTGCAAATCAAGTCCTAGGTTAATCTTAGCACCACTTTGGGTTTGCATAAAAGAAGGTATAGAAAAAACAAGCCCTATAAGAAAAACTACAAAGAAAATAATACTTCTATAAGTAATTTTTCCACTACGCATCAATTTTCTTTGCTATAAAATCTCTAGAAATTTTTACAACTACATTTTCATCATTAAGCTTAACTTTGATAAAATCCTCTTCTGGTTTTACCACCTCGCAAATTATCCCACCATTTGTGATGATTTTATCTCCTTTTTCTAAAGATGAAACCATCAATTTATGGTCTTTTGCTTGTTTTTGTTGTGGTCTAATAACCAAAAAATAAAAAATCGCAAAAAGCACAATGAGAGGCAACAATGAAGTCCAAATATTTCCGTTTTCTGCCATTTCTTCCCCTTTTTTTAAAGTTCATAAATTCTAATTCTACCACTTTTAAAATAATAAAAGCCTTTTTTTCTGCACTTTTATTGTCAAATTTTATTTATTTTTCTTTTTTTGAAAATTTACTTTTCGAATTTATCTCACCATTTTTAAGCATATATGGTTTAATTTTATTACTAAGAAACAAAAGTAAAGCAGGATATTTTTACACCGGTTTTTTTATAGGAATTTTATGGTTTTGGTGGATAGGTTTATCATCAATTTATTTTAATTTAGCTTATTTAATTCCTTTAGAAATTATCTTAATTGGATTAATTTATGGGTTTTTGTTTTTTATATGTTTTTTTCTTAAATATGATTTTTTAAGGCTTTGTGGAATTTTTTTACTTTGTTTTATTCATCCTTTTGGCTTTGATTGGCTAAATTGGGGTGTTTTAAGTGTATATGGAATCTTTGATGCAAGTTACCAAGGTATTATAGCTATGTTTTTGATTGCTTATTTTTATTATGAAAAATATATTTCAAGATATTATAAAATAGCAATTATTCTAATCCTTATTCTAATCGGAGCTCAATATAATCAAAAACAATCACAAACACTAAATTTAGACTATAAATTAATCCAAACTAATATCTCTCAAGATCAAAAATTCATACAAGAAAATTTACAAACTCATTCTAAAGATATATTTTATCAAATCAACAAGGCTATAAAAGAAGGTAAAGAAGCAATTATTTTTCCTGAAACTGCTTTTGCTTTTGCATTAAATAAAGCACCAAGTTATTTACAAGTCTTAAAAGATTTATCAAAACAAATCATCATCATCACAGGTGCTATAAGCACTACACCTAATCATCTATACAATAGTACTTATGTATTTGACAATGGCAACATACAAGTTTTTAACAAACATTATCTTGTACCTTTTGGAGAAGAAATTCCTATATTTAAAAACTTTTTTAAAAAATATCTTTTAAATATTGATGAATTTTCAAAAGGAAAAGAATTAAATCAATACACTCTAAATAATCAGCTCATCACTAATGCTATCTGCTTTGAAGCTACAAAAGAAAAACTTTACAAACACTCAAAAATCATCATCGCTATTTCAAATAACGCTTGGTTTAATTTTTCAAGTGAGTATAAATTACAAAATTTTCTAATGCGTTTTTATGCAAATAATTATAATGTAAGCATATATCATGCAGTTAATGGAAAAGAAAATGCGGTAATTAAGCCAAAAGAAGTATTGATTTTAAAGATAAAAGAAAAACTTTTAAAGCAAAATGAAGCTTAAAAGCTTCATTTTATAATGCCTTAAATTCATCAAGTGCGTCTAATTTTTCCCAAGGATAATCAGCTTGACCCACTTGACCACGAGCAGCTACATCAGCATACATGAAAGTATCTTTACTTGGCTTATCGAGATTGAATTTATTTTTAATCCAATTTGGAGTTAATGGGAAAGTTTTCATCACAAAATCACTTAAAATATCATCATCTAATCTTGTATTTGTTCCCATGCAATCCACACTTACAGAAGTTGGTTTAGCTACACCTATAGCATAAGAAAGTTGCACTATACATTTTTTAGCAAGCCCTGCTGCTACGATATTTTTAGCAAGCCATCTTGCAGCATAAAGTCCACTTCTATCAACCTTAGTATAGTCTTTAGAAGATTGTGCACCACCTCCTATTGGAGCATAGCCACCAAAGCTATCTACTATGAGTTTTCTTCCTGTTAAACCACTATCATGTAATGAGCTGTGATTTACATATTTTCCCGTTGGGTTGATTAAAATTCTTGTTTTTTCTAGGCAAAAAAGCTCTTTTGGTAAATTTGAATCCAAAATCAAATCCATCACCAAAGCTCTTAAATCTTCTATTTTCATACTTTCAACGCAAGGAGCTGAAACTACAATAGTATGGATACTTTGAGGTTTGCAATTTTCAAAATTTTCTTTATTTGCATAATCAATTGTAACTTGAGTTTTAATATCTACTCCAAGTTTATCAGGATTGTTTTTTGCAAACTCATATACTTTATCACAAAGCATTCTAGCATAAGAAATAGCTGCTGGCATATATTCTTTTGCTTCATTGCTTGCAAAACCAAACATTATACCTTGATCACCTGCTCCAATCTCTCCATCTTCTTGATCAACACCTTGATTGATATCAGGACTTTGCTCATTTAAAAATACCATTACATCTAAATCATCAGGGTGTAAACATTGTTTTTTGCTAAAATGCGGATTTCCATTGTAACCAATATCTGCTAGAGCTTTTTTTACAATATTTTCATAATCTTGTTTTTCTAGTTTATATTTTGATTTAATCTCACCACCAATTACTACTTTATTTCCTGCTACAAAAACCTCACTAGCAACCCTTGAGTCTTTATCATGAGTTAAAAAAGCATCCACTATAGAATCAGCTATAATATCAGCACATTTATCAGGATGTCCTGCACTAACAACTTCAGAAGTAAATAAATACATATTTTATATTCCTTATCATAAAAAATTCTAGCTTTATTTTAACACAAGCTAGCTTAAAAATAAAAAAGCTTATTTAAGCTTTACTTTGTTAGAATAAATTAAAAATTTATCACTACAAAAAAGGTAAGAAATGAGTTTATTCTCTTGTGCAATCAAACGCTATAAAGATGGAAATCTTATTTTACAAATTTGCATAGGTATTGTTTTAGGAATTTTAGTAGGTATTTTTTCTAAAGATTTAGCTATTTTTGCAAATATTTTTGGTGCTTTATTTACAGGTGCATTGAAAGCTATAGCGCCAATTTTAGTTTTTATTTTAATTTTAACAACCATTTGCACAAAAGAATTTAATCATGGAAGTGAGAAAATAAAACACATTATTTTCTTGTATATTTTTGGAACCTTTTTAGCTTCTTTAAGCGCAGTTAGTATAAGTTTTGTTTTTCCTGTAGAATTAGTATTAACCGATGTTGAAAAAGCTTCCACTACAAGCCCTGCGCATATAGGCGAAGTATTTAAAACCTTACTATTTCAAGTAGTAGACAATCCGATCCATGCCTTATCTTCAGGAAATTATTTAAGCATATTAGCTTGGGCTATTGGTGGAGGTTTTGCTCTAAGACATTGCTCTAATGATGCAAAACAACTTTTTACTGATATAAACGAGGGTGTATTAAAAATTGTTAAATTTATAGTCAAGCTTGCTCCTTTTGGAATTTTTGGACTTGTGGCTAATTCAGTTGCTCAAACAGGAGCAGCAGGACTTTTTAGTTATGTTAAATTATTAATAATTTTAGTTTTGACTATGTTTTTTGTAGCTTTTGTGATTAATGCTTTAATTGTCTTTGCTTATACAAAGAAAAATCCTTATCCTTTGATTTTTATTTGCTTAAAACATAGCGCTGTTTTTGCATTTTTCACAAGAAGTTCTGCAGCAAATATTCCTGTAAATATGGCACTTTGCTCCAAATTAAATATCAACAATAATCTATATAGCATTTCTATTCCACTAGGTGCTACGATTAATATGGCAGGGGCAGCTGTAACCATAGCCATATTAAGTCTTGCGGCAGCTCACACAGTAGGTATTGAAATAAATTTTTTACAAGCTATGCTTTTGAGTGTTTTAGCTGCATTTGCAGCTTGTGGAGCTAGCGGGGTTGCTGGAGGTTCGCTCTTACTTATACCACTTGCTTGCTCTTTGTTTAATATTGATTATGACATAGCTATGCAAGTAGTTGCGGTTGGTTTTATCATAGGGGTTATCCAAGATAGTGTTGAAACTGCATTAAATAGTTCAACAGATGTTTTATTTAGTGCTATTTGTTCAGATAATGAGCTTAATTTAAAAATTTAAGGAGGACTTATGAGGCATTTAATTACTACAAAAGATTTTAACAATGATGAAATCTTGGCTTTATTTAAAGAAGCAAAAGAATTTTTAGATGAAAAACCGCGTACATTTTTAGAAGGAAAAAGTGTTACAACAATTTTCTTTGAAAATTCAACACGCACTCAATCAAGCTTTGAAACAGCCGCAAGAAGACTAGGTGCTAAAGTTTTAAAATTAGATGTTTCAAGAAGTAGTTCAAGCAAAGGCGAAACACTTTTTGATACTGCTGCAAATTTAGATGCAATGGCACCAAGTGCTATTGTAGTTAGACACAAAAACTCAGGTGTGCCTCATACTTTAGCAAATTATACTCATTGTCCTATAGTTAATGGAGGTGATGGTAAACACGCTCATCCTACCCAAGCTTTACTTGATCTTTTTACTATAATGGAGCATTTTGATTATAATGTCAAAGGTAAAAAAATAGCCATAGTAGGAGATATTAAAAACTCACGCGTTGCTGCTTCAAATTTAGAATTATTACCTCGTTTTGGTATTGATATCACCCTAGTAGCCCCGCCTCATTTTATGCCAAATTATCCTATTAAAAAAACAAATAAACTAAAAGAAGTTATTGATGATGTAGATATTATCATGAGTCTTAGAACACAAACTGAAAGACACAATATTCCAACCTATGCATCGCTTAAAGATTATGCAAATGATTTTTGTATTAGCAAAGATTTAATAAAAGATAAAAATCTCATTATCTTACATCCTGGTCCTGTACATAGAAATATCGATATTAGCAATGAAGTAATGGCTGATAAAAGATGTAAGGTTTTAACTCAAGTTAAAAATGGTGTTGCCATTAGAATGGCTGTATTAAAAAAACTCATTTTAGAAAGCTAAAACCATGCAAAATTGGAACTTAAGTACATTATTTAAAGATGAGCAAGAATTAAATCTTTTTTTGCAAAAAACCCAAGATGAAGCTTGTGAATTTAAAAAACAACATGAAAATAATCTTCATAGTTTAAGCAATGAGCAATTCTTGCAAGCTTTAAAAAACTATGAAGAATTAATCTTAAAACTTTCTCACATACTAACCTATGTGTATTTAAATTTTGCTCAAGATACTACCAAAGGTGCTTTTTATGCAAAATATGAAAATTTAAGTAAAAAAATAGAAGAAAATCTTTTATTTTTTGAACTTGAATTTTGTGAGTTAAAAGAAGAAAAAAGTAAAACTTTCATCACATTTTGCAAAGATTATGAGTTTTATTTAAATAATCTTATCAAACACAAAAAACACAATCTTTCTAAAAAAGAAGAAAGAGTTATCCTAACTCTATCAAGCACAGGTTCAAATGCATTTGCAAGATTATTTGATGAAACCTTTAGTGCTTTAAAATTTAATTTTGAAGGACAAAAATTAAGCGAGGAAGAAATTCTAAGCAAGCTTTATGATAAAGATAGAAGCATTAGAAAAAAAGCTTCAAAATGCTTTAGTAAAACCTTAAAAAAACAAAACAAGCTTTTAGTATATATTTTTAATATGATTAAAAGTGAACTTGCTAGCATTTGTGAGTTAAGAGTCTATGAAAATCCTGAAACTCCAAGGCACATAAGAAATCAAATTTCTAAAAAAAGTGTTGATGCGCTTATTAGTGCTAGCGAGAATAGCTTTGATATTGTTTCTAAATTTTATAATGCAAAGAAAAAAATTCTAGGGTATAAAAAGCTAAAAGATTATGATCGTTATGCACCTATTGGAAAAGAAATGCAAGTTGATTTTGATCAAGGAAAGGATATAGTTTTAAAAGCCTTTGAAAAATTTTCTAAAGATTTTTACATGATAGCAAAAGAAGCTTTTGAGAATAATTGGATTGATATCTATCCTAAAAAATTTAAACAAAGTGGTGCTTTTTCTCACTCAAGCACGCCGCTAAGCCATCCTTTCATACTTTTAAATTATACCAACCAAAGACGCGATCTTTTCACCCTAGCACATGAGCTAGGTCACACTATACATCAAAAACTTTCTTATAAAGTAAGTTTTTTAAATCAAGATACACCTCTAACTACAGCAGAAACTGCTTCAGTATTTGCAGAAATGTTGATTTTTGATTATATTAAAGAAAATTTAGACAAAGAAGAGCTTTTATCTTTATATGCAGCAAAGATTGAAGATATTTTTGCTACTCTTTATAGACAAATTAATTTTACTACTTTTGAACGCAGATTTCATGCTAAAAAAGAAGAGCTAAGCGCTCAAGAACTAAGTGAAATTTGGCTTGAAGAATCAAGAAAAATGTTTCAAGATAGCGTAATTTTAACCAAAAATTATGGCCTTTGGTATTCTTATATACCACATTTTATACACTCTCCATTTTACTGCTATGCTTATGCTTATGCACAACTTTTAGTTTTAGCACTCTATGGTCTATATAAAAGTGGCAAATGCTCTAATTTTACTTCAATTTATATTGAGTTTTTAAGTAGTGGGGGAAGCAAAAGCCCAAAAGAACTTGTAGCTATGTTTGGCTTTGATATAGAAAGTGATGAATTTTGGAATATAGGCTTAGAGCAAGTTAGGATACTAGTAGATGAATTTTTAAGGCTAAGTAATGATTGATAAAATTTTAAATAATAAAAATTTTATAACTTTAATGCAAAAAAGTATTTATGAATGTTTGCAAATTTTAATCCAAGAAGATATTGAGTTTAATATCATTGTAAATACTAAATTTGTTACACTCGAACCTCCTTTACCATCAGAATTAGATGTAGTGAGTAAAAATCCTTATTGTCTTTTTGCACTTGGTGGTTATACTTTTAAATCCATAGTTTTAACAAATGAGCATATAGAATTTCATGCAGGTTTTGGGCCTGATGATTTTGCAACCTTTGTAAAAGTGGATTTAGGTGCAATTACTCAAATTCAAGTTGAAGATAATATCATTTTTGTCAATTTTTCAAACTATTTTAAAAAGCAAAATGATCAAAAGTTAAAAGAAAAATCCATGAATGCTTTTTTAAACAATCCCAACAATAAAGATTTATTTAAAAAATGAGTTTTTTTGAAGGTTTAAATGATAGCCAAAAAGAAGCTATCATGCATATTGATGGAGCTATGCTGATACTAGCAGGCGCAGGTAGCGGAAAGACTAAAACCATTACCACTAGGCTTGCTTATTTAATCGATCATGTAGGTATTCCTGCGCAAAATACCCTCACGCTAACCTTTACAAATAAAGCTGCTAATGTAATGAAAACAAGAGCCTTAGCACTTTTACAAGATCAAAATTTACATAATCCCCTTTTATGTACTTTTCATAAATTTGGTTTGTTATTTTTAAGACTTTATAGCGAAAGAATTAATAGAGCAAATAATTTTGTCATTATCGATACAGATGATAAAAAGAAAATACTCAAAGATTTAGCTAGCGAAAATTTGCAAAGCTCTTTAGCAAGCATAGGTGCTTATATTTCAAATTTTAAAAATCAAAGCAAAAGCGCCCAAGAAATACGCAAAGAATTAGAATTTTTAAAAGATGAAAAAAACAAAAATTACGAAGAAATCATTCATTTATATGAGCAATATGAGCATTTTTTAATCCAAAATAATTTCATGGATTTTGATGATTTACTCATGCTAACTAATAAAATTTTAGAAGATGAACAATTTGCACAAGAGCAAAGTCAAAAATATACCTATATAACAGTAGATGAGTATCAAGATACCAATGCCTTACAATATCAAATTCTAAAAAAACTTTGCGTGTCTCATGAAAACATTTGCGTGGTGGGTGATGATGATCAGAGTATTTATGGTTGGCGCGGGGCTAAAATAGAAAATATCTTAAATTTCAAAGAACAATTTAACAATGTAAAATTAGTCAAATTAGAGCAAAATTATCGCTCAACTAGCGCTATTTTGCAAGCTGCGAATGAGCTTATAGAACATAATAGAAAAAGACTAGGAAAAACTTTAATTTGCACCAAAGATGAGGGCGAAGAAATCACAATTTTACAAAACGATGATGAGAAAATTGAAAGCTTTAAGGTTGCAAGAGAAGTTTCAAAACTTTTAAACTCAGGGATTAATCCTAGTGAAATAGCCATACTTTATAGAGTAAATGCCCTATCTCGCGCTCTTGAAGAAGCTTTTAGTAAAGAAAAAATTCCTTTTAAATTGCTAAGTGGAATTCGTTTTTATGAAAGAGCTGAGATTAAAGATATTATTTCTTATTTAAGATTACTTTCAAATTTAAATGATGATTATTCTTTTAAACGCATTATCAACCGCCCTAAAAGAAATTTTGGTAATGCAAGTTTAGAAAAGCTAGAAAATTATGCCAAAGAAAATCATTTGTCTTTATTTGAAAGTCTATGTGCTTTGCAAGGAAATGGATTTTTTAGCAAAAAAACAGACAAAGAATTAGAAAAATTCATACTAAGCATACACAAAATTAAAGAAAAAGATGATTTGCTTGCAATGATTTTAGCCTTAGAAGAAGAATTTAAAATCAAAGAATTTTACAAAGATAATCCAGAGGGTGAAGATAAACTTTTAAACATAGATGAACTTTATGCTAATTTAAAAGATAAAATCACTCATGGAAATTATAATGGCTTAGATGATATTTTAAATGAAATTTCTTTACTTAATGAGCAAGATGGACTTGATAAAGAAAGTATTTGTATTATGAGTATTCATGCAAGTAAAGGACTTGAGTTTGATTATGTTTTTATCATAGGCTTAGAAGAAGGATTTTTCCCACTCACTAGCGAATCCAGCAATATAGAAGAAGAAAGAAGACTTGCTTATGTAGCAATCACTAGAGCCAAGAAAAAACTTTATTTAAGTTATGCTAATTCTAGATTTTATAAAGGAAGTCGCACAAGATTAGAAAAAAGTAGATTTTTTGGCGAGAGCAATGTAATCAAAAAAGAATTAACACTAGATCATCAAAAAAATTGCTACAAAAAAGGCGATTTAATCAAACATAAAATTTTTGGCATAGGCAGAGTCACTGGGGTAAGTAAAATAGGTGCTGAAGAAAAACTCACGATTAATTTTGGAGGCATAGAAAGAATGATAATGTCAAGTTTTGTGGAAAAAGTAATATGAATAAACTTTTTGTAGCTTACAAACCAAGTGGTATGAGTTCTAATACTTTTTTAGGCAAACTCAAGAAAAAATATAAAAATAAAAAAGCAGGTTTTTCAGGAACACTTGATCCTTTTGCAAAAGGTGTTTTACTCATAGCCTTTGATCAATACACAAAACTTTTTCGTTTTTTTGATAAAAATCCAAAAGTTTATAAAGCAACACTTTGGCTAGGCGCGCATTCACTAAGCCTTGATAATCAAAATATCAAAGAAATCAATCTTATAAATGCTTTTGAAGAAAAAGTTTTAGAACAAATTAAAAATGAACTTTTAGGTAAAATCACCTACACCCCACCCGCATTTTGTGCAAAAAAAATAGATGGGGTGCGCTCTTATGAGCTTGCAAAAAGAGGTTTTGAAGTCAATTTAAAGCCTTGTGTTATGGAAATTTTTTATACTAAAATTCTACATTACAACCATCCCTTTTTAACCATAGAAATAGCAGTTAGTGAGGGTTCTTATATACGCTCTTATTGTGAATTATTTGCTAGAAAACTTGGTATTAAAGCCACACTAAGCTCATTAGAGCGTTTAAGCGAGGGAGGGTTTTTTTATGAGAATGAAAAGGAGTTAAATCCTTTAGCTTATTTAAATCTTAGAAAAAATACGATAAAATATCCCCAAAAATTACACAATGGACAAAAAATATTTTTGGACGATTTGGAAATTCAAGAAGAAGGTAGCTATATTTTAGAAGAAAAAGATTTTTTTTCTATCATTTCTATCCAAGATAATCAAGTGCAATATTATTTAAATAAGGTATTAAAATGTTAATTTTATCAAGAAAAGAAAATGAAAGTATAAAAATCGGAGATGATATAGAAATCAAAGTAGTTCAAACAGGCAAAGGCTATGCTAAAATAGGCATCGAAGCTCCAAAGTCTTTAATGATACTACGCAAAGAGCTTATCGAGCAAGTAAAAAGTGAAAATTTACATGCAATTAGCGATGAAACGATAAAACTTGACGATCTAAGTAAAAAGCTTAAAAAATGAAAGCTTACGCAAAAGCTAATATTTTTTTAAAAATCATAGGAATTGACTCAAGATCTTATCATTTATTACAATCACGCTTTGTTTTATTAAAAGATATTTTTGATGAGCTAAGCTTTAGTGATGAAAAAACTAAAGAAGGATTTGAAATCACTGGAAATTTTACTCAAGATACTATCATACACAAAGCTTATAAAGAATTAGAAAATTTAGGTTTTTCTAATGAATTAAATGAATTTTTTAAAGACAAAAGTTTAAAGCTTATCAAAAACATTCCCATAGGTGGAGGCCTTGGTGGAAGTAGCACTGATGCGGTTGCATTTTTATTAATGATCAACGAAACTTTAAATTTAAAACTCAATCAACAACAACTTGAACGAATCTGCCAAAACCTTGGCTCTGATTTAATCTTTTTTTTAAGCGGATATGATAGTGCAAATGTTAACGGGTGTGGCGAGATTGTAGAATATTTTGAAGATGATTTTAGCCAACTTGATTTTACTTTTCCTGCTATTGAATGCTCAAGCGCAAAAGTATATAAAGCATTTGATGAAAGTTCATATGATTTAACAGCGAATTTAAATTTGTCTAAAACACTTAAAACACTTAAAACAAGTGAAATTTTAGAGTATAAAAATACTGATTTAAACGACTTATTTGCTCCTTGTGTAAAAATTTATCCTAAAATGCAAACTTTTCTTAATAAGGCTTATTTTTTAAGTGGAAGTGGAAGTGGAGTTTTTAAGGCTAAATGATGAAAAAAACTATAGTAAAAAACAAAAAAGCTTTTTTTGATTATGAAATTTTGGAAAAATTTGAAGCAGGTATTGTTTTAAAAGGTTCTGAAGTAGTGGCATTAAGAGCTAGTAGAGCAAATTTGAAAGATTCTTTTGTGCGTATTATCAAAGGTGAAATTTTCTTACTTAATGCTCATATTTCTCATCTTAGCACCACTCATTCTTTTTATAAGCATGATGAAAAAGGTGCGCGAAAACTTTTAATGCATAAAAAGCAAATCGATAGGCTTTTTGGTAAAATTAGCACCCAAGGCTTTACTATAGTGCCATTAGAACTTTATTTTAATGAAAAAAATAAAGCAAAAGTCTTAATAGCCTTAGCCAAAGGAAAAAACTTACACGATAAAAGAGAAAGCTTAAAGAAAAAACAAGCAGATCTTGAAGCAAGAGCTGCTATGAAAAATCATTATTAAAAAAGGATTTTGATGAAAAAAATTACTTATTTATTTTTTACATTTGCTTTTGCATTTTTAATAAGTGCTTGCTCAAGTGAAGAAAAAATCGAAAATGAATTTGCATTTGCTGAGTATAAAATGGGTGATGAAATTCTTTTAAAAAGTGTCAATGGTGGTGAGAAAACCCTAGTAAGAACACAAAATGGTTTTACAGTAAAAGGTGAAGAGAGTAAAATTTTAATGTTTGATTTTTTTGGAACCTTTTGCACACCTTGTCAAGAAGAAGCCACTCATCTAACAAGTTTGTGGCAAAAAAATGCTGACAATTTTATCATCATAGGACTAAGTCATTTTGAAAATGTTAGCGATCAAGCTGTAAAAGATTTTGCCATTAAATATGGGGCGTATTATTTCTTAAGCAATTCTAAAGAAAATGATAGAATTGTTGCACAAGCATTAAAAGATATCAACTATCAAAGCATGGAACAACTTCCTTTTAAAGTAGTTTTAAAAGATGGAAATTATCAAGATCTAACAGATTTTTGGAATAAAGACTCAAAAAGTTATGTGAAATATTATCTTGGAAAAGTTTCTACTGAGATTATGCAAGAAGATATTACTAGGATATTAAATGAGTCTAAAAAATGAAATTTTAGAACAACAAAAACTAGCAGAACCTAAAATGTTTAAGGTTTTGCTTTTAAATGATGATATTACCACCATGGATTTTGTAATTGAAATTTTAATGAATATTTTTCATCATGATTTTGAAAAAGCAAGTGCAATTATGCTTGAAATCCATCATCAAGGAAGCGGAGTTTGTGGCATATACACAGAAGAAATTGCACTTAGCAAAAAACAGCAAGTTGACATGGCAGCGAAAAATAAGGATTTTCCACTCCAAACAAGGATAGAAGAACAATGAAATATAAAGAATTGATTGACTCATTTATACCAAATGCAAGACATTTAAGCTTTATCAATCATCATGAATTTATCACTTGTGAGCATTTACTTTTTGCTTTAGTTAAGCTTAGCAATGATTTTAAAAATCTACTTGAAGAAATCGGAGATGGTGATTTACAAGGCTTTGAAAATGAATTAAAAAATTATCTAGCTAAAAATAATGAAATTTTAAAAAAAGAAATAGAACCTATTTTTTCTGTAATCTTGGAAAATATATTACACAAGCTAAATGCAAAAAATCAAACAAGTGTGATTGATTTTATCATTGCACTTTGCAAAGAAGAAAAAGCTTATTCTTATAATATCTTAAAAAAACACCTAATAGAAGAAGAAAAAATAAAAGAATTGTTACAAAATGCTGAATTTGAAAATTTAAAAACCCATACCATAGAGCTAGTTGAGCTTGCAAAAAAAGGCAAAATAGATCCTGTTATAGGTAGGAAATTTGAACTTGAAAGAATGATGCAAATTCTAAGCCGTCGTAAGAAAAATAATCCCATTTTAGTTGGTGAACCAGGTGTTGGTAAAAGTGCCATTATAGATGGGTTAGCGCTAGCTATAGCTGAAGAAAAAATGCCAAAACATTTAAAAAACTCAAAAATTTATAGCCTTGATATGACAAGCTTGCTTTCGGGGACAAAATATAGGGGTGATTTTGAAAAAAGATTAAAAGATATCATTAAAGAATTAGAAAATATCTCTAATGCTATTTTATTTATAGATGAAATTCACACCATAGTAGGAACCGGCGCAAGCAATGAAAGTCATGCAGATATGTCAAATTTATTAAAACCTGCATTAAGTAATGGCAATATCAAATGCATAGGTGCAACTACTTTCATAGAATACAAAAATACCTTTGATAAAAACAAAGCTCTAAGTAGAAGATTTGCAAAAATTGATATAGATGAGCCAAGCGAAGAAGAGTGTTTTTTGATCTTGCAAGGCTTAAAAAGCAAATATGAAAATTTTCACAAAATCAAAATCAGTGATGAAATTTTACAAACAAGCATAAAACTAGCAAAACAATTTTTACATGATAAATTTTTACCCGATAGTGCAATTGATTTAATTGATGAACTTGGCGCAAGCTTTGCTTTAGAAGATAAAAAAAGTAAAAAAATAGTAAAAATAAAAGATTTAGAAAATACTTTAGCAAGAATGACACATTCTCATAAAATTTATGAAAGTGATCAAGGTAAAATCTTAAAAAATTTAGAGCAAAACTTAAAGCAAAATATTTTTGGACAAGATGAAGCCATTAAAGCTTTGTGTTCTATTTTAAAACAAAGCTATGCGGGGTTAAAAGGCAAAAATACCCCAAAAGGCGTGTTTTTATTTACCGGTTCAAGTGGAGTTGGTAAAACCGAACTTGCAAAAAATTTAGCACAAATTTTAAACCTTAATCTTGAAAGATTTGACATGAGTGAATACTCGCAAAAACATGATGTGAGCAAACTCATAGGAACTTCAGCAGGTTATGTGGGCTATGAAGATGGCGGCTTGCTTAGTAACAGCATTAGAAAAAATCCATTTAGCGTAGTCTTATTTGATGAGATAGAAAAAGCTCATCCTGATTTAACTAATACCTTTTTACAAATTTTTGATAATGCAAGTTTAACAGATAATAGTGGATTAAAAGCTGATTTTAAAAATACTATTATCATTATGACTTCAAATTTAGGTCTCAAAGAAAGTAATGAGCTTGGTTTTTTAAGCAGTGATAAAGAAAAAAGTAATAAAGCCATAAAAGATTTCTTCGCACCTGAATTTATCAACCGTATAGATAAAATCATTCATTTTAATGACTTAAGTCAAGAAATTTTAGAACAAATCGTTCAAAAAGAACTAGATTTAATGGCAAAAAATTTAAACAACATCACCATGGAAGCTGATAAAAAAGTAAAAGAATTTCTTGCTAAAAAAACTAATAATAAAGAATTTGGAGTAAGATTATTAAAACGCATTATTGCCGAAGAATTAGGCGAGAGATTAAGTGATGAAATTTTATTTGGAAAATTAAAAAATGGTGGTAAATTAAAACTCAAACTTTCCAAAAATGAAAAAATTGAATTTGTATTCTAAACTTTTAAAAAGCCCTGATGATGCGCCTGTTTTTATTAGTGAAAAACTAGAAGTAAATTTTATACCTCATGCTTATAGCTTAGGACTTTTTCCATGGACTAGCAATCCTGTTACTTGGTGGTGTCCTTCTCCTAGAATGGTACTTT
The DNA here is from genome assembly GCF_025771615.1 of Campylobacter sp. IFREMER_LSEM_CL292. NCBI lineage: Bacteria > Pseudomonadati > Campylobacterota > Epsilonproteobacteria > Campylobacterales > Campylobacteraceae > Campylobacter > Campylobacter sp. IFREMER_LSEM_CL292. The sequence goes on from NZ_JAKMQP010000001.1 coordinate 326,998, forward strand.
TACCTGATGAAGTGCGCATACAAAAAAGCATAAAAAAAGCTTTAAGAACTTATGAAATAAGACTTAATTTTGATTTTAACTCGCTTATAAGTCATTGCGCAAAAAGAAAAAAAACTTGGATAAGTCAAGAATTTATACAAGTTTATACAAAGCTTTTTGAGCAAAATTTAGCTCATAGTGTTGAAGTTTATGAAAATGATATTTTAATTGGTGGTTTATACGGACTTATAATAGGTAAAATATTTTTTGGTGAAAGTATGATAAGTCTTAAAAAAGATGCCTCAAAAGTAGCCCTAATAAGACTTTGTGAGCTTTTAAAACCATATGATTTTTTAATAGATTGTCAAGTGCCTAATGAGCATTTAAAATTTATGGGTGCTAAAGAAATGACAAAAAAAGATTTTTTGAAAACACTAGAAAAAAAAGTTTCACTTGAAAGTGGCTTTAAAAATTTCAAAAATTTACTATAAAAAGATATACTTATACATAAATAAAATTGCATAAATATTTTGGAATGATTTTTGCTTTTAGTCTATAAAAGCTTTATTTTAAAGGAAAAATTATGATAAGCCCTTTTAAGTCAAAAGAACTTATTGTTGATGCTTTAGCAGGAAGAAACCTAAGAAGTCAAATGATTAATTCTAACCTTGCAAATGTTGATACTCCTTTTTATAAAGCAAGAGATATAGAATTTGAAACTGCTTTAGTTAATAGAGCAAATGAAATTTTCAAAAAAAAAGATACTAAAGAGCTTGAATTAGCAAGCACAAATACAAATCATCAAAAACCTTGGAAATTTCCAGACCCTAATAAATCAACTATTTATTTAAGAGATGGGCATTTGGCAAGAAATGATGCAAATACAGTAGATCTTGATGTAGAAACTACTGAAATGAGCAAAAATACTATGATGATTTCTGCTTTAGATGGTGTTTTAAGAAGACAAAGTAATATTTTTTCAACCATCATAGAAACAAGCTCTAAATTAGGCTAGGAGAAAAAATAATGGCTTATTTAAGTGATTTTGATATTAGTGGATATGGACTTAGTGCTCAACGCTTTAGAATGAATGTAATTAGCTCAAATATAGCTAATGCTAATACTACTAGAACAGCAGAAGGTGGTCCATATAGAAGAAGAGAAGTGATTTTTAAAGCAACTGATTTTAACGAATTGCTAAACAAGCAAATAGCTAAAGATAATAATTTTTTAGAATATGAAAATCCTTTAAACGATCCTGCTTCACAAAAAGATGCAAAACCTGCTATAATGAGCGTAGTAGTTGATAAAGTTGTAAGAGATGATAAAGATTTTCGTATGAAATTTGACCCATCTCATCCAGATGCGAATGAACAAGGTTATGTTGCTTATCCAAATATAAATCCTGTTATTGAAATGGCCGATTTAATAGAAGCAACAAGAGCTTATCAAGCTAATGTAAGTGCCTTTACTAGCACCAAAACTATAGCACAAAGTGCGATAGATTTACTAAGAGGTTAATAAATGAACACTATTAATGGTATAAATCAATTTAACAATGTTAATAACAAAAACAATAATAACAACACAAGCAACATAGGAGATGAGTTTTCGAGTTTATTAAAAAATTCCATCAACGATCTTAATAAAACTCAAGAAACCGCCGAAGCTGCTATGGTAGACATTGCAACAGGCGAAGTCAAAGACTTACATCAAGCTGCAATTGCGATTAGCAAAGCTGAATCAAGTATGAAATTTATGCTTGAAGTTAGAAATAAGGCTATAAACGCATATAAAGAAATTTCAAGAACCCAAATTTAATATATGCTTTCAAACACCATTAGAAATAGGGTTTCAAAAGTAGCTTTTGCTTTTTGTATGGCTCTGTTTTTTATGGCCTTATTTTTACTTTCTACTTTTTTTCTAACCTCAAAACGCCATATACCAAATACTCAAAAAGAACAATATTTTTCCGCTCTTAGAGGCAATATCATCACAAGCGATAATTTTACCGTAACTTCTAGTAGGCAAATTTATAGAGCTGAAATTGATCTAAGGAGCTTAAATCCCGATAAAAAGGATTTGTTTTTAACTCTTTTTCAAATTTATAGTGGCGCAAGTGATGAACAAATGCAAGATATAAAAAAAAGAATGCTTGCAAAGAAAAAAAGAAGTTATAATTTTATTTTACTCCAAGATATTAACTCAAAAGATGCAAGTTATTTAAAAGAACTAGCTAAAAAACTTTATACTCAAGGTTTTTTTAAATCCTTCACAAATAATAATGGCAGAGTGGAGACAAGAGGGCTTGATATTATAGAACACAAAGAAGATCGTGTATATATGCCAAAAGATTCACTTACTCCAATCATAGGCTACACAAGAACTTATATGGATGAGCAAAGTGAAATTTTTAAAAATGTCGGCATAAAAGGTTTGGAAAAATACTATAATGAATGTTTAAATCCTTTGCAAAATGCTAAAATTCAAGGTTTAAGAGATATAGGTGGTAATATCATCTTGAATTTGCATTCTTATGAACAACGCAAAATAGATGGTTGTAATTTATACTTAAATATTTCCTTAAAACTTCAAAAAGGTTTAGAAAAAGCTATCGATAAAAGAAATGAAGATCTAAAAGCCAATGAAATTATAGTTGCCATCATGGAAAGTAAAAGCGGAAAAATTCTAGCACTTGCTAGCTCAAGAAGATATGATCCGCAAAATCGCGGAAAAGATCTATCTGTACTCAATGCAAGTGCCATAGAATATGGCTATGAAGCAGGATCTGTTATAAAACCTTTTATATTTACCACTGCATTAATGCTTGATAAAATCAAAGTTGATGAAATCATTGATACTCAAGGTGGACAATACAAACTTGGTCGTTTTACTATACGCGACGATCACAAAAAAAACAAAATGAGCATGGAAGAAGTTATTACTTACTCTTCAAATGTCGGTATGATTAAAATTGCCCAAAGATTAAGTAATCTTGAAATCATCTCAGGACTTAGAATTTTTCGTTTTGGAGAAAAAAGCGGTATTGATCTTCCTTATGAGCAAAAAGGAGAAATACCAAATCCAAAAAGATTAAGAGAAGTTGAAAAATCTGTATTAAGTTATGGTTATGGCTTGAAAACAACTTTTATACAACTTTTAGCTGCTTATAATGTATTTAACAATGATGGAATTTACATCACCCCACAAATTGCAAATAAAATTTATCAAGATGGGCGTTTAATAAAACTTGATGATGAAGTTAAAAAAGAAAAAATTCTTTCAAGCAAAGCTGCCAAAGAAATGCAGCAAATTTTAATTAATGTTATAGAAAAAGGAACCGGTAAAAAAGCACGAACTCAAGGTATCATTATAGGTGGAAAAACGGGTACAGCTAGGATTGCTGAAAGAAAAGGCTATACTTCAAATCGCTATAATGCCTCGTTTTTTGGCTTTGCAAATGATGAGAAAAATACCTATACCATTGGAGTTTTAGTAAGACATCCTACCAAAGCTTATAGTTATTATGCCGCACAAAGTGCTTTACCTATGTTTAAAGATACAGTAAATCTTTTGATTAAAGAAAGTTATTTAAAACCCATAGAAAGCAAAAACAATGACATTAAAAAATAAAATTACAATAATAATCTTTTTTTATATTGATTTTTTGTTTCGCTTATTTAAAGTATTGGGTTCTATTATTTATAACTTTACTTGTGTTTTTAGTTATATTGTATTTACTCAAACTGCAATCAAAAAAGATAATCCACAAACCAAAAACAAAAGAAACTCTTAAATATTTGATACTATCAGATATTCCGCTTAAAAATATAGATACAAGTTTAATTCAAGATATGAGCTATTTATTTAGTAATATTAGTGAAGAAAAATTTATAGGTATAAAAACTTGAGATACAAACAATGTTGACAATATTGAAGGAGTGTTTTAGGATATAAGATCCAACAAGCTCTAAATAACTACAACAAAAAAGCTTAAAATTCATTGCTGGGATGTTTCAAATGTATTATGGATGGAATATGCATTTTTTTGTGAATCTATTTTCAAAATTCCTTTTTCAAAAACTCCAAAATTTAATCAAGATTTAAACAATTGGAATATTGATAGTGTTATAAACACACAAAGTATGTTTAGTGGATGTATAAATTTCAATCAAAAACTATCAAACTGGAATTTAGAAAATATCCCGAGAAAAAAATATATGTTTTTTAATACCGCTATAAAACATTAATATAAAAACTATATTTTTACTTGATTTAAAATAAACTCTATAAACTCATCACTATCATTAGGACATTTAATAAGCTCATAATCGCTTTTTGCTAAGTGCCTATATTCAACTCCAAGCTCAAAAATCGTTTCAGAGCAATCTATACAAAAAGATATAGGATAAATCAAAGCTTTTTGATCTAAACTTTCTAAAATATCACTTGTGTTAGGCTCAAGCCATTTAACTGGACCTAGTTTTGATTGATATGATAAAATGATTTGGTCAAATTTATTTTTAAGTTTTCCTTTTAAAATATCCACATGCTCTTGCACATGTTTTTCATACAAATCACCTTTTTTAATCACTGAAAGTGGTAAAGAATGCGCAGAAAAAATCAAAGTTTTATAATCGTATTCTCTTTTTTTTTCTAAAATATGCTTTATAATCATTTCATTATAAAGTTCATCTTTATAAAAAACATCAATGATTTTTACATTAGCTTGGTTTTGGATATTTCTTAGCTCATTTTCCACTACTTCTAAAGAACTAGTTACAGTGGTTTTAGAATGATGAGGATACAGAGGAAATAAAATAATTTCATCATTTTTTTGAAAATCATATTTTGAAAAAACCTCATTTGCAAAAGGTGGTACATAAAGACTAATAAAATCGAATTTATATTCTCTAGTTTTAGAATTTAATTTATCACATAAACTTTGTGTGATTTGAGTAAGTGGGGATTTCCCACCCATTTTTTCATAGTTTTGTTTCATAGCTTTTAATCTTGATTTTCTTATTATAAAGGCTACAAATTTTCTTAAAAAAACATTTTTTATCCCTAAAATATAAGGATCATTAAACATATTTTTTAAAAAAACTTCACATTCATCAAGTTTATTAACCCCGCCCATATTTAAAAAAAATACATATTTCACTATCAAACACCTTCTAAAATTTCTTGCACTCTCAAAGCATCTTCAATGCTAGCTAAATTTTCACAAACCCCATTTTGTAAAAACTCGAAAAAAGCCTCATGCTCAGCATATAAAGGAGAATTTTTATATAAATTTGGAATTTTTTGCATATTAATAAAAAGTTCAAAATTTTTAAGATCAAGTTCATAAGTACGTTTTTTACCTAAAAGTGTGATCTTTCTTATAATACATTGTCCATTCCAACTATCATGGATATTTGCTAAAATATTTTCCAATTTTAAACCTATCATTACCTCATCTTCAAATTTATCATGATGAAAGCTTTTATAAACATTTGCTTTTAAAATTTGTTCTTGACTTAAAAATCTAACTAAGTCAATATCATGCACACTAAGATCACTTAAAACACCCACATCATTTATTCTTTGTGGATAAGGAGAAATTCTTTGTATGTTAATACTTATAATATCATCTTCTAAAAGTTTTTCTTTTAAAGTTAAAATAGCCGGATTAAATCTCTCACAAAAGCCCACCCCTACTCTGACTTTATTTTCTCTAGCTTTTTGCTCTAAAATTAAAATTTCATCTACATTTAATGCCAAAGGTTTTTCTATCAAAATATTTTTTATTTTAGGAAAAACCTTTAAAGCTATATCTAAATGCGTATGAGTAGGCGTAGCAATGATAACACCATCAAGATTTTGTGCTAAAAAATCATCAAAATTTTTATGAAAAAAGTGTTTAAATTTATCTTTACAGAAAGGATCATAAAGATGAATTTCTTTTACTTTTAAATTACGCTCGAGTTCTCTTAAATGGTTTTTACCCATTTTACCAAGGCCTATAAGCCCTATTTTCATTTAAAAGCCTCAATCACTCTAATTTGGTGTTCTTCTTTTAAAAACGCACTCATAGGTAAGGATAAAATTTCATCACTTAATAGCTCTGTATTTGGCAAATCACCTTTTTTATAAGCAAGATAATCGAAAGCTTCTTGCAAATGAAGCCCCAAAGGATAATGCACCGCAGTAGGTATACCTTGCTCTTGTAATTTTTGCATGAATTTTTCTCTATTCTTTACACGCACGCTATATTGAGCCCAAGCACTCACAAAATCATCTTTTCTTGGCGGCAAAATACAATTTTTTAAATTTTCATCATAAACTTTTGCTATTACTTCTCTTTTTTTAATCTCTTCATCTAAGTATTTTAATTTCACATTTAAAACAGCTGCTTGGATGGTATCAAGCCTTCCATTAATACCGATGTATTTATGCTTATATCTTTGCACTTGTCCATGATTTAAATAAATTTTTATTTTTTGCGCTAATTCATCATCTTGGGTAAAAATCGCCCCACCATCTCCATAAGCACCTAAAGGCTTAGACGGAAAAAAGCTTGTGCAAGATATATCAGCTATAACACATGATTTTACACCCTTTTGACTAGCTCCAAAACTTTGCGCACTATCTTCTATTAAAGCAATGTTTTGACTTTTACAAAGTTCTTTTAAAGCAAACATATCAGGCATAAGCCCAAAAATACTCACAGCAATTATAGCTTTAGTTTTAGGCGTGATAACACTTTGAACTTTTTCTAAACTAAGATTATAATCCTTAAAATCAATATCTACAAAAACAGGCTTAGCACCGATTAGAGCAACCATTTCAGCCGTAGCTATAAAGGTAAAACTTGGCACTATTACCTCATCATCCCTACCCACACCCAAAGCCATTAAGGCTAAAAATAACGCACTTGTGCCACTTGAACAGCCTATTGCATGTTTGACACCTACATATTTAGCCAAATTATTTTCAAATTCTTCTAATTTTGCACCACCTATAAAAGAGGTGCTTTGTAAAACTTCACCAATAGCCTCATCGATTTCATTTTTATAAGCATTATATTGAGCATTTAAGTCTATAAAAGGAATTTTCATTATATTAACCTTATAAATTTAAAATCATGATTATAAGATAGTTTTACTTAATTTAAAGTATTTTTGGTATTATTTTAAGTAAAAAACTAGCTAGGAAAATCTATGGATATAAGAAAAGAATATTTAGAATTTTTTAAATCAAAAGGACATGAAATCACTCCTTCAAGCCCTTTGGTGCCTGATGATGCAACTTTACTTTTTACTAATGCAGGTATGGTACCTTTTAAAAGCATATTTACCGGAGAAGTACCACGCCCTAATCCTCCGCGTAAAACAAGCTGTCAAACTTGTATAAGAGCTGGTGGAAAACATAATGACTTAGACAATGTAGGCTATACGGCAAGACATCATACTTTCTTTGAAATGCTTGGGAATTTTAGTTTTGGAGATTATTTTAAAGAACAAGCTATTGCTTATGCTTGGGAATTTGTAACTGAGGTTTTAAAATTACCTAAAGAAAGATTATATGTAACCGTTCATGAAAGTGATGATGAAGCATATGAGCTTTGGCAAAAACATATAGAAAAAGAAAGAATTTATAAATTTGGCGATAAAGATAATTTCTGGCAAATGGGCGATACTGGACCATGTGGACCTTGTAGTGAAATTTTTTATGATCAAGGCGCTGAGCATTTTAATTCTAGTGAAGATTATATGGGTGGAGATGGAGATAGGTTCTTAGAAATTTGGAACCTAGTTTTTATGCAGTATGAAAGAAGTGCAGATGGAACGCTTACTCCATTACCAAAACCAAGTATTGATACAGGCATGGGGCTTGAAAGAGTTAGTGCTATAAAAGAAGGAAAATTTAGTAATTTTGATAGTTCTTTGTTTATGCCTATTATTGAGAGTATTGCAAAACTTTGCGGTAAAACTTATACTTATGAAAGCGGAGCTAGTTATAGAGTAATTGCTGATCATATAAGATCAAGTGTATTTTTACTTGCTCAAGGAGTTGGGTTTGATAAAGAAGGCAGGGGCTATGTTTTAAGAAGAATTATGCGTCGTGCCTTAAGACATGGATATTTGTTAGGTTTTAAAAGAGCTTTTATGTATGAGCTTGTAGATGTAGTTTGTGAGTTAATGGGTGGGCATTATACTTACTTAAATGAAAAAAAAGAATTTATTAAAGAACAAATCAAACTAGAAGAAGAAAGATTTTTAAGCACTATTGAAAATGGTATAGAAATTTTTAACGAAGAACTTAAAAAAACTAAAGATATTTTTAGTGGTGAAGTAGCTTTTAAACTTTATGATACTTATGGTTTTCCGCTTGATTTAACCCAAGATATGCTAAGAGAAAAAAATCTTAGTATAGATGAGGCTAAATTTAATGAGCTTATGCAAGAACAAAAAGATAGAGCTAAGGCTTCTTGGAAAGGAAGTGGGGATAAAGCAGTTAGCGGGGACTTTAAAGTTTTATTAGAAAAATTTGGCAAAAATACTTTTAGTGGTTATGAAAATTATGAAGAAAAAACTAAAATCATGGCTATTTTGGATGAAAATTTTAAAATCATAACCGAAACTAAGGCAGGAGATATAGCGTGGTTAATGCTTGAAAAAACTCCATTTTACGCAACAAGTGGAGGGCAAAGTGCTGATATAGGTTTTATCAATGAAAATGAGGTTTTAGATACACAAAAATTCTTTGATATTAATCTTAGTCAAGTGAAATTAAAACAAGATCTTAAAACAAACGATGAAGTGCTAGCTTGCATAGATACTAAAAAAAGAGAACAAATCGCAAGACATCATAGTGCGACACATTTATTACACCATGCTTTAAGAGAAATTCTTGGCTCACACATTAGCCAAGCAGGCTCTTTAGTAGAACACAATAAATTAAGATTTGACTTTACTCATCCAAAAGCCCTAAATAAAGAAGAATTAAAGCAAATAGAAGCTTTGGTAAATACTTACATCATGCAAGCAAATGAAGCTAAAATTGAAATTTTAGCTTTAGATGAAGCTAAAAAAAGTGGTGCAATAGCTTTATTTAGTGAAAAATATCAAGAAAAAGTAAGAGTTTTAACCCTAGGAGCTAGCAAAGAGCTTTGCGGTGGTACTCATGTGAAAAATAGCTCTGAAATAGGAAGTTTTTACATCATCAAAGAAAGTGGTGTTAGTGCTGGGGTTAGAAGGATAGAAGCGGTGGTAAGCAAAGCTGCGCTTGATTATGTTAGTGAAAATTTAAAAGAGCTTAATCAAGCCAAAGAAGAGTTAAAAACTCAAGATATTTTAGGCTATGTAGCAAAATTAAAAAATGAAATAGCCAGTTTAAAAAATGAATTAAAAAATTCAAACAAAACAGAATTAAACTCTAAAGAATTAAATGGCATTCAATATTGTGTACAAAAAATAGATAGTGGTGATATAAAAACTATGATAGATGAGTTTAAAAATAAATTTAACAAAGCTGCGATTTTACTTTTACAAGAAAAAGAAGGTAAGATTATCATAGCAGCAGGTGTTAAAGACGCTTCATTAAAAGCTGGCGTTTTGGTAAAAGAAATTGCACAAATGCTTGGTGGAAACGGTGGCGGTAGAGATGATTTTGCAACAGCTGGCGGTAAAGATACAAGTAAAATAGAACAAGCACTTGATCATGCTAGAAAAATTATAGAAGAAAGTCTTGCTTAATGCTTTATTTAGCTTCAAGTTCGCCTTCACGCGTTGCTTTATTAAAAGAAGCAAATATCGCTTTTGAGCAAATTATTATCGATTATGATGAGAGTTTAATAAAAAAAGATAATCCAAGCTCTTATGTGCAAAAAATTGTTTTAGAAAAAGAAAGACAGTTTTTTGCAAAATATCCTGATTTTAAAAATGTTTTATTTGCTGATAGTATAGTTTGTACTCAAAATATCATTCTTACTAAAGCTAAAAGCGACAATGAGGCTTTTAATATGCTCAATTTGCAAAGTGGCAAAAGCATTAGCGTTTTAAGCGCGATGATTTTAGTTTTAGAAGATAAAAAGATTTTTAATCTTAGCAAGTGTGATTTGATTTTGGATAAATTTGATTTAAAAGATATGCAAGAATACATTGATTCAAAACTTTATCAAGGTAAAGCCGGTGCTGTGATGTGCGAGGGATTTCATAAAAAATACATTAAAAAAATCATAGGCCATCAAAGTACAGCACTAGGGCTTAATATAGAACTTTTGAAAGCATTTTTATGATAAAAATTTTAAAAATATTTCTTTCTTTTTGTATAATGTGTGCGGTTGGAGTTTTTATATTTATTGCATATTTATTTTCTGATTCTGATTTAAATCAATATACCTTTAAAGATTACAAACCGCCTCTTACAACACAAATTTTTGATAAAAATGGAAAATTAGTTGCAAATGTTTTCGAGCAACACCGCTTTTATGCTCCTTATGAAGAACTTCCACCAAGACTTATAGAAGCTTTGGTAGCCATTGAAGATACTAGCTTTTTTGAACATGGCGGGGTTAATATAGATGCAATTTTTAGAGCAGCTATTAAAATCATAAGAAGCGGTGGAAAAACTATGGAAGGAGCTTCCACTCTTACTCAACAATTCATAAAAAATACAGAATTAACTCCTGAGCGTACTTTGAGCAGAAAGCTAAAAGAAGCTTTGCTTGCATATAAGATAGAAAATACTTTAACTAAAGAGCAAATTTTAGAAAGATATTTAAATTTCATCTTCTTTGGACATGGATATTATGGAGTAAAAACTGCTGCACTTGGATATTTTAGAAAAAATTTAGATGAGCTTAGTTTGAAAGAGATTGCTATTTTGGTAGGTATGCCAAAGGCTCCAAGTACTTATGATCCTACTAGACATTTAGATCTTTCTTTAGCTAGAGCAAATAGCGTAGTACAAAGGATGTATAATCTTGGTTGGATTTCTAAAGAAGAGTATGAAAATGCCTTAAAAGAAATTCCAAAAGTATATGATGATACCTTAACACAAAATGCAGCTCCTTATGTAACCCAAGAAGTTTTAAAACAACTAAGTGGGATTAAAGACTTAAAAAGTGGTGGCTATAAAATAGAGCTTGCCATTGATCTTGATGTGCAAAATATTGCAAGAGAAGCCTTAAAATTTGGCTATGATGAAATAGTTAAAAGAGATAAAGATGCAAATTTAAGCACACTCAATGGAGCTATGATAGTAGCAAATCATCAAAATGGAGACATTTTAGCCTTAGTTGGCGGGGTAAATTACACAAAAAGTAATTTCAACCGCGCCACTCAAAGCTTAAGACAACCGGGGAGTTCTTTTAAGCCTTTCTTATATCAAATTGCCATTGACATGGGCTATTCTCCTATGAGTAAGGTTGCTGATATTTCAAGAATTTTTGAAAGTACTAAAAAAGATGAGAAAGATTGGAAACCTAAAAATTATGGTGGAAAATTTCTAGGACTCATAAGTTTAAAAGAAGCGCTAACTGGCTCAAGAAACCTAGCTACCATAAATTTAGCTCTTGCCCTAGGACTTGATGTAATCCACGATAAGCTTCAATTTATGGGCTTTGAAAACATACCAGTTGATTTATCTATAGTTTTGGGTAGCTTTGGAATTTCCATTTATGATTATGCTAAACTTTACACGGTATTTGGAAACTATGGTGTGCAAAAAGACTTATTACTCATTAAAAGAGTAATCGATAAAAATGGTAAAATAGTAGTAGAATTTGATTCCGAAGAAAGAAAAATCAGCGAACCTGAACAAGCCTTTTTAGTCAATGATATGATGCAAAATGTTGTAAAAAAAGGCACTGGGCGTAATGCTAGAGTAGAAGGGATTGAAATAGCTGGAAAAACAGGCACTTCAAATAAAAGCATTGATGCGTGGTTTTGTGGCTTAACTCCTGAAATAGAAGCTATCATTTGGTATGGAAATGATGATAATAAGCCTATGAAACAAATAGAAGGTGGGGCAAGAACTGCTGCGCCGGTTTTTAAAGAATTTTTAACAAAATACTTAGAACTTTATCCTGATAGCGCTAGAAAATTTATCATCCCAAAAGGGGTTTATCAAGGAATTTATGAAAAACAAAGAGAGTACTACACTAATACTTCTCCATTTCCAAAAAACAACCCTGCTCTATCTGAAAATAATGAGGTAATTTTTTAAAAATATTTTTTATAAAATAATAAAAATTATCCTTCTATTTTCCTTTATATGTTTTAATATCACAAAATATATAAAGGATGCTTCATGAATATCACAAACGAACAATTATATAACAAAAGACGCCATTTTTTAAAACTAGGTGCTGGAGCTTTAGTTAGTTCAGCTTTAGTTCAATCTGAATTAATGGCATTAAATTTCTTTCCTGATCCTAACAATGAAAAATTAAATTTAAGTGAAGAAAAAATTGCAACTAATTATGTTAATTTTTATGAATTTTCTACTGATAAAAAAAGAGCTGTTGAGCTTGCAAAAAATTTCAACACAAATGGTTGGAAAATAGAAGTTAGCGGGGAAGTTGAAGAACCTTTGACTTTAACTATGCAAGATTTATTGGCTTTTCCATTAGAAGAGAGAATTTATAGATTTCGCTGCGTTGAAACTTGGTCCATGGTGGTGCCTTGGATTGGTTTTGAATTGCGTGCTTTAATAGAAAAATGTAAAGTTAAAAGTGAAGCTAAATTTATAAAATTTACCACTCTTTTTGATAAAAATCAATTTGCCGATCAAGCCTCATTTTTTCCAACTCTTGATTATCCTTATGTAGAAGGCTTAAGATTAGATGAGGCTATGCACCCACTAACACTTATGGCTGTGGGCATGTATAAAAAGCCTTTATTAGGACAAAATGGAGCACCGATTCGCCTTGTAGTTCCATGGAAGTATGGCTTTAAAAGTATAAAATCTATTGTAAAAATAGAATTTACCAAAGAACAACCTAAAACCACATGGGAGTTAGCAAACCCTAGAGAATATGGATTTTATGCTAATGTTAATCCAAATGTCTCTCACCCAAGATGGTCTCAAGCAAACGAGCGTCCTTTGGGAGATTTTTTCACTAAGCCTACACAGATGTTTAATGGCTATGAAAAAGAAGTAGCACATTTGTATAAAGATATGGATTTAAAGGTTAATTTTTAATGAGCAAAAAAGTTTATAATATCAGTGGATTTTTAGCTTTTGTTTTAAGTATTGTTTTTAGTGTTTATCAAATCATGCAAGAAATTGATATTGTAAAATCTGTATATTTTTATAGTGGTGTATTTGGCTTAATCTTTTTTGGATTAAGCCTATTTTTTTCACTTTTAAAGTATAAACACACAAAAGATTACCCTAAATTTTTAGGTTTTTATGCATTTTTTTGGGCTTTGATTCACTTTTTTAATTACTTTGCTTTTAGTAAAAATTTAGATTTAATGCTTTTTTTCAAAGATACTTTTAGTAAAAATTTAGAATTTAGTGGTTTTATAAGCTTTTTCATACTCACACTTATGTTTATAAGCTCATTTAAGCTTTTTAAAAAATTAAGCAAGATAAGAAAATTTGGCTATTTTTGCTTTTTACTAGTATCTTGGCATTATTTTTTATCTGCAAAAATACCGCAAATTCCACATTTTTTAGCACTGAGTCTAGCTTTAATTTTTTTGTTTTTTAAATTATGGAATAATTACAAAAAAAGAAGAAATAAATATTTACAAGCTCAATTATTATAAAAACATTTTATATTTTCCACAAACCCTCAACAGAGAGTTTGTGATTTAATCATCGTTTTTAATACTAATATAAACTAATGCTAAAAGCATATAGGTTACTAATCTAGTAGCATCAGGCAAACCATTCCAAGTTTTACTCATCCACATGCCAAACCACTCTGCAGCCACCACTTGAAAACCAAAAAACCATAACAAACAACAACAAGTTAAAGCAATGATTCCAAATTTTTTAGCTTCATGGAAAGTTTTTGCATCTAAATTTCTTGCTTTAAACATATCTAAAGCACCTTTTAAAGCAGTCAGCATAATAAAAGCTTCAAAACAAATAATAAAGATATAGGCAATATGATGGATCGTAGAATTTGTAATAGCCCTATAAACAATAGCATTACCTAAATAATCAGGCTTAGTATCCATACTCATAACATGTTTTACAAACTGAAAATTTGAATTATAATCAGTTATATTACCAAAAACAACAATAGCAGCCAAAGAGGCAACGGTAAGCAAGATAATCATTTTAGAATATCTTATTACACTCATCATAGAAAAACTACAATTGCAATTCATTAAATACTCCTTTTTGTTAAAATTATATTAATATAATACAACAAATATTAAATAAAACTGAAATATCTAACGCAATCTTAAAGAATTGACTACAACCGTTACCGAACTAAAACACATTGCTAAAGCTGCCAAATGCGGACTAAGACTTATAAATGGCACAAGACCTGCCGCAATGGGAATACATAAAGCATTGTAGACAAAAGCCCAAAAAAGATTAAGTTTGATGATATTTTTAGTTCTTTGAGAAAGCTCAAAACAATAAGCTATTAAAGATAAATCATCTTTTATCAAAATCAAATCTCCGCTTTTTTTAGCAAGCTCACTTGCTTTAGAAAAACTTATGCTTGCGCTAGCTAAATTTAAAGCAGGAGCATCATTGATACCATCTCCTATAAAAAGAACTTTTTCTTTTTTGATTTTTTCTTTTATGAAATCAAGTTTTTGCTCAGGTTTTAAATCAGAATAATATTCATCAATATTAAGCTCATTTGCTATTTTAGTAACACTTTTTTTATTATCACCACTTAAAATAATACTTTTTATACCTTTTTGTTTTAAATTTGCTATCAAATTTTTAGCTTCGTTTTTAAGTTCATTTTTTAAACAAACCCCGCCAAGACAAATATTATTTTTTGCAAAATACAAACATATAGGTGCTTGATCTTCAAATTCTTGCAAAAATTGCTTGCTTTTTTGTATATCAACACTATTTTCAAGCATTAATTTTTCATTGCCTATTAAATATTTATCATTATTTTCCTCATAAAGCAAACCACTACCCACTAAAACACTTAATTTTCCTTGTAAATTTAAATTTACATTCAATTCTTTAGTAAAAGCCTTTGCGATTGGATGTGAGCTTAAATTTTCAATTTGCGTGAGTTTTTGAAAATTTTCTTGAGTTAGATCATGCTTATAAACACTTAAATCATCTTGACTTAAAGTGCCTGTTTTATCAAAAATAGCAAGTTTTATACTAGCTAAATTCTCTAATACCGCTGGATTTTTTACTAAGATAAAATTTCTTGCACCATTTGCTAAAGCACTAACTATGGCTATAGGGGTTGCTAAGCCCAAAGCGCAAGGACAAGAGATTAAAAGGGTGGCACAAGCATGTAAAAATGCTGCGTTGACTCCTTCTTTAAAATACCAAAAAACAAACACAAAAAGTGATAAAACAATAATACAAGCTACGAAATAAGCTGAAATTTTATTAGCTAAATTTGCTAAAGGTGTTTTGATATTGCCTGCTTTAAAAACAAGATCTTTAATTTGTTCTAATGAGCTTTCAATCGCCTTTTTACTAGCTTTAATCTTTAAGCTTCCATTAATCAACACACTTCCTGCTAGAATTTCATCATTTTGCTTTTTCAAAAGTGGTAAAAATTCTCCTGTTAAAAAACTCACATCAACCTCAGCCTCGCCTGCTATAATCACCCCATCAACAACAACGCTTTCACCCTCTTTTACTAAAATCACATCATTTTCTTTTACAAAAGCACTAGGTATGCTTTTTATACTTGCATCTTCTAAGATTATATTAGCTTTTTTAATATCTATATTTTTTAGTTTGTTTTGATATTCTAAGGATTTAAATTTAGCCTTTTCTTCTAAGTATTTACCTAATAAAACAAAGCTTACAATCATCGCTCCGCCACTAAAATACAAATAACCATCTTTACTAAATACCTCAAAATACACAAAAAAAGAATATATAAAAGAAGTAAAAGCACCTAAGGATATCAAGGTATTCATATCTAAATTTTTATGTTTTAATCCTTTAAGAGCGTGGATAAAAAAACCTTTTCCACAATAAAAAATCGCTACCATAGATAAAAACATTTGAATTAAAGCAGAAACATTTCCTTGAACAAACATTTCAAAATACATCACAATAGAGCTTAAAATTATACTCATAATAAGCTTTGTTTTCATATTTTTAAGCTCTTTGAGTTTAAATTCGTATAAATTTTGTTCTTCGTGCAATATCTCAAAACCCAAAGCTTTGATTTTTTCTTTGATCTTTGCTTCTAAAGATAAATCTTTAAGCAAAAACACTCCACTAGAATTGACATAAGAAACACTTACATCTTCTACCCCATCAATTTTTGCACAAACTTTTTCTATAGCATTAGAGCAATTAACACAAGTCATATTGCCTATTTTTAACTTTAACTCATGCTTCATCTGTCTCAAAACCTAAATCTTGCAATTGTTTTTTAAACTCTTCAACTTGCTCTGCTTTTAAATCAATCTCTATACTTTTATTTTCAACACTTATTTGCATAGCACCAAATTCATCTTCCAATGAAACTTTAATTAAATTTACACAACTTTGACAATTAATATTTTTAGTTTTTATAATCATTTATTCTCCTTTTTCTCTGTATTCATATTTATGAGTGTGAAAAATTTTATTTTTTATCAATTTAAAACCCATTTTTTCATAAAGCATTTTTGCATTTATATTTTCATCTTCTACGATTAATGAAAGCTTTTTACCATTTTTTAAAGCTTCATTGAAAGCACATTCAATCAATTTCTTAGCAATACCTTTTCCTCTTGCTTTTTCATCCACACAAATACTATCTAAGTAAAACTCATTTTCACATTCTTTTAAAACTTTTTCATTGATTCCTAAAAATTCTAAATGCTCATTTAAAGGCTTATCTAGCTCATCCGCCAAAGCCCCATCATAAAAACAAATCGCACCTAAAATTTCCCTATCTTCTTCATAAACATATATATTTTCATAGCTTAAACGATTATTTTCTTGAGTGAAGAAATTTTCTAAAACCTCTATGGCTTTTTGATGATCATTATAACCACTAAGTTTGTATATAAAATGATCCATTGCTAAAGCAAGCAATTGTATGCATTTTTTAACATCATCTTTTCTAGCTTTTCTGATCACTCTTTTACTCCTTTAAAATCAAATTTAGACTTCTTAGTTTATACTTTTAACTTTAAAACAATATAAGAAAGAGAGAATTTATGGGAAGAGCGTTTGAATATCGCAGAGCCTCTAAAGAAGCAAGATGGGATAAAATGAGCAAACTTTTTCCAAAACTTGCAAAGGCTATACAAGTAGCAGCAAAAGAAGGCGGAGCTGATCCTGATATGAACCCAAAGCTTCGTAGTGCCATAGCTACTGCAAAAGCTAATAATATGCCAAAAGACAATATCGATGCAGCTATTAAAAGAGCAAGTGGAAAAGATAGTGCTGATATTAAAAATATCCACTATGAGGGAAAAGCAGCACATGGGGCTTTAATCATTGTTGAGTGTATGAGTGATAATCCTACACGCACAGTGGCTAATGTAAAAGCAATTTTTAGCAAAAATGGTGGAGAAATTTTACAAAATGGCTCTTTGACTTTTATGTTTTCACATAAAGCTGTTTTTCATCTTGAAAAATATGATGGAGATCTAGAAGAACTTGAACTTGAACTCATTGATGCGGGACTTGAAGAACTTGAACAAAATGAAGAAGAATTACTAATTATAGGTGATTACACTGCTTTTGGTGAACTTAGTAACGCCATAGAAAAAAAAGACTTAGTGCTTAAAAAAGCAGGACTTGAATATCTTGCTAATAACCCCGTAAGCTTTAGCGAAGAGCAACTTCTTGATATTGAAAAATTGCTTGATAAATTAGAAGATGATGATGATGTACAAGCAGTTTATACCAACATAGAATAGGAGCAAAAAATGCTTAAAAAAATCGACATAAAAGATGCAAAAAAATACAATTTTGCTATCATTAGCACCGAAAAAGGTGATATGAAATTAGAATTATTTCCCGATGAAGCACCACAAACTGTGTGTAATTTTGCCAACTTAGCCAATGAAGGTTTTTATGATGAGCTTGTTTTTCACCGCGTGATTCCAAATTTTGTAATACAAGGTGGTTGTCCTTATGGTATAGGTTCAGGTGGCCCTGGTTATGAGATAGAATGTGAATGTGACGATCAAAAACACAAGCACTTAAGAGGTAGCTTATCTATGGCTCATGCTGGTAGAGATACAGGTGGTTCACAATTTTTTATTTGTCACAGCCCACAACCTCATTTAGATGGAGTGCATACTATCTTTGGACAAATCAATCCTGAAGACAAAGAAAGTTTAGAAGTACTAGATAGCATTAGAGCAGGAGATAAAATCAAAACTATCCAAATTTTAGAAAAACTTTAATTTTACATCTCCTTAAAATTGTGCTATGATTTTTTAAGGAGATTAGTTATGCATTTTATTTTTATTTGTATTCATCTTATCTGTGCTATATTTTTTATAGCCTATGTATTTTTTGATGTTTGTGTTTATTGCTTTGCTTATAAACACGAAAGCAAAGAAGATTGCGATAAAATTAAAAAAGCCTATGCCAAATCAAGTATTTTTATTTTTGCTAGTATTTTTATCTTACTTTTATTGAGTGGTTTTTATCTTTTAAGTTTTTATGAATTTAATTCTTTTTGGGATTTTTTTGCAAGCAATTTTGGAGTATTTTTATTTATCAAGCTTTTGCTACTAATAACAATGTTAGCTTTAACTTGTTATTCTTTGTTTTTTATAAGAATTTTAAAAAGAAAAGATCCTTTAAAATCTCACTTGATTGCTTTGATTTTATGTATTTTAATAGTCATTTGTGCAAAAGCCATGCTATATTTTTAAAACATTAAAACTAAATTTATATCATTAGTTTAAAAAATTAAAGGGTATTTATGCTTGGTGATATTATAGATTTTTTACTTACTCTTACAAAAGATTGGGGTTACTGGGGGATTATCTTTCTTATGTTTATAGAAAGCTCCTTTTTTCCTTTTCCTAGTGAAGTAGTGATGATACCTGCTGGATATTTAGCTCATCAAAACGAACTTAACTTTTGGCTATGTCTACTTTGTGGGACTTTTGGAGCTCTTTTGGGTGCTTTATTAAATTATTACTTATGTTATTTTTTAGGGCGTAATGTTATTTTAAAAATATGTAAATATTTTGGAGTTAATGAAACAAAATTTGCTCAGTTTGAAGCCTTTTTCAATAAACATGGTGAAATATCAACATTTAGCGGTAGATTAATCCCTGGATTGCGTCAATACATTTCTTTACCTGCTGGACTTGCAAGAATGAATTTGAAAAAATTTATATTTTATACTAGTTTAGGAGCTGGAATTTGGTGTTTAATTTTACTTATATTAGGTTATATTTTAGGTAAAAATGAAGACTTACTTAAAGAATATCTACATTTTGTTATTATTGCTTGTATTATTTTTATAAGTATGCTTTTAGCTATCTATATTTATATACAAAAAAAGAAAAATCGCACTTAATTTTTTTAACTTCCTTAAATTACCTAGTGCATATATTTTTAATATTTTTACAAAAATATTTTAAATTTATAAGATTTTATATTTTAATTTTGATAAAATCTTTAAAAACTATTTTAAAGAATATTTATGCAAAAACCATCAATTCAAAATTTAACTAATTTTTTAATCGAATATATTAGCGTTTTTCTAAGTGCAGGAACTTACACAGCAAGAGTAGCAAAATGCGTTGGAAGGATAGCTAATGCGTATGGTTATGAAATTAATATGAATTTTTTCTTTCATCATACTACGCTAAATATTTTTGATAAAGATGACAATTCTATACAAAGAACCTACATCATACCTAACAAACACAATCATATTAATTTTAAACTTATTTTAGAACTTAGTGCATTAAGTTGGCAAATTCATGATCATAAATACAACCTAGAAGAAGCCAAAATTTCTCTTTTAAAACTCAAACAAACCAAAAGAAATCCTTTTTTAGCTAATTTATTTTTAGTTTCAGCAGCAAATTCGGCCTTTTGTAAGCTATTTGGGGGAGATTTTTATGGATGTTTATTTGTATTTTTAGCTACTTTGGTGGGTTTTAGTTTGAGAGTTTTACTCACTAGAATAAAAATTGATTTAAGAATTCAATATATTTTTTGCTCTTTTTTATCTTCTTTTATTGTGTTTTTTGGAGTGGATTTAAAGCTTATACAAGAAGCAAATATTGCTTTGGGTTCTAGTATCTTGTATTTAATACCTGGAGTTTATTTTATAAACTCAATTATAGATATTTTAAAAGATCACATACTTATGGGTTTTAGTCGTATTATTAGTGTGGCGATATTGGTATGCTGTATTGCTATTGGAATTTATACCACTCTTAGCATTAGTGACTTTGGAATTTTAAGATGATTGATTATTCTTCTATACTTTGGGATATGTTTTTTGCAGCTTTAACAGGATTTGGTTTTGCTTATGTGTGTAATCCGCCCTTTAAAACACTCATACTCTCAGCCATATTAGCCGCCATAGCGCATGGTATGCGTTTTACTCTAATGGGGTATTTTGGCTTTCAAACTTTAGCTATTGCGACCTTTATAGCTTCTTTTAGCATAGGTTGTCTTGGTTTGTTTTTGGCTAAGATTTTTAAAACACCTGCTGAAATTATAGCTTTTCCTGCTCTTATCCCTATGATACCCGGAATTTACGCATACAAAGCTATATTGTATTTGATTTCTTTTATACGCTCAGAGGATATTGGCGAAAAAACTAATTTTTTGATTCATTTTTTTGATTATTTCTTTACAACACTTTCGGTAACATTAGCTCTAGCAGTAGGAGTAAGCATAACCTTGCTTTTATTTTTTGAGCAAAGCTTTATGATGACAAGAAGTATTAAAAAAAGCAAAAATCACGATCAAAATTAATCGTGATTCATTTTATTCTTTGCCTCTATTCCCATGAGTGCAAAAGCTGTTTTAATACTCAAGGCACATATGGCAAAAAGTTTTAAAAGCTCATCTTCATTGCTTGAGCCAACAACTTTATTTTCATTATAAAATTTATGAAATAAAGAGGCTAAATTTTTTAAATAATCAGGAATTTTTTGCAAGGCTCTTGATTCGAATGCATCATTAAGTACTGCTTTTAAATTTAAGCTTTCAAACAAAAGATTCATACCATCTTCATTTAAACTCTCAAATTTAGCATATATAACATCATTTACACTCTTACCTGCTTTGGCAAATACTTGATGAATTCTCGCATGAGCATAATTAATATAATACACAGGATTAGAGCTATCTTCTTTTTTAAACTCATCTACATCAAATTCCAAATGCGTATCACATTTTTTACTGATAAAAATATATCTTAGCACATCACTACCAAGTTCTTCTAAAACATCGCCCATTAAAATGAAATTTCCTGCTCTTTTACTCATCTTATAAGGCTCGCCATTTTTTAAGAGTGAAACCATTTGTGCTAAGATAATTTCAAGATTTTGACTATCATGACCTAAAAATTCCATAGCAGCTTTCATTCTAGCTATATAGCCGTGATGATCAGCCCCCCATATATTGATACACTTATCATAACCACGACTCATTTTATCTTTATGATAAACTATATCAGCAGCTAGATAAGTTCCTTTTCCATCATCTTTAATAATCACACGATCTTTTTCATCACCTTTAGCACTTGATGCAAGCCATATTTTACCATCTTGCTCATAAGTACCACCATGCTCTTTTAAGGCTTTTAAAGTATTTTCTAATTCACTATAATAGCTTGTTTCACTCACATAAGTATCAATAAATATCTTAGCATCGGCTAAATTTTGCTTAATAATTTTTAGCATTTTATCCTTAGCCCAAAGCGCTAATTGTGAAATATTTCCTTCTATAAAAAAATCTTTTTCAAATTCAGCAAAAGCCTCTTTTGCCACATCTACGATATATTCACCTTTATAATACTCATCAGGATATCGAACTTGCTCTTTTAAACAATGCTCTTTTACTGCAAGCAATATAGAAAGACCCAAAAGATAAATTTGATTACCCGCATCATTAACATAATATTCTGTATCAAATTTATATCCTAAATGTCTAGCAACCCTAGTTAAAGTATCACCAAAAATAGCCCCTCTAGCATGCCCTATGTGTAAAGGTCCTGTTGGATTTGCACTAACATATTCAAGCAAAAAACTCTGCTCTTTTTTTTCATCTTTTGCAAAATTTTCACTATCACTCAAAGCTTGCGTAGTCAAAGAATTTAAAAAAGCCTTTGAAAGCTTAAAATTTACATAACCATTTAAAGCCTCTACACTTTCAAAACAATCACAATCTTTTAACTTAGCAACAATATCATTAGCAATTATTATAGGGTTTTGCCTTAATTCTTTAGCTAAAGAAAAAGCCAAAGGTGTAGCAAAATGGGCTAGATTTTTATTCTTAGGATTTTCTAAGATAAAATCTCTTCCTAGTTTCTCTTTAATTTCTTTATAAACTAAAGTTTTCAACATATCGCCTTAAGCTTTTTTTGTTTCTTCATTATTTTCTTTTACTAGCACATCTTTTTCGTTGATTTTTTCAATTTTTTGTGCATCTTCTTGAACGATTTTTTTATCATCATCAGTATTCATTTCATCTTTAAAAGTTTTAATACCTTTTCCTAAACCTTTAGCAAGCTCTGGAATTTTTTTAGCACCAAAAAGTAATACTACAATAAGTAATATAATTAACCATTGGGTTCCACTTGGCATATGCATTTTATTCTCCTTTATTCCATTGAATTTGAATTTGTTTTAAATCATGTTTTGCACTTTTTAATTTTGAAGCTTCAAAAACTGCTTCTAACTCCCTATAACTTTTTTCTAGATCATCATTTATGATTAAAAAATCATATCGATCCAAATAAGCCATTTCATCACTAGCATTTTCTAATCTTTTGCTAATATCTTCTATTTTATCAGTATTTCGCTTAAGCAATCTTTTTTCAAGTTCTTTTTTATCTTTAGTTGTGATAAATACAGAAGTAATATAATTAGGCATTTTTTCTTTAGCTATGCAAAAGCCTTGCACATCTATATCAAAAATGACACTTTTACCCTCTTGCAATGCTTTTTTTACAGGAATTAACGATGTACCATAGTAATTTTTATGCACTAAAGCCCATTCTAAAAAATCACCTTTTTCTATACCTTGTTTAAATTCTTCTTCACTGATAAAAAAATAATCTACTCCGTTTTTTTCATTTTCCCTAGGAGCTCTTGTTGTGCTTGAAATAGAAAAATAAATATTATCTTTTTCTTTAAAAAGTTTTTGAAGCAAGGTACTCTTACCTGCTCCACTTGGCCCTGAAATAATTAAAATTTGACCGCTCAATGTTTATCCTCATCAAAGCTTATATTGATGTTTATATTCATCTTCATACCTTTCAAAGCTGCCTTTAAAGTATCATCAGTAATACTTGAAGTAATGGTTTGAGCTATACTCTTACTAAGCTCATTTACCATTTCATCTTCTCGTAAATTTTCTATTTTTTCTTGAGTGCTTAATCTATTTTCTTCTTTCTTTTCTACAATAGCTGGAGCAAGCTCTTCGCCTAAAGCCAACATAATATCATTTTCATTTAAATTTGCAAACTCATCTTGTGTATCGTCTAAAATTTCGCTCATATTTTCCTCTATATTTTCCTCTATATTTTCCTCTATATTTTCCTCTATATTTTCCTCT